>NZ_JAIWPJ010000003.1:333520-667040 GCF_020515625.1 Natrinema amylolyticum
TCAGCGTGGTTCTCATACCCGCACTTCAGGCACTCAAACGCTTCGCTATCCCGATTATCAGGGTGCGTGAACCCACAGTGCGAGCAACGCCGCGATGTGTTTTCAGGGTCAACCTGCTCCACATCAATACCGTGTTCCTCAGCTTTGTACTCCACGTAGTCGTACAGACGATCGAACGCCCACTTGTGCCCCCATGACGCGCCAGTTCGCTCGCGAATGTCGGTCAAATCCTCGAACGCGATGACCGAACATCCGTTCTCACGGGCTTCCGCGACGAGTTCATTGCTGATGCGGTGGAGCATCAGTTTGAACCGACCTTTCTCCTTCCGCCCGACTGATTGGATGTTTTCGTGCGCCCAGCGCGTGCCGCACTGTTGGAGGTCGCCACGGCGTTTCTCGTACTCGCGCCGACAGTGGTCGAACTCGTCGCCCGTCCTGAACGTACCCGTGCTGGTGACGGCGAGGTTGTTCACGCCGAGGTCAACCCCGAGAACCGTTCCGTTCTCGGTGGTCGCCTTCTCCGACGTATCAGACTCCACGTCCTTCTTGCAGTGGATGTGAAGTACCCAATCGCCGTCTCGGTAGTGCAGTTCCGCACCCGTCGTTTCGTACGCGTCTGAAAACAAGTACTCCGAGTGCGGCGTGTCACTCTCCTCGTCGGGCAGTACGTAGTTGGCTTCCACGCGACCGTCCGTGGTGGCGAGGGTTACGTAGTCGTCGTGGAACGTTGCGGTGCGCTTGTCGTAGACGACGTGTGGGCTGGTGAACGTGGGTTTGCTGGCTTTCTTCCCGTTCTTCCAGCGGGCGACGACGCTCTTGCAGGCTTCGGCGGCCTTGTTCCGAGCGGCTTGTACTAGTCCACCGTTGAAACCGTCCGTCTGCTCACGCACATCGTCGTAGGTTTCGTCGTCTAGCGTTGTTTTGCTGGTGGTGATGTATTCGCCTTGGAAGGCGTGGTCGACGACGTACTGTGCCGACCAGAGGAACGTGTCGACGGTGTCTTCGAGGAGTGCGGCGTCGTCGCTGTCCACGTCGAGCGCAACGGGGACGGTACGCCGCACATCCATATCTTATATGTAGTAATTGGATTTCTTAACTGTTGGGGAGTCGGCCTGCCACTGTAGCGTGGTTTGATTCAGCAGTGACGGATTCATCCCACGTTCACAAGACCGAAGGTCTTGTGCAGCCCATCAGAACGCGGAGCGTTCTGAGGACGGCTAAAGCTGTGGGTTTTCTCCTGTATCTCGTATAAGTCGCCATGCGATGACAATCATAACGGAAGCCGATCTCCAAACGCGCAAGCGGCGGGGGGCACGTCTCGAAATGCCCCGGGTGCTCAAGACACCCGAGACTGGCTTCCAACCCGAGAGGGTCCGAAAGCCATGAACGCGTACATTCTATCGGGATATAAACGTCCCGAACGACGGTGGAATCAACGCCGACGACCAGCGACTGCGCCCGATTCCCGGGACCGTCCGCGCCGTCGCCGAGGGTCGCGATGACCGGCCGCGATGAACGGATCGATCCGGCCAGCGCGACGACGGAGCCGGCCGACGACGCGGCGGACGCGGCCGAGTGGTCGCTCCCCGACTGCCCCCGCTGCGGACGTCCCGTCTGGGTAGTGACCGTGACCGGTCCCACCGACGGCACCGCCTCCCCCTGTGGCTGTTCCGTACTGCCGGGGAGCCTCGAGCGCGACTAGCTGCGTTCGCTCGTCCCTCGCGCGTTAGCTAAAGAGCTGACGCGCTTGGCGAGAGCACGGCTCTCGCTGGCCTTCGCTCACTTCGTTCGCGAAGACGTCGTCGACATCTCCTCGCACTCCGTTGTTCGCTTACGCGAACAACTGTCGTGCATCGTCGATCGCATCGACCAACTTGTCGACCTCCTCTTTCGTGTTGTAGACGTAGAAGGAGGCTCGAGCCGACGCCGCCACGCCCAGTTTGTCGTGGAGCGGCTGGGTACAGTGGTCGCCGGCGCGGATCGCGACCGCGTGGTCGTTCATGATCGAGGCCAGGTCGTGAGCGTGGACGCTCTCGAGGTTAAAGCCGACGAGGCCGCCGCGGTCCGGACCGGGCTCGGGGCCGTAGACCTCCACGCCCGGTTCGGCCGTGAGCTGCTCGTAGGCGTAGCGGGCCAGTTCTTCCTCGTGGGCCTCGATGCGGTCCATGCCGATCTCCTCGAGCCAGTCGATCGCGGCGACGAGGCCGACGGCCTCGGCGATCTGTGGCGTGCCGGGTTCGAACTTCCAGGGGAGGTCGTCCCAGGTCGAGTCCTCGAAGGTGACCTTGCGGATCATGCCGCCGCCGTAGAGGTAGGGCTGCATCGCCTCGAGAATCTCCTTCTTGCCGTAGAGGGCACCGATCCCGGTGGGGCCGGCCATCTTGTGGCCGGAGAAGGCGTAGAAGTCGGCGTCGATGGCCTCGACGTCGACGGGCCGATTGGGGACGGCCTGTGCGCCGTCGATGAAGGCCAGCGCGTCGTGGTCGTGGGCGATGTCGACGAGTTCGGAAACGGGGTTGACGGTGCCGAGCGTGTTCGAGACGTGGACCGCCGAGAGCATCGCGGTGTCGTCCGTGATGAGTTCGCGGGCGTGGTCCATGTCGAGGCGACCGTCCTCGTCGATCCGGATGTACTTCACGTCGGCACCCGTGCGCTTGCCGATCTGTTGCCACGTGACCAGCGAGGCGTGGTGTTCCATCTCGGTGAGGACGACCTCGTCACCGGGACCGAGTTCGTTCAGGCCCCACGCGTAGGCGACGAGGTTCTCGGCTTCGGTCGTGTTCTTGGTGAAGACGATCTCCTCGCGGCCGCCGCTCGCGCCGATGAACTCGGCGACGCGGTCGTGGGCCTCCTCGTAAGCGATCGAGGCCTCCTGGCTCAGGTGGTGGATCCCGCGGTGGACGTTGGCGTTGTACTCGCGGTAGTAGTCGCTCATCGCGTCGATGACCGAATCGGGCGTCTGCGTCGTCGCCGCGTTGTCGAGGTAGACGAGCTGCTCGCCGTTGAACTCCCGCTGGAGGATCGGGAACTCCTCCCGGATCGCGCCGACGTCGAGCGTCTCGAGGTTCCGTTGACTCATTGGTGTCTAGGATGGACCGCACACAAAACACTCCTTCGGTCCGAAACTGGCCGATCGTGCCGGGATCGGGTTAAAGCGGCCCGTGTTGCCTCTGGAGGGGAAAATCCGACGCCGGCGCGGTGACGGATCGAGTCGCGACGCGCTGCTCGACGGTGGGGACGGAAGGGGGGAAGGTGGAGTGGGGAGGGGAGGTGGGGGGGGGGAGACGGGGTTCGGAAGGGGGAACGGCAGGGGTGTGGTGGGGGTACCCTGGTGGGCGCCCTGCCGCAATACGTGCTTGGAGGGCCTCAGGGATACCGGTATCTCCAAATAGCTTTGGTATCCGGTCGAGCGGGAGAGACGGAACTGCTGACCGCCCGTCTCGAACCGCGGCAATCAGTGCGGACGACCGACTCGCTCTCACCGCGGCGGCTCACTGAAGATCGACGGCTGGGTGTACTGCAACAGCAGTTCCGTGTACCGCGCGTACAGCCAGGCGAGGGCGTTGAACAGGTGCAACATGACGAGGCCGATGAGCACGCCGATCGCCGAGACGGCCAGCGCCGCCTCGAGCGAGTCGACGTACAGCGAGATCAGTTCGCCGTCGGCGATCGAGAGCGTGACCGGTGCGATATCGATCATCCACCCGTCGTGCTGGTAGGTGAGTTCCGGGACGATCTCGACCGGGTTGCCGAGATGGATGCCGACCAGTTGATTCCGGTAATGGAGTGGGGCGGCGACCAGCGCGTACGTGAACGTGAAGCCGAGGATGAGGGCGATAAACGAGCCAGTCCCGAACACGAATTTGCTGAACAGGTAGACGGCTCCCTTCCACGTTCCGCCGTCGAGGACGAGCCGTCGCACCCGCTCGCGGATGCTTTGGGCCGCTCGAGCGGTCGGAATCTCAACGTCGAGTAATCGATCGGCGAGGAGTCGCTCGAAGGCGGTCAGCTCGATCGACGCGAACAGGACGACCAGTGCGGTCGGGACCCCGATACACAACAGGACCAGTGCGAGCGGAATCCCGGCGAACAGGAGCGCGACGGGCTCGGACGTGGCCAGTTCGACGAACGCGAACGCGAGTCCGATCGGGATCGCGAACCCGGTCACGAGGACGGTGAAGTAGCCGATGCCGAGCGGGAACGCGAGCACGAGATAGAGCAGGTTGTAGTACGTCCGTTTGCGGACGCCGACGCCGAAAAACCAGCGGCTCCAGGCTCGAAGGCGGTCGAACGCGGTTTCGACTGTGGTGCGTGGCGAAGACATCGGTGTGGATCTCATCGGGAATCGGGCCTCCTGAACGAGCGAACGATCGCGAGCAGTCCGAGCAGGTGACAGACGGTGACGACGAGCAACACCGTCGCGTCGGTCGCGTCGGTCGCCCAGTCGATCGCGTGTGAAAGCGCGAACGGGACGATCGTGAGAAAGGCGACGCCGACGGCCAGGAACAGCATCGGCCGACTGGCGTTGCGGGCGTAGCCCCGATAGGCTGTCCACGTGACGACCGTTCCGAGCGCGGCGCTCGCCATCCCGGCGAAGAAGATCGTCGTCGTCTCGTCGAGGCCGAACACTGTCGTCTCGAGGACTGACGCGGGAACAGAACCGGCATCGAGCGCGCCGACGCCGCCGGTCATCGGGGCCACCTCCGGCGGACGGACCGTGCGGTATCGGTCCGTCTCACGGTCGGCCGTAGACGGTATAGAGGATCGCCGTGAGGCCGGCGACCTCGCTGAGGCTCGCGAGGACGGTCGTCGTCACCGACGAGGCCCCGACGACCGTCGGGAGCAGGAAGCGGAGGATCGTCGGCACTGCGGCGAGTAGCGCGATCCCGATCGCGAGCCAGAGCAACGGGCGTCGGCGCGACTCCCTGTACCCGTCGTAGGTGCGTTTCGCGATCCAGCACGCGATCGCGAACGCGACGAGTTGTCCGACGAAGACGGCGATCGCGACCGTCGTCGCGCCGCCCTCGCTCTCGACCGTCTGCAGGGGAAATTCGAGCATGGCGATCACAGGTCCTCGAACAGCCGGGTGAATCGGTCGGCCGGGTCCTCGTCGCGTCGGTACACGTCCATCTCCATCGAGCCCTCGGCGATTTCGATCGCCACGCGCTCGAGTCGCGTGCTGTATGTCTTGTAGTGGTGTCCATCGGGATCGAGCTCCTGGTATTCGTCGAGGAACCCCTGGTCCGCGAGCCGCTCGATCCGCCGGTAGATCGTCGGCGGGGAGGCGTCACAGCGTTCGGTGAGTCGGTCGACGGACATCGGTTCCTCGCTGGCCGCGATGAGGATGCGGCGCGCGTACTCGTCGTCGAGGAGGGCGAGCACTTCCCGGTCCTCATCGTCGGTCATTCGGTCGTTCGTATGACAGGATGATATAAAAGACCCCACAGTTTCCGTCCGTGAAATCGTGGTCGACCGATTATACGGACGGCCGATATAGCTGTAATCGAGATGACGGCTATAGAAATATCCGGCTTAACGAAGGAGTACGGCGATCTCACCGCCGTCGACGACCTCGATCTCACGGTCGACGACGGCGAGGTGTTCGGCTTTCTCGGTCCGAACGGTGCGGGGAAGTCGACGACGATTAACATGCTGTTGGACTTCACGCGACCGACCGCAGGGTCGGCGACGGTGCTGGGTTACGACGCCCAAACCGAGGCCGACTCGATCAGCCCGCGAGTCGGGGTGCTTCCGGAAGGGTTCGACATCTATCCGCGCCTGTCGGGTCGCCGCCACATCGAGTTCGCCAGTAAGACGAAAGACACCGACGACGATCCGGCCGAGATCCTGTCGCGCGTCGGACTCTCCGCCGAGGACGCCGACCGACCGGCCGGCGACTACTCGAAGGGAATGCGCCAGCGGCTCGCGACCGGCATGGCGCTGGTCGGCGACCCCGACCTGCTCATCATGGACGAGCCATCGACGGGACTCGATCCCCACGGCATCCGCGAGATGCAGGACCTCGTCCGCAGCGAGGCCGAGCGCGGGACGACCGTCTTCTTCTCGAGTCACATCCTAGAGCACGTCGAAGCGGTCTGTGACCGCGTCGGCGTGTTGAACGAGGGCGAACTCGTCGCCGTCGATACGATCGAAGGGCTGCGCGAGGAACTCGGCGGCGGTGCGACGATGACCGTCTCGCTCGCGGACCCCGCCGAGTGGGCCCGCGAGCACGTCACCTCGCTCGAGGGGGTCGTCGACGTCACGGCGTCGGGGCGCACGCTCGAGTGTACGATCACCGATCCGACGGCCAAGGCGACCGTGGTGACCGAACTCACCGACGCGGGCGCGACGATTCGGGACCTGCGGATCGACGAGGTCTCCCTCGAGTCGCTGTTCACCGCGTTGACGAACGGTGAGGAGGCGGAGGACGGGGCCGACGCCCGGTCGGGGACGGTCGACGGGACTCATCTCGAGACGGAGACAGAAACGGAAACGGGGGTGGCGCGATGACGTCGCACATTCCCACCGTCGCCCGCAAGGAGTTCGACGACGCGGGCCGATCGAAGCTCCTGTGGTCGCTGATCGGGCTGCTCGTGGGCCTCGTCGTGATCGGCTACGTCGCGATCTGGTACACGGTCGACGACGTCACCGCGGCGGAGGTCCTCAGCTTCCTCGGCCTCCCGCTGCAGGTGATCATCCCGGTCGCGGCGCTGATCGCCGGCTACATGGCCGTCGTCGGCGAGCGCCGCTCGGGCAGCATCAAGCTCCTGTTGGGACTGCCGCCGAACCGGACCGATGTCGTCTTCGGCAAGCTCCTCGGACGGATGGGGGTCGTCGGGTTGGCCGTCGGGCTGGCCTTCCTCGTCTCGCTCGTCCTCGGGGCCGTCTTCTTCGGCTCGGTGCCGTTCGTCGACTGGCTCGGCTTCGCGGCCGTGTCACTGCTGTTCGGAGTCACCTTCGTCGGCCTCGCCGTCGGCGTCTCCGCAGCCGTCTCCACGCGGGGGAAGTCGATGGCTCTCGTCGTCGGACTCTACATGGTGTTCGTCGCGCTGTGGGAGCTGCTCACAGCCGGTCCATACTACCTCATCTACGACGAGGGGCCGCCGGTCGAAGCCGAGACGTGGTACCTCCTGGTCGAGCAGTTCAATCCGATCTTCGCGTACACGAACCTGGCCAGCAACATCGTCGAGGACACGATCTTCCCCTTCCAGTTCCAGTACGGCCTCCAGTCGATGGAGGCCTACCAGATGACGCCGGCCGAGCGCTATCCGGGCGACGCGCCGTTCTACTTACAGGACTGGTTCGGCGTCGTCGTCATGCTGGTCTGGCTGGTCGTGCCCGTCGCGATCGGCTACTATCGGTTCGATCGAGCGGATCTCTAGGGCCGTGAGTCGCTCGCTCTATCACGGTCCCGTATCCCTCGCAGAAAATCGGTCCCCGCTGACGCTCGAGCGGTCCCCGCTGACGCTCGAGCCCTCCCTACTGGCGCTCGATCAGTCCCCGCCGGCGCTCGGCTCCGACCGCCTCACTGCATCTGCAGCAACTGCGCGTGCAGCGTCGCCCCCACCTCGAGGACGTTCGCCTCGTCGACGAACCCCTCCTCGACGGCGAGTTCGACGGCGCGGGTGCCGACGATGTTGGCGACGTCCGCCTGGGCGAGGCTCTCGAGCGCCGCGCTCTCGTCGACCGCATCGCTGCCGTAGAACTCCTCGGTGACGGTCAGAGAGAGTTCGCCCTCCTCGAACGTCTCGCCGAGGACGTCCTCGTCGCAGACGGCGACCAGCAGCCCTTCCTGGGTCTCCCGCTCGTTGACGATCATCCGATCACTCGAGTTCCCACTCGCGCTCGTCTTCGTCCTCGTCGTCTTCGACGCCGAGATCGGCGACACCGAGGTCGTCCAGTCCGATGTCTCCCTGTCGCTGGGGTGGCGACTGGCGGTTCGCGCCGCGACCGCCGAGTCCGGCACCGGCACCGCCGCGGCCAGCCCCGGCACCACCGCGGCCGGCTCCCGGACCGCCGCCAGCGCCAGCACCGCCGCCACCCGCACCCTGACCGTACATCTCCTCGCGGTCGTCCATCATTTCCTGTTCGGCTTCCTCGCGCATCTGGTTCGCTTCGTCTGCGATCTCCTCGGCCTGATCGAACTCGCCGAGTTCCTCGAGGATCTCGGCCTTCGTCTCCAGTACCTTGGCGTTGCGCAGGCCCAGCCGGATCGCGTTGTCGACGCAGTTCAGCGCCTCCTCGGACAGCCCGCGCTCCGAGAGGAAGAAGGCGCGGTTGAACCAGCCCGCGGCGAAGCGCTCGTCGATCTCGATGGCGCGCTCGGCGTGTTCTAAGGCCTCGCTCGTCTGGCCGAACTCCCAGAGGGCGTAGGCGAGGTTCGTCTCGGCGGTCGCGGCGTGCTCGCTCTCCTCGTCGATTCGCAGGGCCTCGCGGTGGGCACCGATCGCCTCGTCCCACTCCTCGAGTTCGCCGTGGGCGACGCCCTTGTTCACCCACGCCTCCTGTGCGAGCTTCTCGTCCTCGGCGTAGCGGGCGGTCCGCTCGAAGGCATCGGTGGCCTGCTCGTAACGGTTGATCTGCATGTAGTTCAGGCCGACGTCGAGCAGTTCGCTGGCGTCGACCGCGTCCTGATCGATGTTGTGCTGGTCGAGCGTGTCGGTGACGACGCGGGAGTCGACGGGGTCGACCTTCGACGGGTCGACGCCGAGCTCCGGCGGGTCCAGGTCGAACTCCTCGTACGGATCGCCGAATCCCTCTCCCTCGGAGAAGCGATGGTCGCGATCGTCGTCTCGGTCAGTCATTAGTTGAATGTCGCGGTGACGACTGTTAAGGGCTGCGACCCGGGTATCGGCGGCGTTTCGCTGACGCCGAGCGCCGGTCGGAACGCGGCTCTCAGACGCGCTCGCCGAGGCGTCTGGTGACCCCTCGAAGCGACTGCGTCACCGCCGCCGGGTGCGGTAGTCCGAGTCGGTACCGGACCCGGTCCTGTCGTTTGAACGGCTCGAACACGGCGGGCTCTCTGAGCTCCCAGATCCGCGCCCGGTCCCGTCGGCCGCGTCGCTCGAGGACGGCGTTGGCCGCGCGGCGACCGGCCTCGTTGGCAGACTCCATCGAGGCCAGGTCCGAATTCGTTCGCACGTAATCGCTCGCGAGCGTGAGGTTCCGGACGCCGACGTCGGCCGGCGGCCGGTTCCGCAGCGAGCCGACGGTGTTGATCAACAGCGGCGAGCGGTTCTCGACGCCCTCGTCCGTTTCGACGATCGACGGATCGAGGAACCAGTCGACGAGCATCTCGTCCCGCACTCGCTCGTCGGTCCCGTTCAGGTGGCCCTTCAACTGCGCCCAGATCTCCGCCGCGATCTCCTCGCGCGTACACGCCCTGGCCGGTTTCTCGTGCAGGATTCCCGGCGTGTCCCAGTCGGAGGCGATCACCGACAGGACGCCCTCGACCGCGTCGGGGCCGCGCCCCTCGAGGTCGTAGTCGGTCCAGAACTGCCGCTGCGATATCGAGGTCAGCGCCCACGGGGCGTCGGCGTAGACCTGATGGCCCCGCGTCAGTTCGACGTCCTCGGTCAGATAGAACTGAATGCCGTTCATCCAGGCCGTCTCGAGGCGCTCGATCCGGCCCAACTCGGGCGCGGCTCGGCGCAATTCCGGCGTGACGAACTCGGGGGCGACCTCCACCGGAACGGCCAGCACGAACTCGTCAGCCCCGATCGTCTGGTCGTCGGCCAGTTCGACGCCGGTGACGCGTTGCCCGTCGAATGCGAGGCGGCTCGCGGGGGTGTTCGGCCGGAACTCGACGCCCAGCGTCTCGAGGTGGCGAACCCACGGGTCGATCCAGGCCTCGTTCGTCGGCGCGTTCAGGATTCGCTCGGTCGGCTCGGTCGGATCGAGCTGGCCGAACAGCAACTGCAGGTAGATAGTTCCGACCGTCCGGGCGCTCCCGACCTGCGGCCGGAGCGCGACCAGCGCCTGGGTCGCGTACGCGAGGCGGTCGCGAAACTCCTGCGAGCGGTTCTCGGCGTCGATGAACTCCCACCAGGAGACGTCGTCGAGCTCCTCCTCGCGTCGCCGCTCGCAGGCGGTCAAGAGGTACAGCAGCCGCTCGAGCAGGAAGCGAACGTCCTCGGCGGGCAGGTCCTCGGCGAAGGCCGGCCGCAGTGCCTCGAGCCAGCCGCGCAGCGAGTCGGGCGTGCTCGTCTCGGCGATCTTTTCCGGCTCCGTCGTGCTCGCGATGAGCGTCGCCTCGGTCTCGACGAGGTTGTCCGCGACGGTCCCGCCGCCGTCCGGGATCCGCGTCATCGTGTCGACGACGTGGCGGTAGAACGCGGGGAAGAACCGAAAGCCGTGTTCGCCGTGCAACGCCGTCGGATCGTCCGCGATCGGCATCGAGCGCGCTTTCCCGCCGAACCGGTCGTTCGCCTCGAAGACGGTCACGTCGACCCCGCGCTCGGCGAGTTCGTGTGCCGCGGTGAGGCCGCCGATTCCGCCACCGAGTACGGCTACGTCGGTCATTAGCGTTCCTGGGAATCCGATCCTGATAACGGGAATCCCTAACCACGAACCGTTACGCAACCCCGCGGGTGCCGGTCGGTGCCGGAACTGCCCTCGTCCCCGTCAGTATTGAGTACGCCGCCCGCGAGGATTCGAGTATGCGACTGTTCGTCAGCGTCGACCTCCCCGACGACCTCGCCGAACCGGTCGCCGACCTGCAAGAAGAGTTCGCTGAAGCCAGCGGACTCAACTTCACGGATCCGGACCAGGCCCATATCACGATGAAGTTTCTCGGTGATATCGACGAGGACCGGCTGCCCGCCCTCGAGCGGGAACTGGCCGCCGCGGTCGACGACGCCGACGTCGATCCCTTCATCGTCCGGTACGGCGGTCTGGGCGTCTTCCCGAATCTCGACTACATCAGCGTCGTCTGGCTGGGCGTCGAGGCGGGCGGCGAGGAACTCACCCGACTCCACGAGGCCATCGAGGAGCGGACGACCGCGATGGGGTTCGACGCCGAGGAGCACGACTTCACGCCCCACGTCACGCTCGCGCGAATGGAACACGCCGGCGGGAAGGACCTGGTTCAGGACCTCGTTCGGGAGCGCGACCCGACCATCGGCGAAACCCGCGTCGAGGAGGTTCGGCTGACCGAAAGCACCCTCACGGACGCGGGACCGGTCTACTCGACGGTCGAATCGTTCCCGCTCGAGTGACGCCCGTCGACTCGAGTACGTCCGAAGCGATCGCCCCTCGAGCGGGACGAGTAGACCGTCCATTCAGGCGATAGTCAGGAAATACAGAACTGGGTATCAAGGGTAGTTCTCCCGTAGCGAACGCGAGACGATGGCATCCGGGCTCGACGATCCGCCGGCCGACCGCACGACCGGTCGGTGGCGCGTCACGCGCCGCGAGGCGCTCGTCGCGCTCGGCGGCGCGGCCCTCGCCTCCTCGACCGGCCCATCGACGACTGCGATGGTGGCCGACCGCGGTCCCGACGAGCCCGTTCGCATTCGCGTCTACCCCGGCGACGTTCCGTTTCAGGCGCGGCTTCGGTACGGACTCAGCGACCTACGCCGCGACTGGCCGACGCCCCTCCGCGACGCGCTGGCGGCTATCGAGGACGCGTTCGAGCAGGTGCTCGCCTACGCCCGCGAGCGCTCCCGTCTCGAGTCTCTCGAGGTCCGCGTCGAACGCGGCGCTCCGATCCGGTTTCCGCCCTCGACGACGCCGCTCTCGACCGACGCGGTGCTCCCGTCGCTCGAGGCCCTCCTCGAGCGCTTTCGCGAGCGGTTGCGGAGACGGGACGCGCTCACCGGCCGGGCCTGTCACGTCCTCCTCGACTGGTCGCCACTGAATTACCGGGTCGGCTACGGCGGGACGCTGGCCCCGAACTCGATCACCGGCTCGTCGGCGGCCGACGGTGACAGCGGTGACGCACAGACGGTCGCGAACGTCGGCGCGACCGAAGTCTGGGACTCGCGGGCGGTGACGCGGAACATGGCGATCCACGAGACGATGCACACGTTTCTCCCGCACGAGATCGTCGACGCGATCGGAGCGGCGTACTGCGACCACGAACTCGGAACCGCCGTGCGGACGGCCGAGGACACGCTGGAGATTTCCCCGATCGCGACCGCGTACGCCGGTCACGACCGGATCGGCGGCGGGACCCGCTTCCCCGGTACCGGCTGCTGTGACCGGGACCGGTTCTCCCGCCACGACGGCACCGACGGTATCGAGAACTGGACGTACACGACCGAACTCAGCGAGGCCACCTGCGAGGCCGTGACCAGGTTCCTCGAGCGACGATTCGAGGACTGACGGCTCGAGGACTGCGGTTCTATCGAGACCGGCTCCGTCGCGACGCGCTGTCGTCGTCGGTCTCGACGGCTGCCCTGCGAGATGGACAAGATTTTAAGCCAGCGTGGGCTACGTCCGGCTACTATGGGTAAAAAATCGAAGGGCAAGAAGAAGCGACTTGCCAAACTCGAGAACCAGAACAGCCGCGTGCCGGCCTGGGTCATGATGAAGACTGACATGGAAGTCCAGCGCAACCCCAAGCGACGCAACTGGCGGCGTAACGACACTGACGAGTAACGATGAGCGCAAGTGATTTCGAGGAACGCGTCGTCACCGTTCCGCTGCGCGACGTCAAGAAGGGAGCCAACCACGAGGCCGCCGACTACGCGATGCGACTGGTCCGCGAACACCTCGCGAAACACTTCGCAGTCGACGAGGAGGCCATCCGACTCGATCCCTCGATCAACGAGAAAGTCTGGTCGAACGGCCGCTCCAACCCGCCGCGAAAGCTGCGCGTTCGCGCAGCCCGCTTCGACGAAGAGGGTGAAGCCGTCGTCGAAGCCGAGGTCGCCGACTAAACTTGCAACGCCTCGCCTTCGCCGGGTCGGCCTACGTCGGCGTCTTCGCCCGTGCGACCGACTCGTGCGTTCTCGTTCGCCACGACGTCGACGACGACGTTGCCGCCGACCTGACAGACGAACTCGAGGTGCCCGTCATCCAGACGACCGTCGGCGGCTCCTCGACGGTCGGTGCGCTAGCGACCGGTAACGAAAACGGCCTGCTCGTCAGCGCTCGCGTCCTCGAGTACGAACGCGAGCTCCTCGAGGAGGAGGTCGACGTGCCCGTCGCCGAACTGCCGGGCAGCATCAACGCCGCCGGCAACGTCGTGCTGGCGAACGATTACGGGGCCTACGTCCATCCGGACCTGCCCCGCGAGGCGATCCAGATCGTCAAAGACACGCTCGAGGTCCCCGTCGAACGCGGCGACCTCGCGGGCGTCCGAACCGTCGGCACCGCTGCGGTGGCGACCAACACAGGCGTGCTCTGTCACCCCAAGGCGACCGACGAGGAACTCGACATCCTCGAGGACGCCCTGGACGTCCGTGCCGACGTCGGCACGGTCAACTACGGCGCGCCGCTGGTCGGCTCCGGCCTGATCGCCAACGAGGCCGGCTACGTCGTCGGCTCGGAGACGACCGGACCCGAACTGGGCCGGATCGAGGACGCGCTCGGCTATCTCGACTGACGCGGCTGCTCCGAGGCCCGATTTCGGTTCTCTGCGCACCCCGTCTTCTCCTCGAGCGACCGCGATTGCTGTCGTTCGCTCGACTCTGAGTCCAGAAAAATTCGTTCCGTGAGTCCCCTCTCAGACCGGTATCTATATTTACTCGATATCGAGTACTCTATACATGGTCTGGCAGGATCTGGTCTTCATGGCCGGCAGTTTGCTCTCGGTCGTCTTTCTCGCGCCCGCACTCCGGGACGTGAACGCGCGAATCCCCCTCGCGACGAGCGTTCCCAAAATGGCGCTCGGGGCCGTCTACGCGGTCACGTTCGCGACGATGGGGATGTCTCTCGCTGCGATCGGTCTCCTCGCGACCGGACTCATGTGGTACTTGCTCGCGGCGTACCGCTCGCCGCGGGCGATCGCGGCCTCGCGTTCTCGCTCGTCCACTTCGGCCGCCTCGGTCGCCCGTGACGGGCAGCAGCGACTCCCGACCCTCGAGGACTGACGGTTCGATCGGGCCTCACTGACGCTCGAACCGATGTAATACCACATCGCTGTCGTCGTCCCACTCGAAATTCTCGTGGGCGCGCTCGAGCATGCGTCGATACCCCTCGAGGTCGTCCATTCCTTCGGCCCGCGCGTCCTCGTCGGTCAGCTCCCCGAGCGTCCGCTCGCGGACGGCGGTCACTTCGAAGGTCGTCCCGTCGATCGTGAACGTGTCCCCTTCATCGGCGTACTGATGGCCGCGGTGGATCTGGGTGACCTCGCCCTCGAGGGCCTGGGTCTGCATTCGCTCACTGGGCAGTAGCTCGCCGGGATCACGTTCGCTCATGGTCGCGGATTCGGTCCCGCACGGTAAAACCGTTGACCCTCCGCACATCGGGAGATCGACGGCCGAGACGCGCCTCTCGCCCTCTCGTGGCAGATGTGGCCGCTCGAATGGGAAGGGAAGATTCTTCCGACTGCCTGCCGGAGGAATGGGTATGAGTGAATTTACGGTCAGTGGTCGGTTCAAGAGCCGCGACGGCTTCGCGGAGTTCGAGACGACCATCGACGCCGAGAACGAGAACGTCGCCCGCGAACACACCTACACCCAGCTCGGAAGCCAGCACGGGCTGAAACGTAGCGAAATCGAACTCGAGGAGGTATCCCAATAATGAGCCAACAGCAACTACAGCAGCTTTCCCAGGAACTGCAGGAGATCGAAGAACAGATCGAGGCCCTTCGAACGAACGTCGAGGCCGTCCAGCAGGAGAAGACCGAGGTCGACGAGGCAATCGAGGCGCTCGACACGCTCGAGACGGGCTCGACCGTGCAGATGCCCCTCGGCGGCGGTGCGTACCTTCGAACGACCATCGAGGACATCGACGAAGTCATCGTCGACCTCGGTGCCGACTACGCCGCGGAGTTCGAGGAGGGCGACGCCGTCGACGCCCTCGAGAACAAGAAAGAGCACCTCGACGACCAGATCGACGAGCTCAACGAGGAGATCGCCGAACTCGAGACCGAGAGCGAGGAACTCGAACAGCAGGCCCAGCAGCTCCAGCAGCAGGCGATGCAACAGCAGATGCAGGGTCAGGGAATGGGCCAGGGTCAGCCCGACGAATAACGCGGCGTAGGGACTCTTACCGATACCCATGTTTGACAACCTGAAGGACAAGCTCGGTAGCTTCCGGAAAGACGCCGAAGAGGCCGCCGAAGAGAACGTCGAGGAGGTTGACGAAGACGATCTCGAGGACGAGGACCTCGAGGCGGCCGACCCGGACGCAGCGCCGGCGGAGGCGACGGACGCGGAAGCCACCGATACCACCCCCGAAACGACGGACGCCGAGACGGCGGCCCCAGCGTCCGCTGCGGTGGACCCGGACGCGGAGGTCGCGCCAGAATCGGAGTCGGGGGCGACGACCGAGTCCGCCACTGCGGACGCGGCCGAGTCCGCGGGTCAGGAACCGGCGACCGGTTCCGACGTCGATTCCCTCGAGTCCGACGACCCCGAGTCGGTCTCGGACGAACCGGTTCCCGACGAGGAGCCGGCCGAGACGGCGGTCGTCGACGAGGAAGCCGCGGACGAGGAAGCCACGGACGACGAGGACGAAGAAGCCACGGAAGTCACGGACGAGGAGGAAGACGACGCCGATGACGGCGGGCGGACCGGGCTCGGTGCCAGGGCTAGGTCCCTCTTTACGGGGTCGTCCGACGATTCCGAACCGGAATCGGACGAGGCGGCTCCCGTCGAGGAACCGTCCGACGCAACGGCTCCGACCGCGGAATCCGCCGAGATCGCCGAGACGGCATCAGTCGACGAGGGGTCGACCGAGACGGAGACGGCGGCTATCGGCGACGAATCGGCCGATACAGCGGTCGGCGACGAAGAACCGGCCGATGCCGCGGTCGGCGGCGAAGAACCGGCTGTCGACGAGACCGACGAAGCCGCTGACGACGAGGACGCCGCCGATAACGGCGGAACCGGCTTCGGTGCCAAGGCCAAGTCCCTCGTCAAGGGGAAGTTCGTCATCGAGGAGGAGGACCTCGAGGGCCCGCTCCACGAACTCGAGATGGCCCTGCTCTCGAGCGACGTCGAGATGGGCGTCGCCGAGGAGATTCTCGACAATATCCGCGACGAACTGGTCGGCGAGACACGTACCTTCACGACCTCGACCGGCGAGGTCGTCGAGGAGGCGCTGCACAACGCGATCTACGACGTGATCAGCGTCGGCCAGTTCGACTTCGACGAGCGCATCGCCGTCGAGGATAAACCGGTCACCATCATCTTCACCGGCGTCAACGGCGTCGGGAAGACCACCTCGATCGCCAAGATGAGCCGCTACTTCGAGGAACGAGGCTACTCGACGGTGATGGCCAACGGCGACACCTACCGCGCCGGGGCCAACGAGCAGATTCAGGAACACGCCAACGCGCTGAACACGAAGTGTATCAGCCACGAGCAGGGCGGCGATCCCGCGGCGGTGCTGTACGACGCCGTCGAGTACGCCGAGGCCAACGATATCGACGTCGTACTGGGCGATACGGCGGGTCGACTCCACACCGACGAGGGGCTGATGGACCAACTCGAGAAGATCGGTCGCGTCGTCGATCCCGATATGACGCTGTTCGTCGACGAGGCCGTCGCCGGCCAGGACGCGGTCAATCGCGCCCGCGAGTTCAACGAGGCCGCGGAGATCGACGGCGCGATTCTGACCAAAGCCGACGCCGACTCCAACGGCGGTGCGGCCATCTCGGTCGCTCACGTCACCGGGAAGCCGATCCTGTTCCTCGGCGTCGGACAGGGGTACGACGACTTGGAGCGGTTCGATCCCGACGAGATGGTCGACCGGCTACTGGCCGAAGACGACTGAGTGCGCCGTCGCGGGACCGTCGTCACGTCACCGGTCCGCTATTTCAGAAGACACTTATTGTTCGTCTGAGATGTCGCCGTATGAACCGTCCCCGCTCTCGACGAACGTTTCTCGCGTCGATAGCGACGACCGCGGCGGTCGCGACGGGCGGGTTCGAGCACGACTCGAGTCGCGCAGCCGGACAGTCGCTCGAGTCTGAGACCGTTCCCGCGGATCGGTACGACTGCAGCGACGTCGACCGTCCTGAGCCCGAGCAGTCGGACGACGAGGCGGCGCTCGAGCCGCTGGAGTACCCGACACTGCCGTCGGCGGCAAACGCCGGCGAGGATCGCAGTTCGGCGGATGGCTCACGGTCGCCGGCGGTGTACGGTGTGACCAAGTACGTCACCGAATTCGAGCGGGCGTATCGACGGAACGCGTTTCTCGTCCAGTACGAATCCATGGCACGGGTCTTCGACCTTCACCGGACGGCGTATCGGACGGCACCGATCGACTCGACTGCAGACAGAGATGCCGTCCTGGTGGCGATCCGCTACAACGTGACGAGGGGGACGCGCCAGTCGACTACGAACCACCGTACCGAGTGGGACGTCCGCGTCGTCTACTATCTCGACGAGCAGTTCCTGCTCCGAGCGCAGTACGACGGCGTCGCAGAGACGGTGACGTTCGATCCCGATCCGCGAACGCAGGGGACGCTCGTCGCCTGCTTCGGCTGACCGTTCGCAACCCGATCACCGGCGAGATGCGCTCGAGGAGGACACGTCCCCGTTGATTCCCCGCTGATCGGATAGGGCGGTGACGCGGGCGGTTACACGGTACCGGGGACGATTGCCGCTATCACCGACGCGATCGCCGCAGGTATCGACCTCGGGTGACGCGCTTCGTCGTGCTGTCGCCGGTTTCGGGCCGGTACCGTTGTCAGTGGCCGATCGATGGGGCAGTATTTGCCGGTGAAAACGATCCACGTCATGATTCGCCGAGTTACGGGGGTGTATAGGTGTGGGGTGGTATTACCCGCTAAACAATGGGCTTTCAAACTACTACTCGAGATACCGAAAGCGTAGGTACTTCTGCCTTCGCACGAACGACGAGGTGGTTCGCGTGAATACGACGGAACAATACAAACAGAACAAGCATCCGCTCGACGTTATCGACGACGTCTACGACTACGCCGACGACGAGCTCTCCTTCGAGGAGATCGAGGAGCGCGCCGGCGGCGGCGAGTGGGAGCGCCTGAAGTGGGCCGGCATGTACGCCCAGAAGCAGGAGGGCTACTTCATGATCCGGACCAAGGTGCCGGGCGGGAAGCTCACGCCCGAGCAGGCCGAGGTCATCGGCGAGGTCACCGACGACCTCGCGGTCGCCCCCGAGGAGTACGGCGGCGAGGAACAGAACGAACTCTGGGGTGACGCGTATCTCGACATCACGACCCGACAGGACATCCAGAAACACTGGATCCGCGTCGAGGACGTCCCCGAGATGTGGGAGCGCTACGACGAAGTCGGCCTGACGACGGTCCAGGGGTGCGGTGACTCCGCCCGGAACGTCCTGGGCTGTCCCGCGGCTGGACTCGACGACCACGAGTGTTTCAACGCACAGCCGGTCATCGAGGCCGTCTCGGACTTCTTCACCGAGAACCGCGAGTACGCTAACCTCCCGCGGAAGTTCAAGATCACGATCACCGGCTGCGCCCACGACTGCGCGCAGTCCCAGATCAACGACGTCGGTCTCGTCCCCGCGAAGAAGGAGATCGACGGCGAGCACCTCTACGGTTTCCACGCCCGCGTCGGCGGCGGCCTCTCTGACGGCCCGCGGATGGGTTCGGAGCTCGACGTCTTCATCGAACCCGAAGACGCCGTCGAGTTCTGCCGCGCCGTCGCCCAGACGTTCAAGGAACTGGGCGACCGCAACAACCGCGGCGTCTGCCGCATGCGGTATCTCGTCGAGCAGATGGGCCCCGAGAAGTTCGAGGAGGCCGTTCGCGACCGCTGTACCATCGACCTGCCGACCGGCGGCGAGAACCTGACCGTCGGCTACCAGGGCGACCACGTCGGCGTCCACGAGCAGAAACAGGACGGGCTCAACTACGTCGGCTTCAACGTCATCGCGGGCCGCATGGGCGGCGACGAGTTCGCCGCGGCCGCCCGCGCCGCAGAGAAGTATGGCACCGAGGATGCCTCCGTGCGTCTGGCGACCGATCAGAACTTCCTGATCACCCACATCCCCGACGAGAACGTCGACGACCTCCTCGCGGAGCCGTTCGCTCAGGAGTACAGCCCCGATCCGGGGCCGTTCTCCCGCGGTGCGGTCGGCTGTACGGGCAACGAGTTCTGTAACTACGCCATCATCGAGACGAAGAAACGTACCAAGCGCTGGGCCCGCCAGCTCGACGAGCGCATCGACGTGCCCGACGACATCGGGGCCATCCGGATGCACATGTCCGGCTGTTCCGCGTCGTGTGCCCAGCCCCAGATCGCCGACATCGGCTTCCGCGGCGAGACGGTCAAACTCGAGGACGAGAACAGCACCAACGCCGAGGGCGACAACATCGTCGAAGGAATGGACTTCGGCCTCGGTGGTTCGCTCGGTGCGGACAACGAGTTCCTCGATTGGGTCGAGAGCGCCGTGCCCGCCGACTCCGTGATCCCGGCCCTCGAACAGCTGTTCGAGGCGTACTCCGCGGATCGCGACGAGGGCGAGAAGTTCTACGAGTGGTGTCGCGGTGTCGACAACGGCGAGCTCCGGACGATCATGCAAGGGGCCGACGCGCCGGTCGCACGGGGTGTTGCCCATGGGGACTAACCGCGAGGACAACGAGCGTCGTTTCCCACACGTCCCGGAATCGGACGACGATGACGACGCCGTCATCGTCCCCGACGCCGACGGCGGTGCGTCTCGCTCTCGAGAGAACACGGACCACGCACGGGAGGGTGCCATCGCTACCGATGGCGGCTCTGAGGGCGACAGCTGCTCGCCCGATACCTGTACCTGCGGCGAAAAGACAGCCACCGACGCCGAGTCCGAGACCCAGCCCGTCGCGACCGACGGTGCCGGCGTCGCCAACGTCGACGAGATGGGCGAACTCGGTGACCTCGAGTTCACCGAGCCCGCCGAGGACGTCAGTCAGGACGTCTACGACGACTCCCCCGACACGCGCGTCGGGATTCCCGAGGGCGTCGACCTCGAGACGCCGGAGTACTCGATCCGGTCGCGGATGAACGATATCGAGACGCCGGACGAGAAGACCTGGTTCATGGAACTGGACGAGGCCGTCGTCGACGAAGGCCGCTGTATCCAGTGTGGGACCTGTGTCGCCGCCTGCCCGTCGGACTCGATCGGGATCGGCGACGACGGCCTGCCGGAACTGGTCAAGATGTGTACCGGCTGTTCGCTCTGTTGGGACTTCTGTCCCCGCGGCGGCCTGCGCTACGAGCGCCAGTGGAAGATCACCGGCGGCGACGACAACGTCAAGGGCGCGGGCGACCCGATCACGGAGTTCTCTGCGAAGGTCGAGGACGACTGGACCGATCAGGCTCAGGACGGCGGTGTCGTCACCGGCGTCCTCGCGACCCTGCTCGAGGAGGGCGAGATCGACGGGGCGCTCGTCGCGACCGAGAGCGAGGAAGAAGAGTGGAAGGCCGAGAGCTACCTCGCGACGACGACCGAGGAACTCATCGAGAACGCCGGCACCGTCTACAATCAGACGATGGCGCTTGGCAACCTCGACCTCGGCCAGTGGGAGCACAAGCTCCCCGACAAGTCGTGGGACGAACTCAGCATCGCGATCGTCGGCACGCCCTGTGAGATCGAGGGCATCCGCGCCCTGCAGGACTTCGAGTGGGACTATCAGGCCCAGAACGAGGGCATCCGCGCGGTCGACTACACGATCGCGCTGATGTGTACGAAGAACTTCAACTATCACAGCCTCATGGGCGAGCAGCTAGAGGAGCAACGGGGTATCTCGCCGTCGGAGATCGGCAAGATGGACGTCCTCAACGGCAAGATGATGGTCTACGACCACGACGGCGAGATGATCGTCGAGGAGGACATCGAGAACTTCCACGACGCCGCGCTCAAGGGCTGTGACGAGTGTGCCGACTTCACCGGCTTCTGTTCGGACATCACCGTCGGCTCCGTCGGCTCGAGCGACGACTACTCGAGCGTCATCATCCGGACCGACCAGGGGATGAAGGCCTGGGAGATGACCGAGCCGAAACTCGACTACCACGACTTAGAAGACAAGTCCGCGGTCGGCAAGCTTCAGGGCTGGGACAAGAAGAAGGCTTTCGAGAGCCTCGAGCGTCCCTTCGACCCCGACGCGCCGCGGTTCATCGAGTACACCGACCACGCCGAGAACTACGGCACGGCGCTGAACCCCCACGATCAGGGGCACTGATCGGGTTCACTCTCGACGCCGCGTTCGTTCTCCGATACTTTCACACAGTCGCAGACTGGCGGAGCTCGCATCACGATTCTCGAACGGTCCGTTCGATTATGTTTCAGGACAGTTATTTATATTGGTATGTGGTAACAACGACCACACTCGCGGGACCGTCTGTGTGAATGAGCTCCCAGAATCCCCGTCACATTCGACACTCGGTGTGCGGTGATCCCGCGAGTGGACTCTCACCCCCCAATTTTTGACGTCTCGGTCGACGTGCGCCGCGGTACCATCCCTGCGAACAGGTGGACGTTTTCCCGCTCGCGTCGGAGACGAGGGCCGGCAGCCACCGCTCAGATCACGACGCCGGACTGCAAGACCGCGATCAGGACGGTCAACACCGGAATCGCGAGCAGCGTCGTCAGGAACACGCAGGTCGAGACGTACTCCGAGACGAGGACGCCCTCCGTCCGGGCGCTGCCGGCGAACTCGATGACGAGGATCAGCGGCGTGACGGCGGCGGGCATCGCCGTCTCGAGGACGAACACGCGCGCGACGGTCGGGTTCTCGAAGCCGACGAGGAGGGCGACGCCGAGGCCGACGACGGGGGCGATGCCCATCTTGAGCGCCGTCGCGGGCCAGGCGCGAGAGACGGCGGAGGCAGTGTCGGTGCGCGCGAGCTGGATGCCCAGAATGAGCAACATGAGCGGAATCGAGGCGTCGCCGACGAGTTGGAGCGTCTCCATCGCCGCCGTGTCCTCGGGCGGGACGAGATCCAGCGCCCGCGCACCCAGCGCCGCGATGACGGCGTAGGCCAACGGGATGTAGAACACGCGGCGGACGCCCTCGAGGCCGGCCGACCCGCTGCTCCGGGAGGCGACGTAGACGCCGACCGTGTACATCAGCACGGACTGGACCGAGAGGAAGAGGACGGCCGTCTGCCGGCCGACCTCGCCGAACGCGAAATCGGAGACGGGGATGCCGAGGTTCCCTGAGTTACAGAAGATCGCGACGAGCACCAGTCCGCTCAGGGCGGGTTCGCGCTCGCCGACGGCGCGGCCGGCGAGTTCGGCGACCCCCCACATCGTCGCGGTGAAGGCGACGATACCGATCGTCACTCGCGCGAGCGTCGCTGCCTCGAGTTCCGTGACGGCGAGGCTGTGAAAGACCAGCGCCGGAGCCAACACGTAGACGACGGCCGTGTTCAGCGGCTCCGGATCGATCTCCTTGACGGTCGCAAGGACGTAGCCCACGCCCGCGATAGCGACGATCGGGCCGATAGCGGAGCCGAAGATACCGAGCAGATCGGCCATCGGTCAGCGCTCGCCCTCGCGGTGTGACGGTCGACTCGAACTCCCTCGTCGACGGATGACGATCGCGTGCTGCATTCGCAGCGAGATACTCCCTACACCTGATATGGGACTTGCGATCGGATCGGACCGCGTCCGGAAACCGCGGCGAATGCATCGAGAACGACCCCGCCGTTCAGCAGCCGTTCGACCCGCTCACCGTACCGCTGGACACACCTTACGGCATCGGGACTGTCGTCGTCGAGACGGGACCGGAGGAATACGGTAGAGTGCTCGGCGGCCGCGCAGTTCCCGTTCCGTTCAGAGGCCGGCGCGCGACCACTCCTCGTCCTGTTCGCGCCGTTCGAACCGAGCGCCCTGGCCGCACTCCGGACAGCCGAACTGCTGGTACTCGATCTCGCTGCCGATGAGCGGGACGGTCTTCTCGACGCCCGTACCCCGACGCTCCATCTCGATGCCACACCGCGAACACGTGGGGGTCTCCGGGGAGGTTTCGTTCTCGAGTGACATCGCTCTCCCGTGTCGAATGCTATCGTCTCACTCGCCTAAATCGTTTATGCCGGTCGTCCGCGGCGGCCGCGGTCGCCAGCGGCGCTCGCTGATCGTGTTCTCGACTCGACGGATCCGGTGCGCGGCCGTCGATGAGGGAGTCACTGACTTGGTTCGCGTCTCCCGCTCGAGGCGAGCGCCGACCGTCGTTTAAGTACTTCTGGTCACAAGGTAGAGCTATGACGGGAAGACGGTCGTTCTCCGGCAGCCATATTCGATAGTCGCGACGCTTCACGTTCG
The DNA here is from genome assembly GCF_020515625.1 of Natrinema amylolyticum. NCBI lineage: Archaea > Methanobacteriati > Methanobacteriota > Halobacteria > Halobacteriales > Natrialbaceae > Natrinema > Natrinema amylolyticum. The sequence goes on from NZ_JAIWPJ010000003.1 coordinate 356,888, forward strand.
TCGGGCTGCGACCGCCGGTCGCGTTCACCCTTTAAGTGCTTCTGCTCACAAGGTGGAGCTGTCCTCCTTGCGTCTCCGAACCTGATAGCGCCAGTGCTCGCTCTGGGTGACCGTCGGCTCTGATCGTCCCCGAACCTCGTTCGATCTTTAAGTACTTCTGGTCACAAGGTGAAGATACGACGGGAGAACGGTCCCTTCTCGAGGCAGTCTCGCTCTCTAACTCCGGTATCGGTTCGCCAAGCTGTAGTATCGGATCGGCCAGCCTTGGTATCGGCTCGATCAGCCATCGTATCGATTCGAGCGTCGCGACCGGCGGTCGAACCGCGGCGCTGGTCGAAGACGCGTCCACGACGGCTCGCTCGAGCGCCTTCAGCGGACTTATTTCGGGCGCACGGTAACCACGACCGATGACAGCAGACGCTCGAATTCGGGTCGCGACTCCGGCGGACGCGGCCGCCGTTCGCGACATCTACGCCCCCTTCTGCGAGTCGACGGCGGTCACGTTCGAGGAGACCGCGCCCGCAGAGGCCGAACTCGCCGACCGGATCGAGTCGACCCTCGAGTGCCATCCGTGGCTCGTCTGCGAGGTCGATACTGAGGTCGTCGGCTACGCCTACGCGGGGCCGCTCCGCAAACGCCGGGCCTACGAGTGGGTCGTCGAACTCTCGGTCTACGTCGCCAACTCGGCTCGACGGACGGGAGTGGGACAGGCGCTCTACGAGTCGCTGTTCGCCGTCCTCGAGCGCCAGGGGATCCGCGACGCCTACGCCGTGACGACGGTCCCGAACCCCGAGACCGAGCGGTTCCACGAGCGGATGGGGTTCGAGCGACTGGTCGACTTTCCGGCGATCGGCTACACGCAGGACGAGTGGCAGGACGTGGCCTGGTGGCGGCGACCGCTCGCCGAGAAATCGGACACGCCCGAGCGTCCGCGCCCGTTCCCGGCGGTTCGGGAGGACGACGACTGGGAGTCGCTCGTCCGGACGGGCGAGGACTCGCTCGAACTGTCCTGACTCGAGCCGCGGCCGATCACCGCTCCAGTCGATCCGCGACCGCCGCGATCCCCTCGGTGATCAGATCCGGTTCGTCGCCGAAGGGCTCCCACGGGGTCCCCTTCCGGTCGAGCCAGACGCCCTGCATCCCGGCGTGGATCGCGCCCTGCACGTCGAACCACAGCGCCGAGACGTGGACGAGTTCGTCGAGCGGCGTCCCCGTCCGCCCGGCGGCGTGGCGGTAGAGATCCGGATCGGGCTTGAACGTCCCGAGTTCGTCCGCGCTGATGGTATCGACGAGGAGGTCGCCGATACCGGCGTGGTCGACCATCGAATCGAGCATGTCCGGGTTCCCGTTCGAGAGGACGTACGTGTCGTAGCCGGCCTCGTGCAACCGCTCGATGCTCTCCCGGACGTCGTCGAAGACCTCGAGTTCGTGATAGACCTCGAGGATCGCCTCGCGTTCGTCGGCGGGGAGGTCGATTCCGTGAGCCGCCAGTGCGTAGGCGAGCGCGTCGCGGTTGATCTCGTAGAACGTCTCGTAGGACTCGAGGTGGTTCGCGACGAGCGTGTACTGCATCGACCGCTCGCGCCAGGTCCGGGAGATGGGGTCCGGGTCCTCGATATCCGCGTGGTCCGCCAGTGCAGCTACGGTCGCATCGACGTCGACGAGCGTGCTGTAGGAGTCGAACGTGACCGTCGTGACGCGGTCGGGATCGAACGCCATACCTGCGTTCTCGCGCGGCGGACCAAGAATCTCGCCCGTTCTCTTCACCGCCGAGACGGTGAGATCTACCTCTAACGCCCTGCCGATCGAAGCCGCTTAGTGCGACTACCGATTGGTAACACCCGTGAATCCCTCGAACTGGCGGACCTACCTCGTCACGCAGGCGTCGCTGTCGGCCGACCGGTCGACGCCCGAGATCGTCCGCGCGGCTATCGACGGCGGCGTCGACGCCGTGCAACTGCGCGAAAAGGACGCGAGCGCTCGCTCGCGGTACGAACTCGGCCTCGAGTTACGCGACCTGACGGCCGAGGCGGGCGTCGATCTGATCGTCAACGACCGGATCGACATCGCGCGAGCGATCGATGCCGACGGCGTCCACGTCGGCCAGTCAGACCTGCCGGTCGGCGTCGCCCGCGACCTGCTCGGGCCGGACGCGATCGTCGGCTGCTCGACGTCGACAGTCGCCGAGGCCCGCGAGGCGGAAGCCGAGGGCGCGGACTATCTCGGCGTCGGGGCGGTCTACGGGACCTCCTCGAAGGACGTCGAGACGGAGAACGACGGGATCGGCCCGGAACGGATCACCGACATCGCCGAGGCGGTCTCGATTCCGATCGTCGGTATCGGCGGTATCACGGCCGACAACGCCGGACCCGTCGTTGAGGCGGGAGCGGCCGGCGTGGCCGTTATCAGCGCGATTACCGCGGCCTCGGATCCGCGGGCGGCGACCGAAACGCTTGCTGCCGCCGTCGAAACGCCGAAGGGAGTCGGCCACGGAGGACCCAGCGAATGAGCGTTACTGACATCGCCGCCGACGACCTCGCGGATTCGGTCCGAACGGTCCGGGAGACGGAGCCGCTCGTCCAGCACTTGACCAACACGGTGACGATCAACGACGTGGCGAACCTGACCCTCCACTGGGGCGGGCTGCCGGTGATGGCCGACTCCTTCGGGGACGCCGGCGAGATGGCCGAGGCCGCGCGCGCGGTCGTGATCAACATCGGCCAGGTGCCCGACGGCCGCGTCGAAGCCATGCACGAGGCCGGCCGAAAGGCGAACGAGCGCGGGATCCCGGTCGTCCTCGACCCCGTCGGCGTGGGCTCGACGCCCTCGCGCGACGCGGTCGCCGAGAGCCTCCTCTCGGAGGTCGACTTCGCCGCGATCAAGGGCAACTACGGCGAGATCAGCGCGCTCGCCGGCGTCGAGGCCGACGTGAAAGGCGTCGAGTCTATCGGCGACTACGAGGAGATCGAGGAGACCGCCCGATCCGTCGCCGAGTCGACCGGCTCGATCGTCGTCGCATCGGGCGTCGAGGACGTCGTCGCCGACGCCGACGGCGCGGTTCGGCTCACCGCCGGCCACGAGATGCTCGGCGAGGTCGTCGGCACCGGCTGTATGCTCGCCGCGACCATCGGGACCTTCGGTGGCGCGCTCGAGGACGCCAGCGAGGCCGCCGTCCACGGCACGCTCGCGTTCGGCATCGCGGGCGAGCGCGCGGCCGAGACGGAGTACGCCGGACCGGGAAGCTACCGAACGAACTTCCGCGACGCCGTCTACGGCGTCACCGGCGACGTCGTCGACGACCTCGCGCTCGCGGATCGGATCGAACAGGAACTCTGAGACGCGGGCTCCGATTCGAGTCGTCCGAACGGTATTTCCAGCGATTCGGAACGTACTGAAACCGTTTTAATACCCCCGGGAGAACTGTCACCTATGGCTCGCAACGAACTCCAGAGTGCGGCCGAGTCGATCGAGGCGGCGTCGACGGCCGCGTCCGACGACGAGGCGGCGGAACGGCTGCAGAACCAGGCGGCAAAGTTCGAGGACTACGCCACGGCCGAGCACGGCCCCGATCACGGCCAGCTCGCGCGCCACGAGCACATCCTGAAGGACATCGCGGGCGACGAGGGCGGCGAGGTCGCGGACCACATCGACGATGCGCTCGAGGCGATCACCGAGTTCCGCTCGACGCTCGAGGGCGTCTGAGGGGCTTCGAGGACGGTCGTTTTTCCGCGGCTCGAGAACGTCAGCGACAGCCGCGAGTATGCGGGAGGGACCCGTCACCTCGATAGTCGTTAGCGACGCTCAGCAGACGGGCTTCGGATTCGCGCCCATCCCCTCGAGCGTCTCGACGTACTCGTCGTAGGCGGCCTGGATCGCGCCGGTGGCGGCCTCCTCGGCGCGGTCCCAGTCCTCGTCGCTCTCACAGACCGTCTCGAGGAGCGCTTTCGCGCGCTCGAGTTGGTCGTCCAGGTCCTCGCCGAAGCCGCGGAACAGGCTGGCGGTCTGGGGGTCGGCGTCGCCGACGAAGTAGCCGACGACCTGATCCTTCGAGCGCTGGCTCGCGAGGATGCGTCCGACGAGCGCGCCGACGCGGGAGACGGTGTCCTCCTGATCGCGCAGGTACTCGTGGAGCGCGGGAACGTCCTCCGGCTCGTACTCGTCGTCCGCGAGCTTGTCGTCGACGGTCTCGTAGTGGTCCTGCTCCTCCGCGGCCGTCGTTTCGAACGCTTCCCGCGCGTCGTCGTCCGCCTCGTCGTCGGCCCACTCGAGGAAGGTCTGCCAGGCGGCGTACTCGGCGTCGGCGGTCGCCTCGAGGACGGGTTCGGTTTCGATCTCGCCTTCGGTCTCGGCGTACAGCGACTTCGAGGAGCCGAGTCGCGAGAGCGCGGTCTGGTTTTCCTCGCTGACAGTGTCGACGAACGTCTCGGGATCGGTCATGCAGGTCCCTTCGGGGGGCCCCGAGTTAGGTTTAACGTGACGCCGCCGTTGGGACCCCGTACTATCCCCGCGATTGCGGGCGATATGTCCCGGTTACTGTTCGAACGCTGAACTCCAACGGCACCATAACAATTACCGCATCCGAACTCTTCTCGAGCGGAATGAAACGACGAGCGTATCTGGTGACGGCCGCCGCGGCGACGCTCGGTGGCTGTTCCGCCCTGAGCGATTCCGAAACCTCCGACGAGCCGACCGAAACCGACGGTACCGGTGGTGACGACTCGTCCGATCCGTCGGACACGATCGACGAGGATCCCGGCTCGTTCGACCAGTTCGACGACCTCTCGATGTGGGAGGTGATGGAGGGCTCGCTGGAGCTCGACGCGCAGCGAGCGTACGTCGGCGATCAGTCCGGCCGCATGACGGCCGACGAATCCCAGCAGCGAGTGATGATCAAACGTCGGTTCGACTCACCGCGAGACCTCTCGACCGAGTTCCCCGCGCTGGCGCTCGCGACCGAGGAAGACGTCGATCCGATGGTCCAGCTCACCGACACCGACGGGAACCGGCTGCTCCTCCAGTGTGCCCTCGAGCCGGGGCTTCCGCTCGCGCGTCACGATCTCGCGGTTACGGACACGGACGGCGATCCGGACCTGAGCGCGATCAAGCACGTCAAGATCTCCGCGTGGGCTGGCGACGACCGGTCGGTGACGGTGTGGGTCGACGATCTCCACTTCGTCTCCCGACCGGAGACGGGCAAAGTCCTCCTCCAGTTCGGCGGCGACGAGTCCGTCTACACGCGGGCGCGTTCGACGCTGTCGGACCACGACTTCCCCGCGACGGCGTTCGTCCCCACCGACTACGTGGGCGGCAGCGGCTATCTCAGCGAAAGCCAACTCGAGACCCTCCGGAGCGACGGCTGGACGATCGGTAGCCAGGGGACGACCGCCGACGAGCTCGCCGGCGCGACCGAGTCGGCCCAGCGCGAGCAGGTCGAGGGAGCGATCGAGTGGCTCGAGGACAACGGGTTCGAGGACGGCGCGAACTACTTCTCGTATCCGCTCAACCGCTACGACGACGGGGCGATGAACGTCGTCGCGGAGAACCACGACATCGGATTCGTCGGCGGCTACGCCGGTCACGGTGACCTGTCGAACCCCGCCCTCGCGCCGCGGGCCGTCAGTCCGGACGCCGACGAGGCCCAACGGATCCTCGATCGAACGGCCCGGTTCCGGACGATCACGACGCTCTCCTACCCCGATCTCACCGGTGGGTCGCGGCGGGCGTTCGAGGAGACGATCTCACACCTCGCCGACCTCGAGTCGGCCGGCGAGGTCGAGGTCGTCGGCCCGGATGATATCGCGTCGAATCACGTCCACGAGGAGTAGTCCGCTCGAATGGGGGGTTCATCGGGGTCGACTGCCGGTATTTTTGGGAAACGACGGCCGCAAGCGACAGCACTCGCTGGGACGGTGATCCGCGCGGAAAAATCGACGTCGTTCGGACGGTGCGTCGGTCACGAGAGAGCGAGGCCCTCTCGAGCGACTACGCTTACTCGCCGCTGCCGGTTTCGATCGGCGCGTTGACGAGGTTACCCCACTCGGTCCAGGAGCCGTCGTAGTTGACGGTGTCCTCGTAGCCGAGCAGTTCGTGGAGCGCGAACCAGGCGACGGAGGAGCGCTCGCCGATGCGGCAGTAGGCGACGGTCGTCTCGTCGCCGTCGATGTCCTCCTCGGCGTAGAGCTCCTCGAGCTCGTCGTAGTCCTTGAAGGTGCCGTCGTCGTTGGTCACGGCGGCCCACGAGATGTTCTTCGCGCCGGGGATGTGACCGCCGCGCTGGGCGGTCTCCTGCAGGCCCGAGGGCGCGAGGATCTCGCCGGAGAACTCCTCGGGCGAGCGAACGTCGACGAGCGGAACGCCGCGATCGATTGCGTTCTCGACGTCCTCTCGGTACGCGCGGATGCTCTCGCGCGGACCGGCGGCGTCGTACTCGGTTTCCGAGAAGTCCGGCTCCTCGTCCGTGGTCGGGTAGTCGTTCTCGAGCCAGTACTCGCGGCCACCGTCGAGCAGGTAGACCTCGTCGTGACCGTAGTACTTGAACTGCCAGTAGGTGTAGGCGGCGAACCAGTTGGAGTTGTCACCGTAGAGGACGACCGTGTCGTCCTCGCTGATGCCGTGGCTCCCGAGGAGGTCCTCGAAGTCTTCCTTGTCGAGGATGTCTCGCTGGGTCTGGTCCTGGAGCTGCGTCTCCCAGTTGAACCCGATCGCGCCGGGCGCGTGTTCGTCTTCGTAAGCTTCCGTGTCGACGTCGACCTCGACCAGTCGGAGGTCGGAGTCGTCGTCCTGGAAGTCGTCGAGTCGGTCAGCGACCCAGTCGGCCGTGACGAGTACGTCGTTGGCGTAGTCGTTTGCCATACGCGGTCCTACAATGGCGACACACAAAGGGACTTCTTAACCGGTCAATTCGGACACCGATCGACCCTGGCGGAAATACTTGCCGATACTTGTGGCGCTGATTCTCGTTCCCGTCCGTACGAGCGCTGCTTTCGCCGGTTTCGAGGGGTATTCGATATATAGCAATGGGGATAGATCACCACCCCCGTCAAAAACAAGCAAGCGTTGCCACTGTCTCGGTATCCGACAATCCACCCGAAATCGGTGCGTACTCGAGTCTCCGTTTCGAACGGCGGACTAATGGACGACTCCGTCGTCGTTTCCCCCGACTGGCTCGCATCGCGTCTGGACGATTCCGCCGTGCGCATCGTCGACGTCAGGGACGCCTGGGAGTTCGACGGGATCGGTCACATCCCCGGCGCGGTGAACGTCCCGTTCGACAGCTACCGCGACGAGAGCGACGTCGATCGCGGGACCCTGCCCGGTGCCGAAGCCTTCGCCGAACTGCTCGGCGACGCGGGGATCAGCCCCGCGGACACGATCGTCGCCTACGACGACACCCACGGCGTCTTCGCGGCCCGGTTCGTGCTCACCGCACTGGAGTACGGGCACGACGACGTGCGCCTGTTAGACGGCGACTACAGCGCGTGGAATCGGGAGTACGAGACCACGAGCGAGACGGCCGCGTTCGAGTCGACCGACTACGACCCCGACCCGCTCGCGCCCGACGAGAGCCCGCTGGTCGGCTACGACGCCGTCGCGGATGCCCTCGAGCGCGACGCCGTCTTCGTCGACACGCGCGAACTCGAGGAGTTCGAGGAGGCGCGCTTGCCGGGCGCCGTCCGCTTCGACTGGCGCGAGGTCGTCGACGACGAGACGCGGCGGCTGAAGCCCGAGGCCGAACTCGAGGCGTTGCTCGCCGATCACGGCATCACGCCGGACCGCGAAATCGTCCTCTACTGCAACACCGCGCGGCGGATCAGCCACACCTACGTCGTGCTCACGGCGCTGGGCTACGAGGACGTCTACTTTTACGAGGGGAGTCTCACGGAGTGGCTCGCCAACGACGGCGAGATAGAGAGCGGTCCGGTCGCGTCCGAGTGAGCCCCGCCCCGACGGGCGACGCTACTGACCCCATCGGCCCCGTCGAGCGCGTCTGATTCGATAGCGGGAATCCGTGCGGGTGATCGGAAGACCCATCCACCGCTATCGAGTACGCCGCACCGATGGCCCGCGATTCGTTGCCGGGCATCGGCCTCGGCACGTACTCCGAAGACGACCGCGAGCAGTGGCGCGACACCGTCGAGACGGCGTTAGACGTCGGCTACCGCCACGTCGATACGGCGCAGGTGTACGAAAACGAGCAATACGTCGGCGAGGCGCTCCGATCCGCGTCGGTCGATCGCGAGGACGTCTTCCTCTCGACGAAGACGGTCCACCACGACGTCCCGGCCGACCCCGCGGCCGTTCCCGACGCGATCGACGGCCGCCTCGAGCGCCTCGGCGTCGAGACCGTCGATCTCCTGTACGTTCACTGGCCCTCCGGCGTCTACGACCACGAGACGATCCTGCCCGCCTACGACGAGGCCTACCGAGCGGGGAAGACTCGCAACGTCGGCCTCTCGAACTTCACGCCGGACCTGCTCGACGAGGCCCTCGAGGTCCTCGACGCGCCGCTGTTCGCCCATCAGGCCGAGATGCACCCCCTGCTTCCACAGGAGGAGCTGGTCGCCCACGCACAGGACCACGACTACCGGTTCGTCGCCTACTCGCCGCTGGCGAACGGCGAGATCCTCGACGTGCCCGAAATCCGGCGGGTCGCCGAGAAACACGACGCGACGCCGGCGCAGGTGTCTCTCGCGTGGCTCCTCGATCACGACAACGTCGCCGCGATTCCCAAGGCCAGCAGCCGCGAGCACCTCGAGCAGAACGTGGCGGCGCGGGAACTCGAACTCGACGCCGACGACGTCGAACTGATCGACTCGATCGACCGTCGGCATCGCGTGATCGATCCCGATCACGGACCGTGGAACTGGTGACCCGCGGCGACTCACTGGGCGACGAATACGTCGGCGGCCGCCCTCGGACTCCCGTCGGGAGTCACGAGACGTCTCGCCAGTCCGGTGCCGTCGAGTACGCCGCCCCCGAGAGCTCGTCGAACGCCGCGTAGACCACCTCGTTCAGCGCGGGATGGACGTGGACCGGGTCGGCGACGTCCGCGACGGTGCCGCCGCCGTCCATCGCGACGACGACCTCGTGGAGCAGCGTCGCGGCCTGCGGGCCGACGATGTGACAGCCCAGGATCTTGCCGTCCGGCCCGGCGATCGCCTTCACGAACCCGTCGTCGGCCTCGAGGATCATCCCCATCGGCGCGGCGCCGTAGGGGACGGTGACGGCCTCGTACTCGCGGTCCGCGTCCGCGAGGTCGCCCTCCGTCCGGCCGACGCTGGCGACCCGCGGTTCGGTGAAAATCGCGTGAGGCATCGCCTCGTAGTCGATCGTCTCGCCGGCGTCGTCCAGGACGTTCCGGGTCACGACCCGCGCCTCGGCGTCGGCCGCGTGCTTGAACGGCTGCTCGCCGAGGACGTCGCCCAGCGCCCAGACGCCGTCGACGGTCGTCTCGAGGGTCTCGTCGGTCTCGACGTACCCCTTCTCGTCGGTCTCGATACCCGTCTCCTCGAGTTCGAGCGCGTCCGTGTTGGGCCGCCGGCCGGTCGCGAGCAGGAGTTCGTCGGCGGTGAGCTCGACCGCCTCGTCGTCGCTGTCGTCGCTCGGTTCCGCGGTCACGACGACCCCTTCTTCGCCTCCTCCGTCCGCCGCTGGCTCGACCGCGGCAGCCTCGTGGCCGGTGTAGACGTCGCAGTAGGCCTCGAGCGACTCGGTCACCGTCGCGCTCACGTCGTCGTCCTCCCGCGGAACGAGCCGATCGCTACGGCCGACGATCGACACCTCGGTTCCCAGCGCGCCGAAGAAGTAGCCCAGTTCGGCCCCGATGTAGCCGCCCCCGACGATCACGAGTTCGTCGGGCCGCTCCGCGAGGAAGAGCGCGTCGTCGCTCGTGAGGAAGTCGACGTCTTCGATGCCGTCGATCGGCGGGACCATCGGTCGACCCCCGACGGCGATGACGACGGTCTCGCCGCTGATCTCCTGCGTTTCCTCCTCCTCCGAATCATCCGTCGGCTCGATCGCGATCGTCCGATCGTCGACGAACCGACCCTCGCCGCGGTAGAGGGCGACTTTCTCGCTGTCCCGCAGGCCGGACTCCTGATTGTCGGCCTTCTCGTAGACGGTGTCGTGAATCGAGGCCGTGATCTCGCCGTACTCGATGTCTTTCAACTCCGCGCCGACGCCGAACGCCTCGGCCCCGCGCACCTCTCCCGTGACGTCCGCTCGGTGGATGAGCGCCTTCGAGGGGACGCAGCCGCGAGTGATACACGCGCCGCCGAGGGGTCCGGGTTCGACGACCGCCGCCTTGAGGCCCTGTTCTGCCGCCGCGGTCGCGACCTGGCTACCCGAGCCGCCGCCGAGCACGACGATATCGTACTCCTCCATACCGGAAGCGACCACGGACGGCCGCGTAAAACGAGCGCCTGCTATGTGAACGCGCCGCCCGCCGCGCCGATCGCGCCGGCCCTAGAGCCAGTCGTCGGCCGCCTCCTCCGACGTGGCTTCCCGGTAGGTCTCGACCGCCTCCGCGAGGTTCGCGAGGGCCTCTTCCGGCGTCTGTCCCTGACTCGAGACGCCCGTTTCCTCGTCGTCGGCGATGTGGAGGCCGTGGTCGTTGACTCGCATGGTCACGTCCGCGTCCTCGAGTCCCTCGTACTCCGAGGGATCGACGTCTGCGTCGGAACTCATGGGCGTGGATTGGCCCGCTCGAGTGAAATACGCATCGACGCCGCCGCCGACCGGCTCACAGCTCGGAGCGTTTGACCAGCGCGTAGACGAGCAGGGCGGCGAGGATCGTACTGAGGTACGCCTCGGAGCCGGCGAGAAAGCGGGCGAGCGGTCCCACGGGGGCGATATTGCCGTAGCCGATCGTCGTGTAACTGATGTAGCTGAAGTAGAGGTTGTTGTAGAAGCCCGTCGCATCCGTTTCGAACAGCGGCCCGCCGAACGCGTACGGGATCGCGAAGAACACCGGTGCGATGGCGAACGCGATGCCGATCCGCATCGGTCGCATGCCGTGGCCGCAGGTGATTCCGAGGAAGAAGTTCTCCGCGGCGCGACCGAGGTTCTTCGCCCGCGTCACGACGCCTGCGTCCGGATCGCGGACGGCCTCGAGGCTCTTGTGCCGGCTGTACCGCTGGCGCTTGACGCGGAACTCGCCGGCGGTCTTCATGTCGCCGATCTCGCTCGCGCTCTGTTTGGCCTTCAGATACGTCGTCTCGACGACCTCCGGCGTCATCTCGAGGGCGTAGTCGGGGTCGAACGCGTCCGTCGACGGCTCGTCGAAGGCGTGGACCGTCCAGTCGTTCCGGTCGAGGTACTCGCGGTGGCCGCTGAAATCGAAGGTGTGGCCGTCGAACTCGTCGAACTCCGTCCGACAGAACCGAAAGTAATCGAGGAGCTGGCGGTGATCGCGCGTCCGCTCGGCCGCGAGGTCGACGTCGCCGACGCTCGCGAGCGTCAGGTCGTACCGCACCCACCCCTCGGCGGGCTGGACGATCCGGCCGCTACGGATCTTCCCGCGGGTGAAATCGACGAACGCGTCGTCGTCGATCCCCCGCGCCTCGAGGTCGATCCGTTCGGAGACGACACATCGGCTGAAATCGACCGTGCCGCCGAACGCCGTCTCCCGGAAGTTCGCCGACGAAATTTCGGCGTCGTGGAAGTCGACGTCGTCGGCGAACCGGGCCCCTTCGAAGGAGACGTCGTCCTTGAGGTGGTTCGCGCCGCCGACGAACTCGCAGCCGCGAAACACGCACCGGCCGTCGAACGCGACGCCCGAGAAGTCGGCGTCCTCGCGAAACCGCGTCTCGTCGAAGTCGACTTCCCGCGCGAACGTGACGTCGGGAAAGTCGGCGTCGCCGTCGAAGGTCGCCGACTCGAAGTGTGCTTCGCCGCGGAACTCGACGGCGGCGAACGTCACGTAGCGAAACGAGGCGTGATGGAACGTGACGTCCCCGTGGAACGTCGTTCCGGCGAAACTCGCATCGTCGACCAGCGTCCGCGCACCACCGGCGAACGACGCGCCGCGGAAGTCCGCTCGGCCCCGAAACGCGACGTCGTCGAACGCGACGTCCCCCTCGAACCGGACCTCGTCGAAGTCCGCGTCCGCACCGAACTCGGCGCCGCGAAACTCCGCGTCGCCGGTGAACGTCGCCGCCTGGAAGACCGCCGGCTCGTCGCAGGTGATCCCGTCGAACGTCGAGAACCCGAACTCCGTCTCGCGGAAGGTCACGCCGGCGCGAAAGGTCGCCCCCGAAAACGTCGTGTTGTCCTCGAGGTAGTTCGAATCGCCGTGACACTCCGCCGCCCGAAACGTCACCTCGTCGTCGAACGTCGTCCCGTCGAAGCGAACGTCGTCGCGGAAGGTCGCCTCGTCGCAGTCGACCGGTCCCTCGAAGGTCGTCCCGTCGAACGTGACGTCGTCGTCGAACCGCGCCTCGAAGAGATCCGTTTCGCCGGTAATGATCACGTTCGAACACGAAATCGATGCTTCGACGTGGGCCTCCGTCAACCGGAGCGACCCGATGGTGGCACCGTCGAGCACAAACGGCAGCGTCACCCGCGCGTGCGTCAGCGAGAGCCCCTCGATGGTCGCCCCGCTGAGATCGACCGGGTGGCGATCGACGCTCTCGAGGGCGGTCCGATCCAATGATAGTTCGGGCAGCGTGACGCCGCTGAGGTCCTTCTGGGCCGCGGTCCCGCGAACGAGCACCGCACGAAACGTTTCGCAGACTTCCTCGTCGGTGATCCCCCGCGCCTCCCGCTCGGCGGGCGAGAGGTGCAGTACCGAGGAGTCGACGGATGCGCCGGCTTCCGCTGGGAGACGGCCGTCCGACTCCTCGACCGTCCCGCCGTCGACGTCGGAGCCGGCACCCTCGTCGGCGTCGGCCCCGTCACCGTTCCCGACCTCGTCCCCTGATTTATCTTCCATTGGAGAGCATTATGTAAACGCGCATCATATAAGTTTAGAATACTGCTCGGAGTCAAATCGTGTCCGACGGTGCGGGCGTCTCCGCCGCGCGAGCATCCGACGCGTCGGCACTCGAGGCGTCGCGATGGGTCGCGAAGACGGTCCGCGTGTACAGGGCGAGATCGAACTCGGGATAGGTGTGATAGGTCTCGTAGCCGTCCGCGTCGATTTCGATCGTCGTGACGGCGTCGGGGTCCCCGTCGAACGCGTACGCGAGATCGAACGATCCCGGTCGAGACAGGTACCGGTCGCGGGGGAACGCCGAGAGGGGTCGATGTTCGATCCGCGTCACGCACCGGAGGGCGTCGGTTTCGAAGGCGAGTCGGCGGGACGGGCGACCCGTCTCGAGCGGAATCGCCGTCCCCTCGCGACTCGCTACCGGGGCGGGATCACAGGTCGAGAGCTCGTGAAACCCGTACTCGGGCGCGCTGACGTAGTGTGAGCTGCCGATGATTCGAAACGTGAACTCGGTCCCCAGGAACGGCCGCGTGAGCGAGTCGAACACGCGGACGCCGTCGGTCGCCGGCGGGCGGTCGGTGTGAACGAATTGGAGGGTCTCTCGGGACATGGTCAGTCGACGATGATGTCGTAGTTCGGCCGCAGGATGCTGTTCGGCTCGACGTCCTCGTAGACGGGAAGCGACCGCCAACGCCACTCGTCGAACGTTTCGGCGTGGTCGCGGACATAATCGCTCTCGGCGCGCTCGAGGTCAGGGGTCGGCGTCGGGCCGTCCGAGAGCACGTAGAAGCGCTCGCCGGGCTCGAGTCCCCCGTCGCCGTCGAGGTCGTCGTACACGTAGTAGGGAAGGTAGCGGTCGAACCCGGCGTCTCTGACGGTGGTGGTGTAGGCCTTGTTGTGCGCCGGGTGGCCGCTCCTCGTATAGACCCAGGAGACGACGAGGCCGTCGTCGGCCAGGTGGTCGCGGACCTGGCCGTAGAACTCCGTCGAGTACAGCGACAGCGTCTCGTCGCTTCGCGCACCGGGGACGTCGAGCAGGACGAGGTCGTACGTCTCGTCGGTCTCTCGCAGGTAGGTGACGGCGTCCTCATTCGTCGTATTCAGCCGGTCGTACTCGTAGGCGTCGTTGTTGTGCTGCCGGAAGAACTTTCGCTCCCGGGCCATCTCGAGGAACTCGCCATCGATATCGACCTGATCGACCGAGGCGTTGTACTGGCGGAGGTGGTCGACGGCGATGTAATCGCCGCCGCCGACGAGCAGGACGTTCAGCGAGGACGGATCGTCGAACGTCGTCATCGGGACGTCGACGAGCCCGCTGTGATAGGAATCCACCCAGGTATCACAGAACTGTATCGCCCGATCGAGGTGGAGACACTGCTCCGTCCGGGCGTGGCCCTCGAGGTCGCGCTCGTAGGTGAGCACCGTCTGATAGGGCGTCGTCTCGTAGCTGAGCGCCTCGACGTCGGCCGCTCCCTCGCGGTACTCGCCCTCGATGTTTCGCTCGAGGTAGGTCGTCGTCACCGCGCGGTCGACGGCGGCGGGCTGGCCGACGAGGCCAGCGTAGGTGCCGGTCAGGAGGAGGCCGACGACGAGGACGGCGCGCCATCGCCCCGCGGTCGGCCGCGAGAGCACTCGAGCGGCGCCCGAGAACGTCCAGGCGGCGAAGGCCAGCGCGGCGAGGGCGTTCAACAGCCCCAGCGCGAACACGGACACGACGAGTCCGAACCGGGGGTACAACAGGAGCGCGTAGACGACCGTCCCCGCCAGACTCCCGAGGTAATCGACGCCGAGCACCTCGGAGAAGGACCGCTCGTCGGGCTCGCCGACGGCGAAGAAGAGGCCGAGGACGCCGCGGACGATCCGTCGCGGATACAGCCGACCCAGCGACGCGAAGATCGTGTCCTCGCGGTCCTCGACGAGATCGGTCAGGAGCGGGACTTCGAACCCGGACAGCACGCCGACGACGAGGATCGGGACGTGTGAGAGCGCGAGGACCAGCGGCTCCTTCCCGGCGAATGTGAGTTCCGGGAGGGAGTTGATCGCGACGATGGCCATCGCTCCCGCGGGGCCCGCGATCGCGAGATAGATCTCGGTCCGGAGGAAGTTCGACTCCGTCTCGCCGAGCTGTGCGGAGAGCACCGAGCCGATCCCGAGCGAGAACATATAGAGTCCGATCGTGATCGAGTACCGGAGGACGGTTCCGCCGAAAAACACCGTGAGAAGCTCCGAGTAGACGAGTTCGTACGCGATCGAACAGAACGCGACGACGAACGTCGCCGCCAGCGCGACCCGTCGATCGGTGAGGACCGAACCGGACCCGCCGGTCTCCGTCCCCTCGGTCGTGTCGAGTCGGCCCCCGTCGGCGCTATCGGTCGATGTCTCGTCGGACATGTGAACTGAATTCTCGGACTCGAATCGTTCGGCGACGGCCTCGACTGCTCGATCCGGATCGACTCGAGCGCCGGGGACCGTCATCGGACGGATCGACGGCTACAGTCGCGGTCGAACGTGCCAGGCCTCGTCGACGGTGAGTCCGCCGGTCGACGCTCGTTCGAGTTTGAAGTCGGCCGCCTGCCAGTCGAAGTCGATGTCGCCGTCGGGCGACTCGAGGCGGGTGCCGACGCGGTACCAGCCCTCGTCGGCGGTCGCGGTAGCAGCGGCGCTGTCGTCGGTGTCGGTCTCGTTTCCGGCGGGAGAGTCGGCTGCGGTCTCGTTCTCGGCGGGGGATTCGGTCGCTGTCTCGTTCCCGGCAGTGCCCTCCGATTCGGCAGCGGGAGCCGAATTCGACGTGAGGGTCGCGAGGTCGACCTCGAGGGTCGTCCCCGGGTCGGGATCGCTCCACTCCCGGTCCCAGTCGACCGGCTCCGGCCCCGGCGACTCCGTCTGGTACTGACCGTTCGAGCCCATGTAGGCGACGCCGAGGGCGGCGATGGCCGCGGTGTACATCTGGGCCTCGTCCCCGTGATCGTCGCGCCAGGTACTGTGCGAATGTCCGCCGTAGATGGCCCAGCCGTGTCGGCCCGTGGGAGCCGACGAGTGGCCGCCGCTGCCGCGCCCGGTCGCACCGCCTCTCCCGGATCCCGACCCCGAGGACCGCGAGCCGGCACGCGCAGTGCCGATCGGGAGCAGCGAGCCGACGATCGCGGACCCGTCGACGTTGTCGATGGTCGATTCGACTTCCGGTTCCGAGTCGAGGGCGATCTCCATCGTTCCGTCCGCGATCGAGACGTCCTCGAACACCTCGGCCTTTCGTGGCGGTGGCTCGTCGCTCCCGTCGCTCCCGTCGCTCCCGAGGCAACCGGCTAACCCCCCGGTCGAGATCGCGAATCCTCCTCCACCGATGCGAAGGAACCGCCGTCGATTCATACCCTCCTGTGAACGTTCCATCACAAAGTGTTTTAGGTTTTATCGATACTCTCTTCATCCACTATTCGAACCGTTGAAGTGAACTGCCTGAGTACCTCGAGCGTGATATGACCGGGAACGAGAACGCGGTGCGACGGGAGGTCTCGGGCGACGTTCGCATCGGTGGGGGCGAGACCGCGCCCGTCGAACTCCGCGGTGCCGAAGACGTCTACGTGAGCGCCGAGAGCGTCTCGGGGCGGCTCACGGTCCACGATCCGGAGTACGTCTTCACGGACGTTCCGACCGGTGCCGAGCCGGCCGATTCGGCCGACGCTCGGACGGTGTTGACCGGCGATCTCGACGACGGCTACGTCGACGGCGTCGACGGCGACGTTCACGTCACCGGGGCCGAAGACGTCTTCGTCGAGCACGGGGCGGCCGAGACGCTCTCGACGATCGGTGCCGAGCAGGTCTTCCACGACGACGCGGCCGCGCCCACTCGATCGCCGGAGGACTACGAGGTCTCGGTCTCCGGCTGGCGACAGACGCGAGACGTCCGCGATCCCCGCGGCGGCGTCTCAGTCAGGGGTGCGAAGAACGAACTGACCGCGACCGACGCGCGCCACGATCTCACCCTCTACGTCGCGGGGTGGGGAAACGAGATCCGCATCGAGGGACAGGCGATCGACGTGACAGTCTACTTCGTCGGCCGCGACAACCGCGTCAGCGTCGGCCCGTACGTCACGGCGACTACGGGGGCCGAGAGCGGCTACGACAACGACCTCGAGTCCGATCCCCTCCCGCCGGAAGCGCTCGTCGAACAGACCGAGGCCGAAGCTTACCAAGGAGCGTTCTTCGGCCGTCACAAGGTGACCTACCAGGAGCCGGCGTCGGGGAAAGAGTGGTGTCCCAACTGCGGCGAGAGCGCTGACGCCGTCATCACGCGCAAGCAGCGCGACGCCTTCTTCCTGTTCGGGAAACCGATCCGCACCTACGACAGCGGCGACGGGGCCTTCGAGTGTGAACACTGCACGCCCGTCGCGATCGGCTCCGTCGAACTCTCGCCCGAGGAGCGGAAACGGATTCTCGGCTAGGACGGGTCGTGTGACCTCGGATCGACGTTCGGCATTGCTCTCGATCCGTTCCCTCGATGCGACTCGAGTCCGATCGGCTTCTCCGTCACCGCTCGCCCGCACGCTGCGCGGCGTCCGCGCGGGAGGACCGTTTCGCCGCGACCGGCAACTAGATAAAACCTTTAACGCCGTCGTCCCGTAGTCCCAGCAAATGGTACTCGACGATCTCGGGACGTCTCTGCGGGGGACCTTGGACAAACTCCGCGGGAAGTCGCGACTCAGCGAGGAAGACATCGAGGAGATCGTCAAGGAGATCCAGCGATCGCTGCTCTCCGCCGACGTCGACGTCTCGCTCGTGATGGAGCTGTCGGACAACATCGAGGAGCGCGCTCTGGAGGAGGAACCGCCCGCCGGCACGCCCGCGCGGGACTTCGTCCTCCGGATCGTCTACGAGGAGCTGGTCGATCTCATCGGCGACTCGACCGAACTCCCCCTCGAGGAGCAGACGATCCTGCTCGCGGGACTGCAAGGGTCGGGGAAGACCACGTCCGCCGCGAAGATGGCCTGGTGGTTCTCCACGAAGGGGCTCCGACCGGCCGTCATCCAGACGGACACCTTCCGGCCGGGCGCGTACGACCAGGCCGAGGAGATGGCCGAGCGCGCGGAGGTCGACTTCTACGGTGATCCCGACAGCGAGGATCCCGTCGAAATCGCCCGCGAGGGCCTCGAGGAGACCAGCGACGCCGACGTTCACATCGTGGACACGGCGGGTCGCCACGCCTTAGAGGACGACCTGATCGACGAGATCGAGCAGATCGAGGATGTCGCGGATCCCGACACGTCGTTGCTCGTTCTCGACGCTGCGATCGGGCAGGGCGCGAAGGAGCAGGCCCAGCAGTTCGACGAGTCGATCGGGATCGACGGCGTCGTCATCACGAAACTCGACGGGACGGCGAAGGGTGGCGGTGCGCTGACCGCGGTCGACCAGACCGACTCCTCGATCGCCTTCCTCGGGACCGGTGAGGAGGTCCAGGACATCGAGCGCTTCGAGCCCGACGGCTTCATCTCGCGGCTGCTCGGCATGGGCGATCTCAGCCAACTCGCCGAGCGCGTCGAGCGGGCGATGCAACAGACCGACGTTGAGGAGGACGACTGGGATCCCGAGGACATGCTGCAGGGCCAGTTCACCCTGAACGACATGCAAAAGCAGATGGAGGCGATGAACAACATGGGGCCGCTCGATCAGGTGATGGACATGATCCCCGGGCTCGGCGGCGGGATCAAGGATCAGCTCCCCGAGGACGCGATGGACGTCACCCAGGAGCGGATGCGGACCTTCACGGTCATCATGGACTCGATGACCGAGAAGGAAAAGGAGTACCCCAAAGCCATCGGCGCGAGCCAGATCGAGCGCATCGCCCGCGGGTCGGGGACCGACGAGGAACAGGTCCGGGAACTGCTCCAGCAGTATAAGATGATGGAGCGTACGATGAAGCAGTTCCAGGGCATGGGCTCCGAACAGGAGATGCAGCGCATGATGAAGCAGATGCAACAGGGCGGCGGTGGCGGTGGCGGCGGAATGGGCGGCATGGGGCCGTTCGGATAACGCCGCGGATCGCCGCGGCTGCCGGCCGTCGACCGACAATTACCGACCACGGATTGCGACCCGCTGACCGACAGCTCGGCGCACTGTCCTCGGTTTCATCGCTCGTTCCGCTCGAACTACCAGTACGGAACACATTCTCCGTGCCACTACGTTAATACACCTCTAGACGTACCCTCGAGTAGGATGAACCGTCGACAGTATCTCGCTCGAGCGGGCGCGGCCGGCGCTAGTGTCGGATCTCTCACGGGACTCGCAGGCTGTCTCGACGACCTGAGCGGGTCCGACGACACGACCGACGACGAGGGGGATGCCGGCAGTCGGGCCGGCGTCCGCGCGCTCGATCGCACCGCCGGCGATCTGAACAAGGCCGCGCTGGTACTGGACGAACTCGACGGCCTCGAGGATCCCGGAACGGTCGATTTCGATCCGTCGGAGCCGCGGGATCGACTCGTCGACGCTCGAGACCACCTCGAGACGGCCGAGGCCGAACTGGGCGACGATCGGGCGGCCGACGTCGACACGCTGCGGTCGTACGCCGACGCCCTCGAAGGACTGATCGACGTGACCGCGACCGTCACCGATGAGGGGCTCACCGAGGACGTCGACGACGTGAGCGCGGCGCTCGAGACGGAGAGCGGGATCGAGGACGCGAGCGCGACGGTCAGCGACCGACACGCCGAGATCGCCGACGCCCACGAGCGGTGGGACGAGACGGACGAGACGATTCGGGGCATCGACGCCGACAGGCTCGACGAGTTGGCCGACGTGCCGCGGTCCGATCTCGAGGAGGGATCGACCGCCCTCGGCGAGGTCGTCACCGCCTTCGAGACACTGGCCGGGGCGTACGACGCGACGCTGGGCGACGAGGGATACGACGCGCTCGACCGCGGCCGGAGCCACTTAGACGAGGGGGAGTACGAGGCCGCACGGGACGAGTTCGAGACCGCCGAATCGACGTTCTCGGCGGCTCACCGACGGCTCGCGGACGGGACGGCGACCGCGCCCGACGGACTCGTCGGGTACTTCGAGACGGCCGAGTGCCAGACCCGACATCTGACGGACGCGGCGGCGGCGTTCGCCGACGCGGCGACGGCCGCGGCGGAGCGGGACCCGTCTGCGACCGAACACCGGAGCGATGCCGAAGCCGCCCTCGACCGTGTCGGAGACTGTTCGGACTGACCCTACCGGGCCGGCGTCGCGTCGCCCTCGCGGGCCGCCATCGGCGGGAGGTCGTCGACGAGCACCACCGCGTCGCCCTCGAGCACGACGGTCCCGTCACCGTCGGTCACGGTCGTCTCGATCCGGTACTTCGCGCGACCGAGGTCCTCGGCGATCTCGCAGACGGCGGTCGCGTGCTCGCCGATCGAGAGCGGTGCGCGGAAGCTACTCTCCTGTGAGAGGTAGATCGTCAGCCCTGGTAGCCGAGCGAGGGCCGCGCTGATCAGCCCGTTCGCGAGGACGCCGTGGACGATTCGCTCGCCGAAGCGGGTCTCGGCGGCGTAGGCCGCGTCGAGGTGGACGCGGTTGGTGTCGCCCGTCACTTCGGCGAAGGCCTCGACGTCGTCTTCGGAGATCGTCTTCGCGAATCGGGCGACGTCGCCCACCGAGACGGTCGTCTCGTCCTCGCCGCGATACTCGAACTCCCAGTCGTCGCGCTCGTAGAGGGTATCGGTCCGCACCTGCCTGCGAGGCGGCCGTTCGCGCGACTCCGCGGCGCGGTGAGCGAGTTGGGGCACGTAGTAAGAGAGTTCGATCGTCGTGACGATGCCCGAGAGGTCGGCGGTGTCGTCAGTATCATCACTCGAGACGACCGGCAGGTGTTCGACGTCCGCGGAACGACAGAGTTCGACGGCGTCGACGATCGAGGCGGTCGATTCGATCGTCGTCAGCGGTGTCGACATGAGCTCGCGCACCTCGAGACGGCCGAGGTCCGTCCGGTCACAGAGGTGTGCGACGAAGTCACCCTCGGTGACGATACCGACCGGTTCGCCGTCCCGGACGACGACCACCGAACTGACGCGCTCGTCGCGCAGCAGTGTCGCCGCCTCGGTCGCGGTCGCGTCGGGCGAGACGGTGACAACGTCTTCGATCATGATCTCGGCGACGGGTATCGTGTCGTGCATCTGATTGCCGTTCGTTGCCGATCCCTATCAGTGGTCGGCGGACCGCTCCCCGAGGGAAAATGCGGGAAACCGGACCGGGTCCGATTCGATCGGACTCAGTTCGGGTTGGGTATGTAACAATTTCTGCCATCACTAGCGATTTATCCGCGCCGCCTCATGCATTCAATGCATGACTGAGTTAGAATTTATTACCTTCGCTTGTACGAACCCCGACCGGGTGGCGTCGTTCTGGGAGGGAGCGCTCGACGGCGAGCGGCGATCGCTTCCGGAACCGCTCGAGGCGGAAATCGTCGATCGACCCGGCGAGGGCCCGGACCTCTTGTTCAAGAACCAGCCGTCGGGACCGAAACGGGACCTTCCGATTCACCTCGACCTGTCGACGGCGGACCGGGAGGCGACCGTCGACCGGCTCCGCGAGCTCGGGGCGTCCGTCCGCGAGACGAAGACCGAAACCTACGAGACGCACACGGCGACCTGGACGGTGCTGGAAGATCCCGAGGGTACCGGGTTCTGCGTGAGCGAGTATCGGGAATAGCGACGGCGAGTCGTATTCCGTCGACGCGAGAGCGGCGACTCGAGACCATCGGCCGAACGGAGAGAAGAATCGATTCGGCGTCGAACTCGCTCGGGTTCAGGCGTCGACCGGTCGGCCGTCTTCGGTCGGCGGCGCGATGTGATCGACGTACTCCTCGAGGCTCGGTTCCTCGACGCGGACGCGGACGCTGATCTCGCCGAGTTCGTCCGGTTTGCCCACCGAGAAGTTGACGTAGTCCTCGAAGGCCGCCTGTTTTTTGAGCGCGAACGAGAAGGTGTCGCCCTCGCGATTGGCGAAGAACTCGCCGCGGGCGGTGTCGAGGATCTCTTGGCGGTGGAGCAACTCCGAGAAGTGATCGAGCGCGTGGGCCTCGGCCCTGATCTCGCCGAACTCCTCCTCGATGTCCGCGTTGGGAAAGATGTTGGCCACGGCGTCGAGCACGCGACTCGTGACCTCGGTGTCGTAGACCGGTGCCGTGATCTCGACGTCGACGCGGTAGATCTCGCTCATGGTTCGGATTCCGCTTCCGCGCGTTTCCGTCCGTCGGTTCCGTCCCGGATGATCGACCGGATCTCCTCGTGGAACGCCTCGAGCGAGTCGGTGTTCTCGACGACGACGTCCGCTCGGTCCATGGCATCGTCCATCCCGAAGCCGCGTTCGCGCTCGTCGCGCGCCGCGAGCCCCTCGCCGCCGTCGGCCTCGCTCGCGTCCCGACCGCGCTCGTCGATCCGCTCGGCCCGGACCGCGAAGGGGGCCTCGATACTGACCAGCGTGAACGCGTCGCCGAACTCCTCCTCGAAGACGTCGACCTCGACGCCGGATCGGATGCCGTCGACCAGCACCGTCTCGTGGGTCTCGAGGCGATCCTCGATCATCGGCAGCGACCGCTCGGCGATCGCCGTCGGGCCGTTCTCCTCGCGCAGCGCCTGCGCGACCGTCCCGTGATCCTTCGCGGGGTCGAGCCCGCGGTCGGCTGTCTCCTGGCGGACGACGTCGCCCATCGTCACCACCGGGATCCCGTCCTCGCGTGCGACGGTGGCGGCCTCGCCCTTGCCGCTCCCGGGGAGTCCCACCGTTCCGATGACGTGCATCGAGCACACGTACCGGCGAGACGGGCATAAACGCTGTGTTCGCAACGCGGTCTGCACTATACTAGTGGATCCCTTCGACGGTCGACCCTCCCCGTTGTTTCCCTGCAACGGTTTTAGGACCGGTATTCCCCGCGTTGCAGTTCGGCTCGAGGGGCCCCTCGAGACCCGGTCGGCGCGATTCGGCCCCGCTCGAGTCGGGGCGGTTTATGCGTCCGGTATCGGTCTGTTCTCTCGCAGCGAAACGACGCGTTCGACGGTATTACCTCACTCAACCGTCCGAATTCTCGGCAATTCAGATAAACTCTGACTGATCGGTAAAACGGAGATTGGGCATTATGTGGCAGTCCGTCGCGGGGACAGATGCCGTACCATGACAGACACAATCGTCGACAGGCGTCGATTCGCTGCCGGAGTCGGCGCTGGACTGGTCGCTGCAGTCGCGGGTTGTATGGACAGCGGCGAATCCAGTGACGAGACCGTGAGCGGCGACGGAACGAGTGACGGCTCCGATGGCTCCGACGGAACGAGCGACGGATCCGACGACCTCGAATCCGATGAGAACGCGGACAACGAGTCCGAGGACGGCGAACTCGATAACGAGTCCGCGGACGACGGACTGGGCAACGAGTCCGACAGCAACGAGTCTGGTACCGAATCCGATACCGAAACGAGCGACCCTAACGAATCGGACACCGAAAACGAGAGCGGCGACGATTCGGAGGTCGAGTTCTAACGTCGGGCAGTAGTGTCGTCGACGGTCATGTTGTTTCAGGGATGCTTCTCCCTTTTCCGACGCCTCACCGGATAGCGTCGGATGCTGTTTTTTCGTTCGACCGTTCGATACCGAAGAGAGCGAACGACTGCGATCGGAAATCCCAACCGCTTATACCGCTCCATCGTGGATTCGGACTCGAGGGCGCGTAGCTCAGTCCGGAAAGAGCGTCGGACTTCTAATCCGACGGTCGTGGGTTCAAATCCCATCGCGCCCGTACAGCGAACGAAGTGAGCGAACCGGCACGTGGGATTCGAATCAGGGAGGAGCTTTGCTCCGACCGTGGTTCAAATCCCATCGCGCCCGCTCGCTGTCGCGAACAATTCGTGAGCGACAGCAGTACAACGAGATGGCATTTGAACGAGACGAGTCGCGCACAGCGTAGCGAGCACGTCTCGTCGTTGTTCATAATCCCATCGCGTCCGTGATTCTGCGACGACCGCACGCTCGAGCAGCGCCGGGTGATCGCCGAGATGCTGTCGACCGGGGGTAAACGTCGAGGGCGATATCGAGACCGGGTGATCGCTCGAGTCACCAGCAGATTTTTGCAGAGAGGACCGTAACCGTAGACTATGAGCCTGACTACCGACGACTTCGCCGAATTCATGGCCGGCGACCCGGAGGACGAGGAAACGGTTCCGCTGGGTGATGCGCTCAACGAGCTGGCCGTCGACGTTGAGGGTGACGCTGTCGAGGCGGTCCGTGACGTCCGCGAGCAGATATGAAGCTCTTTCTCGATACAAATATTATAGTCGCCGCGGTCACCAAGGATACTAACCGATCCGAAATCGCCGTTCAGGCACTCAATGAGTTCGATGAGACGTATACCTCCGTACTGAATCTCATGGAGCTTCGAACTGTTTTGACCAAAAAGAAGGCATTCGAACGGGATCGCGTCGAACAGATCGAACAGCGCATCAGCTCCCGAACCACCGTTACATTCCCAGATGCCTCCGATATGGTCGCGGCAAATCAACTGCAGGATGACACGCTCCTCTATCCGATGGACGCCCTCGTACTCGCAGCTGCTAATGCAATCGATGCAACTCTCGTCTCTTTCGACGCTGAGTTGCGAGAGCATGGCGCGAAGCACCCACAAGATCTCATTTAGCTTATGTCTAATTAGCCTCTGAATCCCGAGTCGATCGCGATCTTCCTTTGCTCGGACCCGCGGTGATCGCCACCGTTGTGCCAGCCGGCAGCGGAATTTCACTCGAGCGGACCATCTTCTCCCGAGCGATCACTATCCCGCACGCCCCGCGAGTGCCCACCGGCTACGCAACGGTTATATCCGCTGCAGCCATTCATTTCGGCATGACTACCAATGAATCTGCCACGTTCGGCGGGGTATTCGGTATCGTCGCCGTACTGGCGATACTCGTCGGAGCGGCGATATTCGGCTACGGCCTCTTGCTCGTTCCGACGTCGCTCCTCGGCGGCGCTGGATCGCCGCGATCGGGCTCTCACTGGTGCTCTCGGGACTGGTCGCGACCGACTGGGCCGGTGACCGGTTCGATCTCTCGAGGACGGCCCGACGCAGACTGTCGCTCGGGTTCGCCGTACTCGCCGTGCTCCTGCTGCTCGCGTTCGTGGGTATCAGCGGCGCGTCCTTCGAGACCGAATCGATCGAATCCAGTTCCTGAGGCCCATTGCACGCCAGTTCTCCCTCGGTCCGTGAGAGATGACCGTCTGCCCCATCCTCGAGCGTTCGACTGTCTCGTCCGTCGCCACCGCTCGCTCGAGCGCTACCGGGAATTGGGTCGCACGGGCGTCTACCCGTTCCGGAACACCTTATTATTGTGAACAGTACCGCTACACTAATGTCGATCACTGCCGGTAAATAGGATGTCGGGAGAGCCGGCCGAGGCAGCACGGGGGATACGGGGAATGCACTGATCATCGCCGCGCGACGATCACTCCCTGCTGCCGACGCGTGTCTACCCTTCTGATACCAGTTCCTGCCCGGTAGCGGCCGCGCTCCCTCTCGAGCGCCCCGTTCGATCGCTTGCGGAAACCGCGGTCGTCACCGCTCCGGAATCGGGCGATCCATTCAGGCCGACGATACAACCCGTTCGATCACCTTTCGCCGGTATGGACGAGACGGACACCAAGCCGATCGCGTTCGCGGGCCCGGACGCGACGACCGAACCGGACACGTTCGCCGAGCAGGCGCGCCGGCGCGCCGAAACCGAACGCGAGGCCGTCGAGTGGGCCGTCACCGAACTCGAGTCGCTGATCGCCGCGGCCGGCGTCGACCTCGAGCCGCTGCTCGAGTACGCGCGCCGCAGTCGGGAGAGCATGCCCGACCGGTACGTGCGGGCCTACGAGGCGATGGCCGAGACCCTCGACGTCGATCCGGCCGTCTACGAGGCCTACGCCTTCGCGTACAGCGACCTCTGTGACGAACTGGCCGACGAGCCGGCCGCCGATCCCTCGCGCGGGTGTACGAACGCGCTCGTGTCGCAGCCGCGAACTACCGCAGACGGCCCGCTCGTGCTCAAGAACCGCGATATCGCGGGGCGGGGTGCCCGCCCCAAGTCGGTCGTCGAACAGCCCCAAATCGACGACTATCACGGCTTTCTGACCGTCGACACCTGCGGCACAGTGATGCTCTACAAGGGGGTCAACGATCAGGGGTTGGTCGCGGCGAACACCTACATCGACGCCAACCGGGACGATATCGAGCCCGAGGCGCAGTTCCGGAACGGCACCGTCGTCCGGCGCGTGCTCGAGGAGTGCGCGACCGTCACGGACGCCCGCGACCTGCTCGCGTCGATCCCGACGCGGCAGTTGATGGCCCAGACGCTCTTCCTGGCCGACGGGACCGACGCCGTCCTGCTCGAGGTGAACCCGCTCGAGGAGCGCATCGCGGTCGACGATGACGGAGCGGTCGCCCGAACGAACCACTTCGTACTGTCGCGTTCCGACGATACCGAGAGTTCGCGACGCCGTCGGGAGCGAGCGACCGACCTGCTCGAGTCGGGCGGCGACGATATCGACCGGGAGTATCTCTGGCGGATCGCTGCTGATCACGAACACGGGCCGGGCGACGAGTCGATCTGTCGACATCCGGAGCCGGAGACGGACGAGTACGCGTTCGGCCAGTTGACGACCGCGAGCGCGGCGGTGTTCGAGGGCGGGTCGCCGACGGTCGAGATCGCGATGGGTAACCCCTGTGAGACCGAGCCGATGCGGTGTTCGTTCGGCGACGAACTCGCGATGGACCTTCGGACGGGGGGCCGATGGCTCGAGCGCCTCCACGTGGCCTGCGACGGATCGACGGCCTCCTGAACGCGATCCCGTCTCGCTGCGTCGGCGTCGGTCCGCGTCGAGCCGTTCCGTTCGATGCGGTCGGGTCCGCCCGTCCGCTGCGCTCTCGACTCGACGGTGTCCGTCTCGTCCGGGCGGCGAGTTCCGACGGTCGGCTTCGGGCCCGCGTCCGTCGTCCGTCGACGAACCTTGGTCGCGAATATAGATCACATAGATCGACGTATTGCTATTACGAAGATTCACGTAACAAAGAACGTCACAGTGCGCATGGTCTCGTTTCGAGCCACCGGTGAGAGCGGAATCGATCGTCGATCGTTCGTCTCGTTGCTCGGTACGACGACGGGTGCGCTTGCGCTGTCCCGATCGTCCGACGCGGTCACGACTGCAGACTCGGCGTCCAGCGATGGGCTCGAGTCCCTCTCGTTTTACTCGACGGCGTCACAGGTGAGCACCGAATACGCGCCGCTCACCGACGAGGAACACGTCGTCGCGTGGGCCTCTGCGGACGCGTACGTGACGAGCACGAGCGACGGAACCGACGAAGCCGACGTCGTCTCCTACGAGGACGAGCGGATTCCGCTGATCACGCAGGACGGATCCGTGATGGGGATCGGCAGCGCCGGCTTTCTCAGCGACGAGCGCGGCGGGTTCGACGCCGGCAACGAGGAGTTCGTGCTGAACGTCTGGGACGAACTGCTGGGGCCGGACGGGACGGTGCTGTGGGACGAGAGCCACGAGCAGTACTGGGACCTCTCGAGTCACGAGACCTTCCGGCGCTACGCCGAGGACAACGGCTACGAGCTGCGAGCGCTCGCGGAGTTCGCGACCGACGGGACGACCCTCCAGTTCTATTCGACGGCGAGCCAGGTGTCGCCCGACGGCGACGCGCTCACCGAGGAGCAGTTAGCCGCAGACGACGATCTCGAGGTCCTCGCGTGGGCGGAATCGACGGCGACGAACGGCGATCAGACCGGGTCCGACGCCGTCGAGTACGGCGACGACGAGCCGATTCCGCTGATCACCCGCGACGATCGCGTTGTCGGGTTCGGTGCGCCGTTCGTCGAGGACGACAGCGATCACGACGAGAACCGAGCCTTCGTCCGGGGCGTCTGGGACGCGGTGATCGACGGCGAGACCGTCTACTGGGACGAGAGCCACGACCAGTACTACGATACCGGCCGGTTCGAGACGTTCATCGCCGACGCCGAGAGCGACGGATACACCGTCACCGCCGCTGACGACCTGCTGGCAGTTCTCGAGGGCGCGAGCGACGGTGCGGACGAGAGCACCGAGACCGACGCCGATGCGGTCGTGATCACGACGCCCGCAGCGGCGTTCACCGACGACGAACTCGCGGCCCTCGAGTCGTTCGTCGCAGACGGTGGGGCCGTGTTGCTCCACGATCAGGCCGATTACGGCGGCCACGACGAGACGGAGGCCCTCGACGAGGTCGCCGAGCGGCTCGATCTCGGGTTCCGATTCAACGCGGATCAGGTCGATGACGACGCGTCGGGCTGGGACAGCCACGTGTTCACGACGACGGCCTTCGACGAGGCGTATCTCCCGGAGGAGTCGGGTTCGGTCGGGCTGGCGGACGCCGACGGACTCGTGATCACGACGCCCCAGTGGGCGTTCGACGACTCGGAGCTCACAGCCCTCGAGTCGTTCGTCGCGGACGGCGGCGCAGTCTTCCTGTTCGATCAGTCGGACTTCGGCGGGAACGATCGAACGGGGGCCCTGAACGACATCGCCGACCGACTCGATCTCGCCTTCCGCTTTAACGGCGGGCAGGTCGAAGACGAGGTCCGGAACGCCGGCCCCGTCTACGAGCCGGTCGCGACGGAGTTCTCGCCCGCGTTCGACTACTTCGACGGCCGAGACGGGATCGGGATCGAGTTCGACCGCGACGGTGAGTACTACGGCCGGGTCACTCGCGTGTTCGACGGCGACACCGTCGAGGTCGAGTTCGACACCGAGTACGGCTACCGCGAGACCGTCCGCAACGTCGGCGTCGACACCGCAGAGACGCCGCCGACGGAGACCAGCCCCAGGGAGTGGTTCGGCGTCCCCGACGACGCGACCGATCACCTCCACGACTGGGGCGACCGCGCGTCGGAGTTCGTCCTCGAGCGGCTGGCACCCGACGGCGCGACGGTCGACGAGGCCGACCTCGAGGGCCGCCACGTCAAGATCACCTTCGACGAGGCGGAGCCGGTACGCGGGAACTACGGGCGACTGCTCGGTTACCTCCACTACGATCCGGACGACTTCGCGGCCGACTTCGACGCCGACTCGTTCTCGGTGAACTACAACCGCCGGATCGTCGCGGACGGGTACGCCCGCGTCTACTCGTCGGGCTTCGCGGCCCACGACGAGTTCGCCGCGCTCGAGGAGGACGCCCTCGCGGCGGGTCGGGGCGTCTGGTCGGCGTCCGACATTGATGCGCTCACCGAAATTCGCAACGAGCCCGTCGAGGACCTGTTCGTCCCGTCGGCCCGGAGCATTCGCAGCGCTCGAGGCCGGAACGGCGGTCCCGTCCGGGACGATCGAGTGGCCGTGTCGGCGGCCCCGAGCGCCGAGCAGCGCCTCGAGGGCGACGGCGTCGCGTACGACGGCGATATTCCGCTGGTCGGGATCGACGAGCGCCGCCGGGTCGCGCTCGTCGGCGGGCCGCTGATCGACGAGCGCTACGAGGAGGGCGAGGGCTTCGGCGCGGACACGAGCGGCTACGGTAACTTCCCGTTCCTGACGAACCTGATCGACCACCTCTCGGAGCCCGACGGCGACGTGATAGTCGCCGGCGGCCAGGGCCAGTTCAATGCCGCAGGCTCGCTCTCCCTCGAGGACTGCAAGTACTATCTCCGCTATCTCGAGGGGGTCGACGCGCGGCTCCGCCAGATAAACGATCTGGAACGGACGCTGCCCGACGAGTCGGAGCCGCCGCGTGCCGTCTTGCTCTCCGCGCCCGCCCGAGAACTCGAGTTCGGAGAACTCCTCGCGTTGCGCGAGTATCGGAACCGGGGCGGCGCGGTCGTCCTGCTCGGCAGCGCGGCGGCCGACGCCGATCACACGCGGAATCTGAATCGGCTTGCCGCCCGGCTCGATACGGATCTCCGGTTCAACGAGGATCGGATCATCGACGCGGAACGGAACCTCGCGGACGATCCCGCGGTCCTCGAGACGACGGCGTTCGACGACTCATTCCCGCTGTTCGATGCCTACGACCCGTCGGACCGTACGGACGAGGACGACGAGGCGGACGAAGCCGATGAGGCACCCGGAAACAGCGACCACGCGCGGGGCCACCGCGGAACCGGTCCCGGAAATAGCGGTAACGCCCCTGGTCACGGCGGTGGCTCGCCGGGTAACAGTGGCAACGCGCCGGGGCATCGCGGCGGGCCGGGCAATAGCGGAAACGCGCCCGGCCGGTAACCCGATTCAGGCGCGAACGCGGCGCCGCTCGAGGTCGGCCTCGAGCCGGTCGGCGGCGCGGAGTCGCACTCGTTTCGCGCGTCGTTTGGGAAGCTGCGAGTCGGTCACGCGGTCGGCGAGCGGGTCGTACGCCGACGGGGTGAATCCGAGTCCGCGCAGGTAGCGTCGGACGGCCCGATTCTCGAGTCCGTCGCGGATTGCCCCGTCGGCGATCGACTCGACGGTGTCGAACGCGGGGAGGCGGAGCGGCTCGTCGGAAGGCGCGTTCGAATCGATGATCGCGTCGGACTCCGTCGGCCGTCCCGAGCCGTCGACCACCGTTCCGTGGGCGTCCGCGCGGCCGACGATCGATCGCACCTCGTCCGCGAGTCGGAGCACCTGACTCGGCAGGGCCGCGTCGGGCGAGCGCCACTCGACGGTCGGCATCGCTCTTCGCAGTCGGACGGGGTTCCAGGCCGCCTCGTAGGGGTCGAACTCGTCGTCGAACGCGTCGGGGTCGACGCCGCGCTCGAGCGCGCGCTCGCGAAACCCGTCGTAGGCGTCCTCAAGTCGCCGGTCCCACTCGGCGACGCTGTCGACGTAGGGCCGGAGCTGGCCCTGTTCGGGGCAGGTCTCGTAACACGAGCGCCGGTAGAGGTACGGTCGGGCGCACTCGAGGATGCGTTCGCCGCGGTAGTGGGCCGAACTGTTGACGAGCGCGAAGGCCGGGTCAAGCGCCGTCAGGGCGTTGAGTTGGTCGACGACGTTTGACTGTTCGAAGTGAATGTGGGTGCCGGCACAGACGCGGGCGTCGTCGAAGGCGGGCCCGACGATCCGGCGCTGGAGGTCGGTGCTCTCCTTGTCACGGTAGGGAATCTCGTCGGGCGAGGCGTACAGCGGCGTCGCCAGCGGGACGAGTCGCTTGTCCTGATCGCGCGCCGCGTCCACGACGCGTTCGATCCGACCGAGCAGCTCCTCGCGGAGTTCGGCCATCGATCCGCACGGGGTTGTCTTGATCTCGAGCATCGGCTCGACGAACTCCGGATCGACCTGATCCGAGACGTCGAGCAGTGTATCGGGTGCGACCAGATCGCCGTCGCCGTCGACGACCCAGTACTCCACCTCGAGGCTTGTGTTCATGGATGTGTCTGGGAGCGCGGTGAGTGGCCCTCGAGCAAGCCGTCACTGGGCCATCCGGCGGACGGCGCTCGGTGAAGGGGCCACGTCCGTGCGGACGGGCGGGCCCTTCGCGTCATCCGAGCCGTCGGCCGATCGGTCTCCCGTTGGATTCGCTGGTAGGCACGATCCACGCGAAGGCGTTGAGCCTGCGAGGGCAGGTCGTGCTATCAGGTACCGACTCCCTCGATCGGCGAGCGTGATACCGGTAACACCAGTGTTACGAGGTTGTATCAACGTATCTGCTGGATTGATATCCCTTCGGTAACATGATAGAACTACATGAGCGACGAAGCGACTGCGGACGACGCGTCAGTGATCGTTGTCGGCGGCGGCCCCGCCGGACTGAGTGCGGCCCTCTTTACCGCGAAGAACGGCCTCGAGACGACGGTGTTCGACACCGACGGAACCTGGATGCACAAGGCCCACCTGTTCAACTACCTCGGCATCGGCTCGGTCGGCGGCAGCGAGTTCATGGCGACGGCCCGCCAGCAGGTCGACGACTTCGGCGTCGATCGCCGCCAGGGCGAGGAAGTGACCGCGGTCAGCGAGGCCGGCGACGGCTTCGCGGTCGAGACCGAGGAGGGGAGCTACGAGGCCGACTTCGTCGTCCTCGCGACGGGCGCGAACCGCGACCTCGCGGAGGACCTCGGCGTCGCGTTCACCGAGGAGGAGACCGTCGACGTCGGCGTCGAGATGGAAACCAGCGTCGAGGGTGCCTACGCGACCGGCGCGATGGTCCGACCCGAGGAGTGGCAGGCCGCGATCGCCGTCGGCGACGGTGCCGCCGCGGGACTTAACATCCTGTCGAAAGTACGTGGAGAACACTACCACGACTTCGACGTTCCCGCGGACGCCGAGCGCGTCTTCGGCGAACTGATCGCGGAGTAATCCCACTATCGAACCCGCGGAGCCAGCCGACTCAACCGACTCACCGAATTCAGTACGATGTCTAACGAATCACAGAACCCAGTCACGCCGGAGCTACCCGACAGCCCCGTCCACACGACGGGCACCGATCACATCACCATCTGGGGAAGCAACGAGGCCGACACGATCGAGTTCTACCAGGACCTGCTCGGCATGCCGCTCGTGCTCCGTCAGCCGAACCTCGACGATCCCTCGCAGACGCACCTGTTCTTCGACACGGGCGACGGTCGCATCCTCACCTTCTTCGTCAGCGACGACCGCCCGTCGAACCGGCGCGGCCAGCGCGGCGGGACGGGTGCCGTCCACCACCTCTGTTTCAGCGTCGACCCCGACGACTACGAGGACACGATGCGGGCCCTCGAGGAGGCGGGCCACCAGTACAACGTCTTCGACCGGGGCATCTTCCACTCGATCTACACCACGGACAACAACGGCCTCGTCATCGAACTTTCGACGGACAAGTACGAGGTCCCGGACGACCGCCGCGGCGAAGTGCTCGCCAAGGCACAGGAGCTCCGCGAGGAAGACGGCGCCGAGTACGCCAAGGACGAGCACCTCCGCGGTGCGATCGAGGCGCTCGGCCTCGAACTGATCGAACACGATCTCCCTGACGCCGACACCGGCGTCGGTGGTGTCCAATGAGCGCGGACGACCGCGTCGACGGTCCCCATCAGGACCAGCAGCTCGTCACCGGCGGGACCGACCTCGCGGAGGCCGAGGCGGCGCTCGTGCTCACCCACGGTCGCGGCGCGGCCGCTCGCGGGATGATCCAGATGGCGAACGAGGTCCATCGGGAGGGCGTCGCCTTCCTCGCTCCGCAGGCGGCCCGCCGGACCTGGTACCCGAACTCGTTTCTCGAGCCCGTCGAGCGCAACGAGCCCGGTCGATCATCGGGCCTGCAGGCCATCAGTGACGCGATCGGCGAGGCCGACGACGCCGGCATCCCGACCGAGCGGATCATGCTGATCGGCTTCTCGCAGGGGGCCTGTCTCGCGAGCGAGTACCTCGCCCGCAACCCGCGGCGCTACGGCGGCCTCGCCGCTCTGAGCGGTGGACTCATCGGTGAGGAACTGGACGACGAGTATCCGGGTGACCTCGAGGGGACGCCGGTCTTCCTCGGCTGTAGCGACGTCGACCCGCACATTCCCGAAGAGCGGGTCCACGACACGGCCGCCGTCTTCGAAGACATGAACGCCGACGTGACGAAGCGGCTCTACGAGGGGATGGGCCACGGCATCAACGAGGACGAGATGGAGTTCGTCTCCGAGATGGTCGCGGCTCTGGTCGACGCTTGATCCGGCTGCACGCGGCCGTACTCGAGGTTCGAATCAGCGAATAACGGTCACCGGGACGGGGGCGCGACGGACGATCGTTTCGGCGACGCTCCCGAGCAGGACGCGGGAGAGTCCGGAGCGGCCGTGGCTCCCGATGACGATGTGCTCGATCTCGTCGTGGTCCGCTGCGAACGAGACGACCTCGCGCGCGGGCTTCCCGACGGCGGTTTCGGTCCGAAACTCGCGGTCGGGATCGCTGACGATCTCCGCGATCTCTTCGGGAAACTCCTCGGAGACCTCCTCCTCTTGTTCTCGAAGCATCTCCTGGACGATCTTGAGACCGGCCTCCGTGGAGCCGTCCGCCGCTTCGATGACGCGCAGCAGGACGATCTCCTCGTCGGGATACGTGGTAAACGCGTGTTCGACCGCCTCCTGTGCGGGTTCCGAGCCGTCGTAGGCCACGAGTATCGCCATACGTTCACTACCACTTTCGGGAGTATATACCGGACGCTGGTGGTCGAGTGTAGCGAGGCGGAAGCCGCGCGAACGTCCGCACTATTCACCCGCTATCGAGGGACAAATTGATATTTCTCTTCGAAATATACCGGCGTACTCGATCCCTTCATATGACTACCAGATCGTTTTCACGGCGTCGCGTGCTCCAACTGACCGGCGGAACGACGATCGTGGGTCTCGCCGGCTGCTCCGGAACCAGGTCGAACGGTGACGACGAACATCCCGACGATGGACACGATCACGGCGATGACGGCCACGAGGGTGGTGGGCACGAACACGATGCAGACATCGGTGACCCGTCCGACTCCGCAACCGTGTCGATGATCACGACGGACGATGGCGATCACTTCGATCCGCACGTCGTCTGGGTAGAGTCCGGCGGCAGCGTCAGTTGGACCAACGAGAGCGGCAGTCATTCCACCACCGCCTATCACACGGCGAACGACGAACCGGGACTCGTCCCCGAGGGGGCAGCCGAGTGGGACAGCGGCGTCCTCTCGGAACAGGGAGCCGCGTTCGATCACACGTTCGAGACCGAGGGCGTCTACCACTACTTCTGCACTCCCCACGAAACGTCCGGGATGATCGGCAGCGTCATCGTCGGCCGGCCCGACCCGCACGAACAGCCCGCGCTCGCCGATCCTCCCTCCGACAAACCCGAAGCCGTTCGCGGAAAGCTGACGAAGCTGAACGAGCGGATCAGGGACGCGCTCGGCCACACTCACTAGCGGCCGCGAATATCGTGCCGTCCGTTGGTCGCTCGCGGCGATTACTCTTCGAACCCGTCCTCGAATCGGAACGTCCCGTCTCGCTGCACCACTTCGCCGTCGACTTCGATGAACGAATCTTCACTCATATCGACGATCATGTCGACGTGCACGGCGGAGTCGTTGGCCTCGTTGCCCTCGCCGACGGTGTCGTCGTAGGCGCGGCCGACGGCCATGTGGACCGTATCGCCCATCTTCTCGTCGAACAGCATGTTGTAGGTGAACTGGTCGATGTCGCGGTTCATCCCGATGCCCAGTTCGCCGAGTCGGCGCGCGCCCTCGTCCGTGTTGAGGACCTCCGTGAGGACGTCCTCGTTTTTCGCCGCCGAGTGCTGAACCACTTCGCCGCCCTCGAACTCGAGGTAGACGTCGGTGATCTCCCGACCCTGATGGTACAGCGGCATGTCGAACAGGACCTCGCCCTCGACGCTGTCGGGCTGGGGCGCGGTGAAGACCTCGCCGCCGGGGAGGTTATGCTCGCCGTGGTCGTTCAGCGTCGGGTTGTCTTCGATGGACATCGTCACGTCGGTCGTGTCGCCGCTCTTGATCCGGATCTCCTCGGCCGGGTCCATGATCTCGACCATGTTCGCCTGGTGCTCGCGCTGTTCGTCCCAGTCCTTGTTGACGGCGTCCCAGACGAAGTTCTCGTAGCCCTCCGTGCTCATCTCGGCGAGCTGGGCGTTGGCCGGCGCGGGGTACTGCGTGAGACACCAGCGCTTGGAGAGGCGCTCCTCGAGAATGGGGCGGTGCGCCTGCTGGTGGGCCGCGCTGACCTCGGGGTCGACGTCGCTGGTCTGAGTGACGTTGTCCGTCGCGCGGATGGCGATGTAGACGTCCGTGTTCTGGATGAGCGCGAGTTCGTGTTCCGGCGTGTCGAACTCGCCATCAGATGAGCGCAGATACGCCCGCTGCTGTCGTTTCCCGGTTCGCTGGCTCGTCGTGATCGGGTTCGCGCCCCGATCGCCGATCACTTCGTGGAGGGCGACGACCAAGTCCTCGGCGACGGGATGGGCATCGACGACGACGTTGTCGCCTTCCTCCAGGTCGACCGAGTGGTCAGCGATGATCTCGGCGTGTTCGCGGATTCGCGGGTCCATGCCCCCGCATTTGTGGGAGGAGGAAAAAATGGTTCGTAATGAGGAACCCGCCGGTCCCACGCGACTGCGGCGCGCTCCCGCCGCTCAGTCGGTCGCGAACCCGTACTCGTCGGTCTCGCCCCTGCCGGGTGCGTCGCTCGAGGAGCCGCCGGTCGCGCCCGGATCGGCCCCCTCGAGATGCGCTCGGAAGAACGAGACCGTCGCAGCCGTCAGGAGGACGCCGACGGGGGCCGAAACGAGCAGTGCGAGCAGGAGCCCCGCACTGCCACTGCTCACCGATACCGACAGGACCGCGGACACGACGACCGCGGCGATCGCGTGCCAGAACGCGAAGCTGAGCACCGGTCCGCCCGCGGTCGTCAACCGAATCGACTGGCGAAACGCCTCGAGAAACGGAGCGTCGTCGACGACGAACAGGAACGGGACGGGGTAGAACACGTAGCCGAGGACGATGATCGCCGGAAACGCGAGCCAGACGAGCGGCCGTACGAGAACGAAAACCGGGAGTACCAGCAGGAACGTGCCGAATGCGACGAGATTGTACAGGACGAACCGCGGCGCGTAGGCGACCACACACGAGCCGACGGCGAGCGGCTCACCGCGGAGTCGCCGATCGAGTCCGCCGACGTACGCCGCCATCAGAATCCCAGATATCACCGCGTACGCGGCGAGCGCGAGGCCGAGCCACGCCATCGTCTCGGCGCTGATCGCCTCGAGCGGGACCGCGACGGTTTCGACGGGGGTCTCGATCGTCACGTCCGGCCCGCCGGATCCGGTCGATCCGACGGGGGTCGTCGGTTCGCCGGTCGGAGCGGGGTCGCCGGGCGCGTCGCCGATCGAGGGGGCGTGCGGGTCCCCGCTCGTGGTCCGCGTCGTCGCGGGTGGATCCGGCGGGTCCGCGAACCGCCACAGGTCCACGAGCGGCGTCGGCAGGAGGAACTCGAAGTTGACGGCGAACCCACGACCGGTGTGAGCGAGCGCGCGTTGCACCTTCTCGAACTCGAGCAACGCGGTGAACAGGGGAACGAGCGCGAACGCCCAGAACTCGTCGAACCGACCGGCGACTCGAGCCGCGTGCTGTCGAAACGAACCCGAACGCCCGTCGTCCGGATCGTCGGCGGGCGTCGACGGGCCGTCGTCCGAGGGCGGTCCGGTGTGCGGAGCGGGAACCATACGTCGCCGTACTCGTGACGGATCAGTGAACCTTTCCCTCGACGCGAACGTCGCGCTCGAGGACGGCGATGCAGACCTCTGAGGTGAGGCGGGGAGTCCGAACCCCCTCGAGAAACGGGGGCGACATATTTCTCCCTCGTTCCGGTATCGATACCTATGATCGATCTGCGCTCCGATACCGTCACGACGCCCGACGAGGTGATGCGCGAGGCCGCTGCGACCGCCGACGTCGGCGACGACGTCTACGGCGAGGACCCGACCGTAGCCGAACTCGAGGCCCGCGTCGCCGACCGGTTGGGAACCGAGGCGGCACTGTACTTCCCGACGGGGACGATGGCGAACCAGACCGCTGCCCGTGTCCACACCGAGCGCGGGCAGGAGGTGATCGCCGACCGACAGAGCCACGTCGTGAAGTACGAACTCGGCGGGATGGCCCAGCACGCGGGGCTACAGGTACGGATGCTCGACGCCGACCGCGGGGTTCCCTCGCCGGAGCGGATTGCAGCAGCGACGGTCGAGGAGGACCTGCATCGTCCCGAGACCGGCCTGCTCTGTCTCGAGAACACGCACAACGCTCGCGGCGGGCTCGCGATCGACCCCGACGCGATCGCGGCGGCGGCCGCGGCGGCCCGCGAACGCGACGTCCCGGTGCATCTCGACGGCGCGAGGCTGTTCAACGCCGCGATAGCGCTCGACGTCCCGGTCACCGACCTCACCGAGCCCGTCGACTCCGTCATGGTCTCCCTCTCGAAAGGGCTCGGCGCGCCCGTCGGCTCGGTGCTCGCCGGGAGCGAGGCGTTCATCGAGCGCGCCCGTCGCACGCGAAAGCTGTTCGGCGGCGGCATGCGCCAGGCCGGAATCATCGCGGGGCCGGCGCTCGAGGCCCTTTCGAACGTCGACGACCTCGAAACGGATCACGAGAACGCGCGCCTGCTCGCTGCGGGGATGGCCGCCGTCGACGGGTTCGACGTGCGAGATCCGGAGACGAACATCGTCCTCGCAGACGTGTCGGGAACGGGGCTCGAGCCCTCGACCGTCGTCGAGCGACTCGCGGAACGGGACGTGTTGGCGACGCCCTTCGGCCCGACGACGGTCCGGTTCTGTACGCACCGCGACATCGATCGCGAGGCCGTGGATCGGGCGCTCGAACGGCTCGACGCCGCGTTCGCCTGACGGGGGCGGGTTACCGTTCGCCGCGCATCCCGTCGCGGAACTCGAGGACCGTCCGTCGGAGGAGGAGATACGCGAAGAAGACCAATCCGAGCAGGATCAGGACGACCGCGATGATGACTGGGTCGTCGGGGAGGAAGCCGATGATGGAATCCAGCATACGCGGCGGCTACACTGTCAGCGTGGTTAACCGTTTCGACCTCGCTCGCGCCCGTGCGACCGGTTCGCTAACTAAAACCGGTCTTTCAGTTTGCGCTGCCTATAACGTCGGCCGGGCCGTCGGTCGAGGTGTGCCTCGATCGTCGGCTCTCCCCTCCCGACTCCGTTCCGAGGGCCGTTCTCGAGATCGAGGCCACTGTCCGTCCCTCCGATCGCGTCGGCCCGCCCGCGGCTCCGCTCCCGTCTGACGGCCGTCGCGGCGGGCGGGTCGACTTCCCCTGCTCTCGGTCCCGCGTCCGATCCGCCCCGCTGACGCTGTGTCCCCTGCCGTCCCGCTCGCCGGCTCACCGGTTCTTCCACCAGTCCTCCGTACTGGCCCCGTTTCCGTGTCACCGTCCTGCGTCGACGTCCCCGTTGCTCCCCGGAATCCGGACCGTTTCGATGACCGTCCCGTCCGGTTCGCGAATCTCGCCGGCGAGGCCGCCGTCCTCGGACTCCTCGAGCACGACGAAGCCAGGTCGATTCCCGCGCGGATCGGCGTGGCTGCCGGGGTTGAGCAACTGAA
Organism: Natrinema amylolyticum; assembly: GCF_020515625.1. Classification (NCBI taxonomy): domain Archaea; kingdom Methanobacteriati; phylum Methanobacteriota; class Halobacteria; order Halobacteriales; family Natrialbaceae; genus Natrinema; species Natrinema amylolyticum. The sequence continues at coordinate 395,869 of NZ_JAIWPJ010000003.1, forward strand.
CGTCCTCGGTCTCGACGACCGTCGGCCGGTGGCTGTGCCCGAAGACGACGACGTCGGCCCCACGCGAGCGACCGAACATCGCGAGTCCCGTCTCACCGCCGTCGCGTCGGTGAGTGACGGCGAACCGGACGCCGCCCGCCTCGACGACGCGAGCCGTTGGCAGGCGGTCGCGTACCGCCGCGCTGTCGGCGTTGCCGTGGACCGCGAACAGGCGGTCGCTCTCTTTCCGGAACCCCTCGAGCGCCGTCTCGCTCGTGAAATCGCCCGCGTGGACGACGGTCTCGGCCTCGCGGGCCGCAGTCAGCGCGTCGCCCTCGAGTTCGTGACCGCCGCTACTGTGCGTGTCCGAGAAGATCGCGATCATGGTCATCCTTCGCCCGTCACTGACAGGTTCCTTTCGGATGCGGTCGGCGGTGCCGAGTAGATCGGGGTCGGGAAGCGGTTCGTCCGGGTCCGGCCGATGACGGACCGGCTCTAGAACGGCTTACACTTTTAGGTCCACCCTCCGTAGTCGCCGGCGATGGCCAGTAGCACTTCCGTCGTGCTCGCCGCACTGTTCGCGAACGGCGCGATCGCGATTCTCAAATTCGTCGGGTTCACACTCACCGGGAGTCCCGCCATGCTGTCGGAGACGTACCACTCGATCTCGGACACGGGGAATCAGGTCTTCCTGTTGGTCGGGATCAAGTACGGTGCACAGGAGGCCACGCGGAGCCACCCGTTCGGCCACGGCAAGGCGCAGTTCTTCTACAGCCTGCTCGTGAGCATCATGCTCTTTGGCATCGCCGGCTGGGCGAGCGCCAGACACGGCTACAGCGCGCTGCAGGAGGGCGGCGTCCATCGGGCCAGCGAGGACGTCACGCTGCTCGGCGCACAGTTCGACCCCATCTTCGTCAACTACGCCGTGTTGCTCGGCGCGATCCTCTTCGAGTCCTATGCGCTCTGGAAGGCCTACCAGGGGATCAGTCGCCAGATGGACGAGCACGACTGGACGACCCTCCGCGAGGCGTTCAAAAAGACCAGCGACGTGACGACGCTGACCGCGCTCACCGAGGACTCCATCGCGCTCGCCGGTGCGGGAATCGCCCTCTTCGGGGTGTATCTCACCCGGACCACCGGAAACCCGATGTACGACGCCGGTTCGGCCCTCATCATCGGGATCATGCTCATGGGCTTCGCCCTCGCGCTCGGCTGGCAGAACAAGCGACTCATTCTCGGGGAGAGCCTCGCGAAAGACGACGAGGACGAACTCCGGCGGATCGTCACCGACTGGGACGGCGTCACCGAACTCGTCGACCTCCGAACCGTCTACTTCGGAGCCGAGGAACTGCTCCTCACGGCCGACGTGGCGTTCGAACCCGGTCTCGACGCCGAGACGATCAACGAACGCATCACGCAGATCGAACTCGCGCTGATGGAGCACGACGATCAGATCCAGAAGGTCTACATCGAACCCGAGACGTAGCCGTTTCGCCCCACGCCGAACGCTCTATTCTTCGCGTTCCTCGTCCGTATCGTCGTACCCTGCGACCACCGTCGATCCCGGCGGCCGATCGTTCAGTACCGCCGTCACCGTCGTCTCCTCGAGATCGACCGTCGACTCGAGGGGCTCCCACCCGTCCTCGATCTCGACGGCGACCGCCACGTCGGTCGGACTCGCGCCGGGCGGCAGTTTCGAGGGATCGTAGACGAGCGCGATCCGGACGGCCTCGACCGCCTTCAGCTCCTCGAGGTCTACGAGATCCACGGGGTCGGCGAGGGCGTCGACCGGCGGTTCGCGCCCGCTCTTCGCGAGGTCGAACCCGTCGGGGACGACGCCCGCGACGAGTTCGACGCGGGCTCCCACCTGCTCGAGGGTGTACTCGGCGACGTTACTGGCATCGTAGCCGGGAATAGCCATACCGGGGACAGGCACTCGAGACACATGGCCCTGTACCGCGCGTTCGCCGGCCGGTGGTGCTCGCCGTCGTCGGGCGGTCTTAAAGGGACCGGGCGAATCGAGACGAATCCTTTTATCGCAGCGCGAACCTATCGTATCGTGTGTCCGAGACTGCCGGGTACATGCGCTTTTTCCCGTACGACCAGCCGTACGAGAACCAGCGCGAGGCGATGGACCGCATCCACAACTCCCTCCATCGGGGACAGGACGTCCTCTTCGAGGGAGCCTGCGGGACCGGCAAGACCCTCTCGTCGCTGGTCCCCGCCCTCGAGATCGCTCGCGAGCAGGACAAGACGGTCGTCATCACGACCAACGTCCACCAGCAGATGCGCCAGTTCGTCGCCGAGGCCCGCGCGATCACCCGTGAGGAGTCCATCCGTGCGGTCGTCTTCAAGGGAAAGTCCTCGATGTGCCACATCGACGTGGACTACGAGGAGTGTCAGGCCCTGCGGGACAACACCCGCGCCGTCGTCGACGCCGAACGCGACCGCGACCAACTCGAGCGGCGACAGCGCGAACTGCTCGCCGAGAGCCAGGACGGCGACGGGTCGGCGGCAGACGCCCGCAGTGCCGTCATGGACGAACTCGAGGACATCGAGGATCGCCTCGAGGACTTAGCAGAGCAGAACGTCTGTGACTACTACCGCAATAATCTCACGGGAGACACGGACGACTTCTTCGGCTGGCTCTTCGAGGACGTCCGCACGCCCGACGAGATCTACGACTACGCCGAACAACAGCAGTTCTGCGGCTATGAACTGCTGAAAGAGGGGCTCGAAGGCGTCGATCTGGTCGTCTGTAACTACCACCATCTGCTCGATTCGACCATTCGCGAGCAGTTCTTCCGCTGGCTGGGCCGCGATCCCGACGATATCATCGCCGTCTTCGACGAGGCGCACAACGTCGAGGACGCCGCCCGCGAGCACGCGACCCGGACCTGCTCCGAGCGGACGTTCGACTCCGCGCTGGACGAACTCGCCGACGCGGACGATCCGCGCTCGGACGACGCCGCGAACGTCCTCTCGGCCTTTCACCGCGCGCTCGTCGAGACCTACGAGGACTCCTTCGGCTTCGGCGAGCGCGAACGGATCGGCGACGGCTGGGAGGACGTCCCCATCGCCAACGACGACCGGAAAGACGACCTCACCCTCGAGTTCCTGCAGCGCTACTCCGGTCGGGGGATCGAGGACGACTTGGAGGCCGCGATGAAACTCGGCCAGGAGTTAGACGAGCAGTACGAGGAGGCCTACCGCGAGGGCGAGACGGCCACGCGAACGGAGTGTCAGACCCTGCAGGCCGCGGCCTTCGTCAGCGCGTGGATGGCCGAGGGCTCCGCGGAGGGGCTCTACCCGGTCGTTTCCGTCACCCGCGACGCAGGTACCGACGAGATCTACGGCCGCGCGGAGCTGTACTCCTGTCTCCCGCGGCAGGTGACCGGCCGGCTGTTCGACGAGATCTACGCGACCGTCCTGATGAGCGCGACGCTGCAGCCGTTCGACGTCACCGAGAACGTGCTCGGCCTCGAGGACGCGGTGACGATGGCCTACGGACTACAGTTCCCCGCGGAGAATCGCCGAACGTACGCCGTCGAGAGCCCGCCGCTGTTCTCCTCGGACCGCGACGACCCCGCCGTCCAGGAGGAGGTGACGGAGACGATCCGCGACGCCGTCCGGATGACGCCCGGCAACACGCTCGCCTTCTTCCCCAACTACGGCGAGGCGGGTCGGTACGCCGACCGGCTCGAGACCCGCGGCGACCGCACCGTCTACCTGGACGAACCCGGCGAGTCCGTCGAGGAACTCCGGAAACAGTTCATCGCCGACGACGACGCGGTGCTCTGTACGTCGCTGTGGGGCACCCTCGCGGAGGGCGTGAGCTTCGACGGCGACGACGCTCACACGGTGTTGGTCGTCGGCGTCCCCTATCCGCACCTCGACGACCGTGCCGAGGCGGTTCAAGAGGCCTACGACGTGGCCTTCGACGGCACCGACACGGGCTGGCGATACGCCGTCGAGATCCCCACGGTCCGCAAGACCAGACAGGCGCTCGGGCGCGTCATCCGATCACCGGAGGACGTCGGCGTCCGCGCCCTGCTCGATCGGCGCTACTCGAGAGACGCGAAGTCGGACTTGGGTAAGTACAGCGTCAACGGCACCTTTCCGCACGAAGAGCGCGAGGAACTGATCGACATCGCGCCGGAGAAACTCAAGTTCTCGATGCTCAACTTCTACGGCGGTCACGACGCCTACGACGGCGAGCCGCCGGCACCGTGAGACTCTCGGCTATCGATTCTCGGACGACCGGACTGTCGGTCTCTCGGCGCGCGATCAGTCGGCGGTCGACGGCTCGAGGGGGTCCCACGCGTCGTAGCCGCCGGCCATGCTCGCGACCCGCTCGGCGTCGCCGTACTCCTCGATGAGGCGGGCGGCCTGAATTGACGTCTGTCCGATGTAACAGTAGACGACCACGTCGTCCGCCCAGTCCCGGTCGACGACGGTCTCCTCGAGTTCCGCGACGGTGACGTGTTCGGCCCCGGGGAGGTGGCCCTCGGCGTAGTCCTCGTCGCCGCGGATGTCGATGAGGTCGAACTCGTCGTCACGTTCGATGCGTTCGCGGACCGTCTCGGGGGCGAATTCCTCGACCATTATCCGTTCTGGAGAACAGCGGTACTTGTAGCCGCCGAAGTCGGAGCGCGGATTAATATATGAATTTTGTTATTCCTTATCCGAGCAGGCTACGGCGGCGAGAGGAGAGCTACGACGGTAGCGAGACCCGACTCACCGGGAGCTTGTACGTCCCGTCCCAAAACTCGAGTTCACTGACCGTCCACCGGACCGGCTCGATCTCGCGGTCGGCCAGCCGTTCCGCGGTCGCGAGGTCGCCGCCGCGCGCGAGCGTCACGTGCGGGACGTAGTCACCGCCCTCGAGTCCGTCGACGGTCTCGAAGGCCTCGGTGAGGTCGGCGTGGATCCCCTCGAGTCCGGGACTGTCGACGGCTAAATAGACGACCGGCGCCGAGCCCAGCGGCGGGTCTTCGAAGTAGTCGATGCCCGTGATCGCGGCCTCGACGGCGGGAGCGCCCTCGAGGGCTCGGTGGGCGCGGTGTTGGAGCTGTGCGACGTGGTCGGCCTCGCCGAGTCGCTTGAGCAGGCACGAGTGGTCCTCGCGAACGGTCTCGAACCCGATCAGGTCGGGGTGGAGCCGGTTCGCGAGCTGCCGAACGCGACCGGGGACCGGAACGTTGACGCTGTACACTTCGATCGATATTGGACCGAGACGGCTATCAGTCTGCTGGTCGCTCGCGACCGACGCCGCTCGACGGCCGGATTAGAACCGATCGAGCAACCAGAGGATGATCATCACGGCGATCGCGAGCTGGATAACGAGGGTGAACGGACCGAGCAGACTCGTGAGACTGCCGATCACCGCTCCGACGACCTCGAGCACGAGCAAGACGGCGATCAACCCGAGTATGAGTTTCAGCAGGCTTTCGACCCCGATCTCGCCGCGCGTATCGAACATATGTTCACCTTGTGGTGACTGTTTGAAAAACACATCGTTATCACGGTCGGAAAGACCTATTTAGACGGATCCGGCATATCATAGCAATGGAGGTGAGGGGGCTACGGGCCCTGTTGTGTGTGCTCGTGGTGGTTGCGTGTTCGATCGCGTTCGTCTCGGCCTCGGCCGGTGTCGCGGCAGACGTCGGGACGCAGCGAGCGGCGCTACAGGAAGCGCCCGACGGCCAAGGCGAGACGAACGAAACGCCGCGACTGGGGGAGGCCGATCAGACCTATATCGACGTGTACATCACCGAGAACGGTTCGGCACGGGTGACGGTCGACTACCAGTTCTATCTCTCCGACGAGAACCGGTCCGCGGAGTGGGAGTCCTTACGGGCGAACATCTCGAACAATACGGACTGGTACGTCGCCGAGGAACGCCGGAGTTGGAACGAGACGCTCTCCAAGGGTGAGAACGCGACCGACCGAGAGATGTCGCTCTCGAACGTCTCGATTACCACGGAGACGACGTCCAGACCGGAGGAGATCGGCCACGCGAGAGTCTCCTTCGTGTGGTCGCACTTCGCGCGCGTCCAGGTCAACAGGATCGAAGCGGGCACTGCCCTCTCCGGGTTCACGCTCACCGACGGCACGACGTTACAGTTCCGCTGGCCCGACGAGTACGCCGTCTACGAGAGCGAGGGCGAACTGGCGGTGGAACCGTCGCCGGAGGACCCACCGGACGGATCGGTCAGTTGGGACGGCGAACAGAACTTCCCCGACGACGAGCCCAGAATCGTGCTGATACAGAACAGCGATACGGGCACGGAAGAGCCCCAGTCCGGCGAGGAGCCGTCGATGCCGTGGGCGATCGTCACGCTCGCGCTCGCGTTGCTCGCGACGGTCGGCGTCGCCGGCTGGTTGATCGGCCGCAACCGTTCGAGCGGCGAGGCGACCGCCGACGGGGACGAGACCGTCCAACGAGCCGACGGTGCGGCCGTCTCAGAGCGAACCGTCCCCGACGGCCCCCCGCCGGAACTGCTGAGCAACGAGGAACGGGTCTTGCGACTGCTCGAGGAACGCGGCGGCCGGGTCAAACAACAGGAAGTCGTCTCGGAACTGGACTGGACCGAGGCCAAGACGAGTCAGGTCGTCGGCGACCTGCGCGAGAGCGACGAGATCGAGGTGTTCCGAATCGGTCGGGAGAACGTGCTGGCGTTACCCGAGGACGAATAGCGTCGGTATCCGGCCCGTCTATCGCGGTCTCGCTCTCTCGAGGCGAGTCCCGTCTCACTTCGATACTGATTCCAGTCGTTGGCATCGCGAGCGCGCCATCCATTGTTTCTACTACGCGCTCACTCTCTCCGAGATCGGCCGCGTCTCGCGGTCCTGACCGGCGGGAGCGCGATGTAGTAGGATTTAAGGCTGTGGATCCGCAGTGTTCTACCAATGAGCTACTCCGTCGGCACGATGCTCGCCGTTCCCGGTACCGACGGGACCCTCGCTCGGCGGCGACCGCGACGGGGCCTTTGAGCCCACTCTTTACTTCACCCCACGTCTCCGGATTGTTACACCATTCCCGAAACTGCAGAATTTTCGGTTAGCAGCTTCTCTACCGTTTATTTTCTAAAACGAAACCAACGAGCTTAAGTCCGTCCTGTGGGTTTACTCGAGTACGATATGACCCGCGTGGCACTTGCGTTTTCGGGCGGCCTGGACACGACTGTCTGTGTCCCGCTGCTCGAGGAAGAATACGGATACGACGACGTGATCGGCGTCACCGTCGACGTCGGCCAGCCGGCCGAAGAGTTCGACGAAGCCGAAGAAACCGCCGAGGCGCTCGGCCTCGAACACTACGTCGTCGACGCGCGAGAGGAATTCGCTCAACTCTGTCTCGAGAGCGTTCGCGCGAACGCGACCTATCAGGGCTACCCGCTGGGAACGGCGCTCGCCCGTCCGGTGATCGCGGAAGCGATCCTGGAAGTCGCGAAGGAACAGGACTGTACCGGCATCGCCCACGGCTGTACGGGCAAGGGCAACGACCAGCTCCGATTCGAGGCCGTCTGGCGCAGCTCGGACCTCGAGGTCATCGCCCCCGTGCGCGAACTCGGACTCACCCGCGAGTGGGAGAAAGAGTACGCCGCCGAAAAGGACCTGCCCGTCCAGGGCGGCAGCGGCGGCGACTGGTCGATCGACACCAACATCTGGAGTCGCTCGGTCGAGGGCGATAAGCTCGAGGATCCGAACTACGTCCCGCCGACGGAGATCTACGAGTGGACCGACGATCCCTCGGACGAGACCGAGGAGATCGAGATCACTTTCGAGAACGGCTACCCCGTCGCCGTCGACGGTCAGGAGTACGAGCCGGTCGAACTCATCGAACATCTCAACGAACTCGCCGGCGGGTACGGCGTCGGCCGCACCGACATGATGGAAGACCGCATGCTCGGGCTGAAGGTGCGCGAGAACTACGAGCACCCCGGTGCGACGACGCTGCTGAACGCCCACGAGGCCCTCGAGGGACTCGTCCTGACCCAGGAGGAGCGTCAGTTCAAGCAACAGATCGACCAGCAGTGGTCTCAGAAGGGCTACGAGGGCCTGATCGACGCGCCGCTCGTGAGCGCGCTCGAGAGCTTCATCGACGAGACCCAGAAGCGCGTCACCGGGACCGTTACGATCCGCTTCGAAGGCGGCCAGGCGCGTCCGGTCGCACGCGACAGCAAGTTCGCGGCCTACTCCGCCGAACACGCCTCCTTCGACACCGAGACGGTCGGAAAGATCAAGCAGGAAGACGCGACCGGCGTCGCGAAGTACCACGGCTTCCAGCGCCGCCTCGCGAACGAGGCGATCGCCGCGAACGCTGAAGACGAGGAAGTCGAACTCGCGACCGACGGGAGCGGTAGTAGCGAGGACGAGGAATAACGATGACCGAGGAGAGCGCTCACGACGGGTCCGAACTCGAGCCGGACGTCGCTACCGACGGCGGTTCCGACGACGAGGGGGTCGTCCGTCGGGACCGCTTCAGCGGCGGCCCCGCCCGGAGCTTCCTCTCCTCGCTCGCAGCGGACGAACGCATCTTCGAGGCCGATCTCGAGGTCGACCGCGCGCACACGGTCATGCTCGCCGAGCAGGAAATCATCGACGACGACGTGGCCGGGCAGATCCTGACCGCCCTCGACGCGATCGAGGTCGACGGCCACGGCTCGCTGCCCGACGGCGAGGACGTCCACGAGGCCATCGAGACGGCCGTGATCGAGCGCATCGGCGCGGACGGCGGCAAGATGCACACCGCCCGGTCGCGCAACGACGAGGTCGCGGCCTGCATCCGGTATCGCCTGCGCGAGGACGTCCTCGAGACGATCGAGACGACGCTCGCGCTCCGCGAGTCGCTGACCGATATCGCCGAAGCGCACACCGAGACGATCATGCCCGGCTACACGCACCTCCAGCCCGCCCAGCCGACCACCGTGGCGCACTGGGCGCTGGCCTACGAAGGGGCCGTCCGCCGGGACACCGAACGCTTGCTCGAGGCCTATTCGCGGATCAACGAATCGCCGCTCGGCGGCGCCGCGTTCGCGGGCACGACGTTCGATATCGACCGCGAGCGCACGGCTGACCTGCTCGGCTTCGATAGCGTCGTCGAAAATTCGATGGACGCCGCCTCGAGCCGGGACTTCCTGCTCGAGACGACGCAGGCGTTGTCGACACACGCGACGACGCTGTCGGGGCTGGCGGAGGACGTGATCATCTTCGCGAACCGCGGCTTCGTCGATCTGGCGGACGACTACTCCTCGACGTCGTCGATCATGCCCCAGAAGAAGAACCCGGACACGCTGGAACTGGTCCGCGCGGTCGCGGGCGATGCGGCCGGCGGCGTTCAGGGGCTGACGACGACGCTCAAGGGATTGCCCCGCGCGTACAACCGCGACCTCCAGCGGGCGACCACTCACGCCTGGGAGACCGTCGACGCCGTGACGGAAGCTAGTGAGGTCGCCGCAGGTGCGGTCGCGACGGCCGACTGGAACGAGGCGACGCTGGCCGCGGAGGCCGGCGAGGGGTTCTCGACGGCGACCGGCGTTGCGGACCTGCTGGCGGCCAACGGGCTGCCGTTCCGGACGGCGCACGAACTCGTGGCGATCGCCGCTGACAACGGTGCCGATTACGACGCCCTCGAGTCCGCCGCGCAGGAAGTACTCGGCGAATCGCTCGAGGCCCACGTCGATCCCGCGGCCGTCCGAGACGCGCTCGATCCCGTCGAGAGCGTCGCGAGTCGCGACTCGCAGGGCGGCCCCGCACCCAACGCTGTCGCCCCTCAGATCGAGTCGGGCCGTGAGGCCGTCGCGACCGAGGAGGAGACGCTGGGTGAGCTGGCCGACGCGCTCGAGGCCGCACACGAGGCGCTCCGGGCGGAGGTGAACGGCTATGTCTGAGGTCGTCCCTCCGGTGACGCGGACGAGTCAGCGGACGGAATCGCGCGCCGTCGTTCGGCCGGGTCGGCGGCGATCCCCGCGAGGGGACGAATTACCTACTCCATGATATGTCAAAGTAGACCTGCGGTGAAGTAGCCCCAGCGGACCGTTAGAGGGGAGTGCAGATAGTATAATTTTGCTGTTAAGTTCGAAGGCTTTAAGGGATCCCGGCTCCCACGTGCGAGTACAATGACCGAATGCGTCGAGTGTGGGGCTGAGGTGTCCCTGCACGACGATCTGGAAGTGGGAGAGATCGTTGACTGTACGACCTGTGGAGCCGAGCTGGAAGTCGTCGACACGGAGCCGCCAGTCCTCGAGCGGGCCCCCGAGCTCGAAGAGGACTGGGGTGAGTGACCTTGCAGACGGCCGCGATATCGCCGCACCCTTCGAAACACGTTCGCGGGGCGCGTAGCTCCGCGACCCCTACACAGAGGTGGCTCGCGTGAACGTCGGCATACTCTACTCACGGATTCGCAAGGACGAGAAGCTCCTGTTGAACGAGCTTCGCGAGCGCGATCACGAGGTCACGAAGATCGACGTTCGCAAGCAGACCTTCGACATCTCGGAAGCGCCCGCGGCGTTCGAGGGCCTCGACATCGTCGTCGACCGCTGTCTCGCTACGAGCCGGAGCCTGTACGCCACGCAGTTCTTCGAGGCCTACGGCATCCCCGTGGTCAACAGCCACGAGACCGCGGACATCTGCGCGGACAAGGTGAAAAACAGCCTCGCGCTCGAGAAGGCGGGGGTTCCCACGCCCGCGACGAAGGTCGCGTTCACGAAGGAGACGGCCATGGAGGCCATCGAGGAGTTCGGCTATCCGTGCGTCCTCAAACCCGTCGTGGGGTCGTGGGGTCGTCTGATGGCCAAGATCGACTCCGAGTCGGCCGCCGAGGCCATCTTGGAGCACAAGGCGACGCTGGGCCACTACGAGCACAAGGTGTTCTACGTCCAGGAGTTCGTCGAGAAGCCCGGCCGGGACATTCGCGTGCTCGCGGTCGACGGCGAGCCGATCGCCGGGATGGTCCGCTCGTCGGACCACTGGATCACCAACGCCGCCAAGGGTGCGGAGACGGACGTCTTCGACCTCGACGACGAGGCGCTGGAACTCGTCCGGAAAGCCAGCGACGCCGTCGGCGGCGGCTTGCTCGGTGTCGACCTGATGGAGACCGGTGACTCGTACACCGTTCACGAGGTCAACCACACCGTCGAGTTCAAGGCGCTCGACGAGGCCGTCGAGACCGACGTCGCCGGCACCGTCGTCGACTGGCTCGAGACGAAAGCCGCGGCCGCGGATCCGGAACTCGAGGTGACCGCCTGATGGCGGTCGGGACCGAGACCGGCGCGGACGAAAACGCCGAGACGATCACCGCGAGCGTCATCGGCGGGAGCGGCTTCACCGGCGGCGAACTCCTGCGACTGCTCGCCGGCCATCCCAACTTCGATATCACGGAGGTCACGAGTCGGTCGAAGGCCGGCAAGAGCGTCGGCTCCGTCCACCCGCCGCTGCGCGGGTCGGACCTGCGCTTTACCGAACCCGAGGACCTCGAGTCGGTCGACGTCCTGTTCGCGGCGACGCCACACGGCGTCTCCATGGGCCAGATCGACGACTTTTTCGACATTGCCGACACCGTCGTCGACCTCTCGGCGGACTTCCGCCTCGAGAGCGAGGATCAGTACGACGAGTGGTACGACGGCCACGACGCGCCGGAGTACTTAGAGAAGGCCGAATACGCCCTTCCCGAGATCAATCGCGAAAACCTCGAGGGTGCCGACCTCATCGCCGGTGGCGGCTGTAACGCCACCGCGACGATCCTCGGACTCTACCCGCTGTTCGAACACGACATCCTGGAGGGCGGCGAGCAGATCGTCGTCGACGTGAAAGTGGGGTCGTCGGAGGGCGGCGCCGGCGGCGGCGAGGCCTCGAGCCACCCCGAGCGCTCGGGCGTCGTGCGCCCCTACGCGCCGACCGGGCACCGTCACGAGGCCGAGATCGAGCAGTTCCTCGACACCTCTGTGGCCTTCACCTGCCACGCCGTGGACATGATCCGCGGTGCGAGCGCGACGAACCACGTCTTCCCGTCTGGCCCGGTCTCGAAGGGCGACCTCTGGCAGGCCTACCGCGGCTGCTACGAGGACGAGCCGTTCGTCCGAATGGCCGCCGGCGGTTCCGGCGTCTACCGCTACCCCGAACCGAAGGCGGTCGCCGGGACGAATCTGGCCGAGGTCGGCTTCGAACTCGACCCGTCGAACAAGCGAATCGTCGTCTTCTCGGCGATCGACAACATGATGAAGGGCTCCGCGGGGCAGGCGGTCCACGCCGCCAACGTCGCGCTGGGCCTCGAGGAGACGGCCGGACTCGAGTTTACGGGGCTCCACCCCGTGGGGGCGCCGTAAATGACGGTTGTCGTCAAGATCGGCGGCGCACGCGCCGTCGATCCCGAAGGCGCACTCGCCGACGTGGCCTCGCTCGTCGAGGACGGCGAAGACGTCGTCCTCACCCACGGCGGTTCGACCGCCGTCGACGAGACCTTAGAGGAACTCGGCGAGGAGCCCACCTACGTCGAAACGCCCGGCGGCGTCGTCGGGCGCTTCACCGACGAGCGTACCATGGACGTCTTCAAGATGGTCATGCCCGGCAAGCTCAACACCGATCTGGTGGAGAGCCTGCATAATGAAGGGGTGAACGCAGTCGGCCTCTCGGGCACGGACGGCAAACTACTCTGCGGCAAGCGCAAGTCCGCCGTCCGCGTGAAAGAGGACGGCAAGAAGAAGATCAAGCGCGGCGACCACTCGGGCAAGATCGAGTCCGTCAACGCGGACCTGCTCGAGACGACCCTCGCGGGCGGCTACACGCCGGTCGTCTCCGTTCCCATGCTCGGGAAGGAGAAATCGGGCGGCTACACGGCTGTCAACGCCGACGCCGACCGCGCCGCGGCCGCGATCGCGGGCGCGCTCGAGGCCGATCTGGTCGTGCTGACCGACGTCTCGGGGATCTACGAGGACCCCGACGACGAGTCGACGCGCATCGAGTCGGCGTCCACGCCCACCGAGTTCGAGGCCGTCAAAGAGGCCGCTGAAGGCTTCATGACGAAGAAAGTGATGGCTGCCGAGGAGGCCCTCGAGGGCGGTGCGGCGTCGGTCACCGTCGCGACCGCCAACGCCGACGAACCGATCACGAGCGCGCTCGCGGGCGAGGGGACGACCCTCGAGCCCGGCGTGCTCACGGACGAAACCGACGCGGAAACGGAGGCAGCAGAATGAGCGACCTGGATTTCGTCTCCGGTAGCAAGCCGATCGGCATCGAGCGCGGCGAGGGGCCGTTCCTCTACACCGCAGACGGCACGGAGTACCTCGATGCGGGCGCGAGTTTCGCCTGTACGCCGCTGGGTCACAGTTATCCCGCGGTCGTCGACGCGGTGCAGGAACAGGTCGGCGATCTGACGTTCGTCGACTCATCCTACCCCGTCCAGTCGCGCGAGGACGCCTACGCCGCGTTCGTCGCGGCGGCTCCGGACGGACTCGAGTCCGCCTGGTTCTGTAACTCCGGGACCGAGGCCAACGAGGCCGCGCTGAAGTTCGCCCGGTCCGCCACGGGAGAGTCGAAGATCGTCGCCGCCACCCGCTCGTTCCACGGGCGGACGATGGGGGCGCTCGCGGCGACCTGGAAGGACAAGTACAAGGAGCCCTACGAGCCGCTGGCCGGCGACGTGGAGTTCGTCCCCTACGGCGACGGCGAGGAGCTCGCGGCCGCCGTCGACGACGAGACGGCAGCCGTCATCTTAGAGCCGATTCAGGGCGAGGGCGGGATCAACGTTCCGCCGGCGGGCTACCTCGAGACCGCACGCGAACTGACCGACGAGGCCGGCGCGGCGCTCGTCTTGGACGAGGTCCAGACCGGTATGGGCCGCACGGGCGAGATGTGGGCCTGCCAGAACGCGGGCGTCACGCCCGACGTGCTGACGACGGCAAAGGGCCTGGGCAACGGCCTGCCCGTCGGTGCGGTCGCGGTGCGGGACTGGATCGCCGACGGCGCGGCCTCGCACAACGCCACGTTCAGCGGCGGCCCCGTCGTCGCCGCGTCGGTTCACGCGACTGTCTCGACGCTGGTCGAGGAGGAGTGGCCCACCCACGCCGCCGAAATCGGCGACTATCTCGTCACCGAACTCGAGGCGGCGCTGGGCGACGAGGTGCGCGAGGTCCGCGGTGACGGCCTGCTCGTCGGCCTCGAGTTGAAACGAGGCGCGAACCGCGTCGCCCGCGATCTGGCGATGAACCAGCAGGTGCTCGCGCTGCCCGCGGGCCGGACCGTGCTGCGACTGCTACCGCCGCTCGTGATCGACGAGGCGGAGGCGGACCAGCTCGTAGAGGCGCTGACCGCGGTCGTCGCACCCGACACCGACTCATAATCATGAACGCAAGCTCGAGCGAACCGATGAACGTGACGGCGGCGGACGCCCGAGAACTGCTGATCGATCTCGTTTCGATCCCCTCGCCGACCCGCGAGGAACGCGAGGCGGCCGAACGCCTCGTTGACTTCTTCGAGGCCCACGACCGGGAGGTCTGGATCGACGCGGTCGGGAACGTCCGCGCACCGGCGGACGACGCCGTGTTGCTGACCTCGCACATCGACACCGTGCCGGGGGACATCCCTGTCGAGGTCGAAGAGACCGGCGACGACGAGATCCTTTGGGGTCGCGGTAGCGTCGACGCGACGGGGCCCCTCGCCGCGATGGCGGCCGCCGCCGTCCGCACCGGCGTCTCCTTCGTCGGCGTCGTCGGCGAGGAAATCGACTCGAAGGGGTCGCGCTACCTGGTCGACGACCGAGAGGAGCCGCCGGACGCCGTCGTCAACGGCGAGCCGTCCGGCGCCGACGGGATCACGCTCGGCTATCGCGGTCTGATCGCCGGCACCTACGTCGCGACCAGCGAGTCCGGCCACACCTCCCGTCCGGACCCGAACGCGATCCAACACGCCGTCCGCTGGTGGTCGGCCGTCGAGGAGTACTTCGAGGGCGACGAGTACGAACCGGTCTTCGAGCAGGTGACGACCAAGCCGGTCGACATCGAAGGCGGCGTCAGCGAGGACGGCCTCTCCGTCGAGGCGACGATGGACGTCCAGTTGCGCGTGCCGCCGGCTCTCGACGTCGGAACCGTCCGCGAAGCCGCGGAAGCCGAACTCGAGGTCGGGACCGTGACCTGGAAGGACAAGGTCCCGCCGGTGATGATGAGCTCGCGAACCGAGGTCGCACGGGCATTTCGCGTCGCCATCCGCAAGGAAGGCGGCGATCCTCGCTTGGTGCGAAAGACCGGAACGAGCGACATGAACATCTACGCCGGGGCCTGGGACTGCCCGATGGTCACCTACGGGCCGGGCAACTCGGACCTCGATCACGCGCCCGACGAACGACTGCCGCTGTCGGAGTTCGACCAGTCGGTATCGGTCCTCGAGCGCGTCGCGCGCACACTCAGTGAGCAATAGTATTTTCAGACGAGCTATCAGACCATGACAACAGTGACGAACGATACGCAGCCGAGACACTTCCTCGATGTCGACGACCTCTCCGAGGCGGAACTGTTCGCAGTTCTCGACAGGGCCGACGAGTACAAACGCGCCGTCGAAGCCGGCGAGGATCACGCCGACTTGTCCGGACAGACCCTCGGGATGCTCTTCCAGAAGGCGAGTACCCGTACCCGGGTCTCCTTCGAGACGGGCATGACCCAACTCGGCGGGCACGCGATCTTCCTCGGGGAAGACGACATCCAACTCGGCCGGGGCGAACCGCTGAAAGACACCTCGCGTGCGCTCTCGCGGTACGTCGACGCCGTGATGGCCCGTGTCTTCAAACACGAGAACGTCGAGGTGCTCGCGGAGTACTCCTCGGTGCCGATCGTCAACGGCCTCACCGACGACGCCCACCCCTGCCAGACGCTCGCGGACCTGCTGACCATCCGCGAACACAAGGGCGGGTTCGACGACGTCTCGGCGGTCTGGATCGGCGACGGCAACAACGTCGCCCAGTCGTTCGCGCTCGGCGCTGCGCTGACGGACATCGATCTGACGGTCGCGACGCCCGAGGGCTACGAGATCGATGACGACGTCCTCGAGCGCGCCCGCGAACTCGGCGGTGACCCGACCGTCACGACCGATCCCGTCGAGGCGGTCACCGACGCGGACGTCATCTACACGGACGTCTGGATCAGTATGGGACAGGAGGACGAACGCGACGTCCGAATGAACGACTTCGAGGGGTTCCAGGTCTGCTCGGACTTACTCGAGCACGCCCCCGAGGCGTCGGTTATGCACTGCCTTCCGGCCCACCGCGGCGAGGAGATCACGGACGACGTCATCGAGGGCGATCGATCGATCGTCTTCGATCAGGCCGAAAACCGCCTTCACGCCCAGAAGGCGCTGTTGAGCTGGCTGCTCGAGTAGCACCGACCGCGAGTGAAACGAGCGGGCGGCTTTTTGGTCCAGATTTTTTCGTGAGCGGTGAGTGGAACGAACCCGAATGAAAAAAGGTGGGTTGTAGAACCGCCTTCACGCCCAGAAGGCGCTGTTGAGCTGGCTGCTCGAGTAGCGCGTCGGGAGCGACCGTCGCAGTCGCAGTTGTCGGTCCCTACTCGACCGGTACTCTTCGTCCTCGCGAAGAAATTCCCACTTTCTCTAGTCAATTCGCTGTTGATACGATCCAGAATCTGTTCGGATAGTTGAACTATCTGTCGCCGTTATACGGGCGTTGATCGATGGCTCGACTGAACCATGTTGTTCAGACTGGTACTCGCGACGGTTCTCATGTTGCTGGTTCCGGCGGCCCTGATCGCGATGATCGTGCTGTAACGGCGATGAGGGGGTGAGGTATCGACGACCGACTGCGGGGATCGGGGCGCTCCCGGTCGCCGATCCGACCGTTCACCGGCGAGGACAACCCCTTTTAGCGTCGTCCGTCTACTGAGCGGTGATGTCCGACTCGCTCCGGATCGACGCCGGTGAACGCACGACTGACGAGATCATCGACGCGATTCGGGACGGTCGACGAGTCGTCGTGCGAACGACGATGCTCGAGGACGACTACGAGGTGACGTTGCGCTACGACGGCTCGGTCTACTACTGCGATACGCCGACGCAACTCCACCGTCACGAGAGCGAATCCGAGATGCGGACCTGTCTTCGGAAGATGGGCTACGGGACACCGCCCGAGGACGCGTGATGCCAGCGGTCGCGATGTCGGCCTCGGCGAGGTCGCGACGTCCGCCCCGGCGAGTATTTTTACGCGCTGGGCCGTACGGATCGGTATGGCCGACGCCCCCCAGCATCGTCTCGGGGAACTGATGGAGGAATCGGACCCGCCGTTCGAAGAGGTGATGAGTTGCGTCTTCGGTATCGAAGACCACGAGACGCGGACGTATCTCGCGCTGTGTGACCGACCCGGCAGTACGATCGAGGAGTTGGCCGCGGCCCTCGAGCGCGACCGGAGTACCGTCAACCGCTCCCTCTCGACGCTCCGCGAGCGCGGGCTCGTTCGCCGGGATCGGCGGCTACTCGACGGCGGCGGCTACGTCTATCAGTACACCGCTATCGCGCTGCCCGAGGCCAAGGAACTGCTCCACGAAGCGCTGGACGCCTGGACGGCGACGGTTCACGACGTGATCGACGAATTCGACGGACGTCAGTGATCGGTCCCACTGCCGAATCCACTTGCTTTTTGCACGTCGCCTCCCTCTGACCGACAATGAGTCTCAGTCTCTCGGCCGACCGGCCGGAACGACCCGACGACGCCGACGACGGCGTCTGGCTCGAGTGCATCGAGTGCGGCGAGACGTTCGCCCCCTTCGACGACGTCCGATACACCTGCGACGACTGTAACGGGCTGCTCGAGGTCCGCTACGCCGACCTGCCGACGTTCGACGACTTCGAGGGCGAGGGCGTCTGGCGCTACGCCGACGCGCTGCCATTCGAATCCGGCGTCTCGATTCAGGAGGGCGCGACGCCGCTGTACGAGGTGCCCCGTCTCGAGGAGGAGGTCGGCGTCGAGGCCCTGCGAATCAAACACGAGGGGATGAATCCGACGGGGTCGTTTAAGGACCGCGGGATGACCGTCGGCGTGCGAGTCGCGAAGGAACTCGACGTCGGTCGGTTGGCCTGTGCCTCGACGGGCAACACCAGCGCCGCGCTGGCCGCCTACGGCTCCCGCGGCGGCATGCAGACGCTCGTGCTCCTCCCCGCCGGCAAGGTCGCCGCCGGGAAGATCGCACAAGCCAGCCTCCACGGCGCGCGCATCTTGGAGGTCGACGGCAACTTCGACGCCTGTCTCGACATCGTCCAGGAACTCGCGGGTCAGGGCGAGGCCTATCTGCTGAACTCGCTGAACCCGTTCCGGCTCGAGGGCCAGAAGACGATCGGCCTCGAGATCCTCGAGGGCTTCCTCGCGGACTACGACGCCGTTCCGGACCGTATCGTGCTGCCCGTCGGCAACGCGGGCAACACGTCGGCGCTGTACAAGGCCTTCCGCGAACTCGTCCAGGCGGGCGAACTCGCGGAAGACGACGTGCCGAAACTGACCGGCGTTCAGGCCGAGGGCGCTGCACCGATGGTCGAGGCGATCGAGAACGGGGCCGACGAGGTCCGTCGCTGGGAGGACGTCGAGACCCGCGCGACCGCGATCCGGATCGGGAACCCGGTCAACGCGCCGAAGGCCCTGCCCGGCATCCGCGAGACCGGCGGCACCGCCGTCGCGGTCTCCGACGAGGAGATCACCGAGGCCCAGCGCGATATCGCCGGCGAGGGGATCGGCGTCGAACCCGCCTCCGCCGCCTCGATCGCCGGCTTGCGAAAGCTCCGCGCCGAAGGGATCGTCGAGGACGACGAACGCGTCGCCTGTCTCACCACCGGCCACCTGCTCAAGGATCCCGATGCCGCGGCCGCCGCCGGCAGCGAACCCGAACCCGTGCCGGCCGACACGCAGGGAGTACTCGAGCATCTCGCGGAGTAACGTCGTTCGGACGCACGACCCGCGTCAGACGCGTCTGACACCCGACTGACTGAGCTTTTTCCGGATCGGTACTGAACCCGAAAGTGTCCCATGTCCGCCGAACAACGAGGCCCCGATTTCACGCTCCCCGCTGACCACCGGACGCGAATCGATCGCTCGAATTCGATCATCGGGCCGGATCGAGGCGACGACGGCTCGTCGCGATGGCCCTCCCTCGACTCGGACCCCCAGGAACCGCCACTCTCCTACGAGATCGAACGAACGCGACTCCACGTTCGGATCGCCGCACTCGAGGACGCGCTGGAAACGAGCGAAACCCGTCGACAGGCCGTTATCGATCAGTACGAACGCCTGTTGACCGAGCGAGACGAGCCGTCGGAGTCGTCGGTTACGCCGTCGGACTCACAGTCTCGATCTCTGCTCTCGCGGCTCGTCGGTCGCTAGTCGCCGTCCGGTCTGCTCCGTTTCCGTGTCTCCACCCATCATTCATCGCTTCCGACAATTTAAATACAAAGGGGAAAGAATTGAATATATACAGTAATAACCAATGGCGGACACCGATTCGGCTGCGATCTGTCCCGAGTGTGACGGCAGATTACGGAGGAGGGGTACCGAAATCGTCTGTGAGGAGTGCGGACTGATCTCCGCCGAGGACGCGATCGACCGCGGACCCGAATGGCGGTCGTTCGAGGACGACGATACCGACCGGCGCCGGACCGGCGCACCGCTCACTCGCTCGAGACACGACCGGGGGCTCTCGACGGAGATCGGATACGGGTCCGGCTCGAACTCGGGATACAGTTCTCGACTCACCGGCCGCAAACGTCGACAGATCGCGCGACTACGCCGCGAGCACAATCGCGCACGGATCTCGTCGAAGGCGGAACGAAACCAGGTCTACGGGTTCGCCGAAATCAGGCGAATCACTGCTCTGCTCTCCCTGCCGGACTCCACGAGAGAACAGGCCTGTGCCCTCTTCGAGTCCGCGCAGTCCGAAGGGCTCTTTCAGGGCCGCTCGCTCGAGGGGTTCGCCGCCGCCGCGATCTATGCGACCTGTCGGACGCGCTCGGTCCCCCGAACGATCGACGAAATCGCCGACATCGCACGCGCCGACGGCGACGAACTCGAGGTCGCATACGACGCGCTGAACCGCGAACTCGGGCTTCCGACGGGCCCGATCGACCCCACGACGTACCTGCCGCGGTACGCCTCGAAACTCGACCTCGGATCGGCCGTCGAGCGCCGTGCCCGCGAGTACGTCGACGCCCTGCTCGAGGCGGGATTGATCGGTGGGCGCAATCCGAGCGGGGTCGCCGCGGGCTGTCTCTACAAGGCCGCCGGCGAACGCGAGGAGTGGCCGTCACTGACGCAGGCCGCGGCGGCGGAGGTCGCCGACGTCGCGGCGGTGACGATTCGTTCGACGGTCACGAACATCGACGAACTCTGACGGCTCGGTTCTCGCGACGGCGACGTCGGACTCGCCCCCTTCGACGTTACGTCGTCCGGAGCGTGTCCGTACTCGGCTCGTAGACCTCGCCTTTCTGTTTGAGCTTGTCGATCTCGTGTTCGGCCTTGGACTGGTCCATCCCGATCTCGTCGGCCCGCTCCATGACGATGTCGACCGGCGCGCCGTCGTCGTACTCCTCCTCGATATCGCTAATGAGCTGTTTGAGGTTCTTGATCCGGTCGCGCTGGGACTTGGAGGTCCCGGCCTCGACGATGTCCGCGTCGAACTCGCCGGTCTCGGGGTCGACGCCGACGTCCTGGAGACACGAGCGGACGATCTCGATGACCCGCTCGGCGTCGCTCTGTTCGACCGTATCCGACAGCCGAACGCGGGCGCTGGCCTCCGACAGCCGCACCAGCGCCTCGAGCTTGCGGGCCGTGACGGGCACCGCCGCGTCCTCGTCAGTGCCCTTCGATCGGAGGTCGACGTAGAAATCCCGAATCGCGTCGCGGGCCTCCTCGGTCATCCGCGGATGGCAGTTCTGCTTGGCGTAGGCGATGTACTTCCGTAGAAGTTCGGCGTCGATCTCCGGATCGACCTGATCGGTCATCTCGGCGATCTCGTCGGTGCTGACGTCAAGCGAGGACATCTCCTCGCGCTGGGTGGTCAACTCGCCCGCGTAGTTGGTCGTGATGATGTGTTCGGCGAGATTGCGGTCTTTCTCCTCGTCGGGCGTGTCCGTCACCGTAAAGATCAGGTCGAACCGCGAGATCAGCGCCGGCTCGAGGTCGATCTGCTCGCTGATGGGTTCGTACTGGTCGAAGCGGCCGTACTTGGGGTTCGCCGCGCCCAGCAGCGAACAGCGAGACTTGAGCGTGGCGTTGATCCCCGCCTTCGAGACCGAGATTTTCTGTTGCTCTAAGGCCTCGTGCATGGCGCTCCTGTCTTCCGGTCGCATTTTGTCGAGTTCGTCGATCGCCGCGATCCCCTGATCGGCGAGGACGAGCGCGCCGGCCTCGAGACTCCACTGTTGGCCGTCGCCGAAGTCGTCGCGAACGGCCGCGGCGGTGAGCCCCGCCGAGCTGCTGCCCTTTCCGGAGGTGTAGACGGCTCGCGGCGCGATGTTCTCGATGTACGCGAGCATTTGGGAGTTGTGCGAAACGACGCCGTTCGAGATGTAGTTATGAGTTCCTTCGATCTCGAGGTCGTATACCCAGTCGTAATCGGGTTCGACCGTTTTGATCGAGATGATTCGACTGGATTCGACGGCGTCCTTCGAACGTAGGGCTCCCCCGTCAGCCACTGTGTTTTCCGTGGTCGGTTGGCTGATCGGCTCCGTTCCCGTCTCGGCTACAGTGACGTGGTCGCCAACCGATAGCTCTTCGGCGCGGACTGGCTGAAAGTCACCATCGACATTGATGAACAGCGGATGCGACGGCGTCACCTCGAGCTCCCGTCCACCAGCGGTCCGAAGCCGATACATCCGATTGGGTGCCTCTCGTTTCCAGACTTTCGTCGCACGCTGTGGGGCGATTTCTCCGTTTTCCTGTAAAGAAGGAACGTCGATATCGATCTCGTCGTACCACCCGTCGTCGATCGGTTTCGGATCGTCGAGGTTCGATTCGACGAGTTCGCGAATCGGTACGTCTCGGCCATCTGCGAGCGTGACTTCCGTCTCACCGCGAACGCATTTACCGGTACCGGGGTCCCCGATCAGGAGCATATGTAAGTCGCCCCGAATCCGCGAGCCGTCGGGCAACTGTTTCGTCACGCCCGAGAACAGTTGGAGGATCATCGAGAGCTTCTCCTGATCGTAGCCGTAGATCGAGGGCGCGATGGAGGCGACCATCTGCTCGTAGATGTCCTCGGAACTCGAGAGGCGGACGATCTCCTCTTTGTCCTCGCCGGTGATGTCCATGTCCTCGAACTGCTCTTCGTCGATTTCGACGGACATCCCCTCCATGTAGAAGTCGAAGACGGGGGACTTCTCCTGTTGGTCGCCCTGTTGCTCGAGTCTGAGGACACCGATCGCGGAGACGTGGTCGCCGGGGGTGACCTCGCCGGTGATGTCGTCCTCGATGTTGATGTCGAGGGCCTGTGGAGTCTCGCCGCCGCGGAGTCCTTCGGGGCTCTCCTGTACTCGAATCTTCTGCGAGTCCACGAACTCGGACTGGTCGAAGTTGACGCGGAAGGGGCCCTGTCGTTCACAGCCCTGACACTCGTGGGGCTCCTGAAAGTCGCCGCTGGACTGGGGGACGCGAGTGAGGGTACCACAGAGCTGGCACTCGAAGGCGGCCTCCTCGATTTTCGGGCGGACGTCGGTGGCCTTGCGGACGATCCCGTGGACCTGAACGAGGGAGTTCATGTCCCGGGCGCGGATTTCACGGATCTCGGGGGACTCCGTCTCGGGGAGGTTCCGGACCCGGACGTGTGCTTGCCCGAGGCTCACGTCGATCGGGAGGTCGTACAACCGCAGCGCCTCCTCGGCGTAGCGCTGGAGCTGTTCGGGCTGGTTGATGAAGTCGTCTGCGAGGTCCGGATCGAACCGGTAGAGGTCCTGCCAGTCGATATGGAGCGACCGCTGTTCGTTCGGATACCGCTGCGCAAGCTGCTTGATCTCGCTGTCGTAGTAGTTGCGAAAGAACTGCTCGAAAGAGTCGACGAGTTCGGAATTTCCCGCTTGCGCCATTGCACACTGCTAGGGCCGCCATCCGGTATAAATGGTCGTATACCGGGGTGAAACTGATCGGTCGACACCCGGCGATCGACATCCGCGGGTGACGGCCACTGGTTCGCCTCGAGTCACTCGCGGCATCGAACCCACTCGAAGCGTTGTCCCGTGCGTCGGGACTCGAGAAGTCGTGCGGCCGATTTCGGACCTCGTCGACCCGTCCCTGTATTCTAGCGGGTCGCGGTGGGGTCCGACACGCCGTGTCTCGTCTCCCTGTCGCGGGGCCGTGTGGCCACGGGATGACTTTCCGCTCGGTGATAATGTAGCCACGGCCAACGTCTTTTGGGAGTCAGTGACCGACCGGAACCGGAGCGTCGTCTCGGACTCACTCGTCACCGGTTGCCGTATCGCCGAGGCTATCGGCGGCGACGCCGAGCGTCGCGATCGACCGGAACGCTTCCTCGACGGTCAGGTCGACTTCGTGGACCTTCTCCGTGGGCATGTGCATCACGTACCCGTTCGTGGCGGGGTTCGGTGCGAGCGGGACCATGATCGTCACCATCTCGTCCTCGCCGGCACTGGCTTCGACCACGGGCGGCGTCTCTGCGGTGAGGAAGCCGAGCATGTACGCCCCCTCGTGGGGGAATTCGACGAGTTTTACGTCCTGAAACTGGTCCGTCTCGTCGTCCAACAGGAGTTTGCTCGCCCGTCGGACGCTCTCGTAGACGGTACTGACGCCGGGGATCGTTTCCATCGTCGCGTGGACCCGCTTGGAGAGGTACTTCCCGGGCGTATGCTCCGCGACGATCCCGACTAGCAGGAAGAACCCGATCACGGACAGGAGCGTCGCGATCTGAATCACTGGCACCGGCGGCTCGTCGCTCCAGACGTACGTCACGCCGGTGATCACCGGTGAGAGCACGCCGAGAATGAAATCGAGCACGACGAGGACGACGAGCAGCGTCGCGACCAGCGGAATCGTAATCACGACCCCGTTGATGAGCCACCGCTGTACTCTCGAGCCGAGACCTCCCATGCGTCCTACCAATCGGGCTGACTCCGAAACCGTTGGGCTTGCGGGCGGAATGGGCGGGACCTGTCGATAGATGAGTGTGTCCAGCACCGACGTCTCTATTCGCGTATATAATCGATTTCCGAGTGATCGCGGCGAGACGCGACCGTCCCCGCGCAGTCGGCCGATCGGCCCGATCGATCGACGGACCGGGACCGCCGCCGCTCGAGGGGGAACGACGCTGGTACGGACCGATTCAGTGAAACATTCCGTATCATCCCACCTTCACACTTTGGAGCGATAGTGATGACCGTGTGGACTCTTCGTTGAGATCCATGTCGACTCAATCCGAACGGACGCGAGCCGCGGTCCGATGCGAGAACTGCGAGGCGATCCTCGTCGCCGAGATCGATCGGGACGGCTCCGTCCGTCCGCTCGGCACGAGCGAAGACTGCGTCTGCGGTGACGGCGCCTTCACTCGCCTCGAGCAGTCCGCCGCGTCGCTCCCCTGACCGACCCCGCTGCATCTCTCGATTCATCGCCGCCCGTCGACGGTGTGATCTCCCTCGAATTGCTTGAGGATCCGGTCTCACCTGCGTTCGTCGCCGGTTCCTCGCGTCCGTCGCAGATCGGGCTCTCCACACCGTGACCGGCTCGTCCGAGCCGGGATCGGTCACAGCGTTCCGCGGACACGAGGTGAAGTGTAAGATCCCCGTCTCCCGCCGCGTCAGTCGTCGCTGCTTCGACCGCCGACCGCCTCGGGATCGCCGTCCTGTCCCTCGAGCTGGCCCGGCGTCGGATGAACGTCCGCGGTCGCTTCTTCGGGATCGATCTCGAGCGGCGAGATGCGGACGCTCGTCACCTTGTACTGCGGGATGTACGACGTCGCGTCGAGTTCGTGCTCGGTGAGCGTGTTGACCGCTCCCTGCGGGAAGTGCATCGGGATGAAGACGACGCCGGGGTCGGAGGTGTCCTCGACGTTCGCCTTCACGATGATCTCCCCCCGGCGCGACTCGACGCGGACGTACTCCTGGTCTTCGACGTCTAACTGTTCGGCCATCTCGGGGTGGATGGTGACGAAGCTCTCAGGAACGTGGTTCATCAGGGTGCCGACCCGCCGAGTCATCGTGCCCGTGTGCCAGTGGTAGAGCACCCGGCCGGTCGAGAGCGTGATCGGGTACTCCTCGTCGGGCATGTCCGGCGGCTGGGCGTAGTCGGCGGGGACGAACCGCGCCTTCCCGTCCTCGAAGTTGAACTCGTCCTCGTAGAGGTACGGCGTCCCCGGATCGTCCTCGTCGAAGCAGGGCCACTGGATGCCCTTCGTCTCCTCCTCCAAGCGCTCGTAGGTGACCCCGCCGTAGATCGGGACGAGGTCGTTGATCTCGTCCATCACGTCGGCCACCGTCTCGTACTCCCACTCGTAGCCGAACCGCTTCGCGAGCTGGCGGAGGATCTCGAGGTCCGGCTTCGCCTTCCCCGGCGGCTCGACCGCGGGGCGGACCCGTTGGATGCGCCGCTCCGTGTTCGTGAACGTCCCCGACTTCTCGGCGGCGGACGCGGCCGGGAGGACGACGTCGGCGTATTCGGCCGACTCGGTCAGGAAGATGTCTTGGACGGCGAGGAAGTCGAGCGTCTCCAACCCCTGCTCGGCGTTGTCGACCTCCGGTTCCGAGAGGACCGGATTCTCGCCCATGATGAACACACCGTGGAGTTCCTCGTCGTTGATCGCGTGGAACATCTCCGGAAGCCGAAGCCCGATCTCGTTGGGCGGGCGCTCTCCCCACGCGTCGGCGAACTTGTCCAGTACCTCCTCGTCGCCGAGGTCCTGGTATCCCGGGAGCGTGTGCGGGGCCGGTCCCATGTCGCCCCCGCCGCCCTGGACGTTGTTCTGCCCGCGGAACGCCGAGAGGCCGGCCCGGGGCTTGCCGACGTTTCCCGTCAGAAGCGCGAGATTGGCGATCGACAGCACGTTCCGCGTGCCGGTGTTGTGCTGGGTCAGCCCCATCGCCCAGCCGAAGATGCAGGTGTCTGCGGTTGCGATGGTCTCTGCAGCCTCCTTCAGTTTCTCGGCGGGGACGGCCGTCAGCTCCTCGACCTGCTCGGGCGTGAACGGCTCGACCTTCTTCTTCAACTCGTCGAAGTGTTTCGTCCGCTCCTCGATGAACTCCTCGTCGTGGAGGTCGTTCTCGATGATGTACCGCATCATCCCGTTCATCCAGGCCACGTCCTCGCCGGGGGTCGTCCGAATGTACTGGTCGGCGTGCTCGGCCAACCCGACCTCCCGCGGATCGATGACGATGAGTTCCGCGCCGTCGCGGACGTTTTGCTTGATTCGCGTGGCCAACACCGGATGCGACTCGGTCGTGTTGGAGCCGGTGATGAGGTAGCAGTCCGTCTCCCCGATGTCCTCGTTGATGCGGTTGGTCATCGCGCCGTAGCCGACCGTCTGCTGGAGCGCCGCGACCGTCGAGGAGTGACAGAGCCGCGCGCAGTTGTCGACGTGGGGTGTCTCGAGCACCTGCCGGGCGAACTTCTGGCAGAGGAAGTTCTCCTCGTTCGTCGTCTTCGACGACGAGATAACCGAGAGGGACTCGCTCCCGTGCTCGTCTCGAACGTCCGAGAGCCCCTCGTGGACGCGGTCGAGCGCCTCTTTCCACGTCGCCTCGCGGAACCCGTCGCGGCCGACCGGCCCGTCGCCGGCGTCTTCCCTCCGGATCAGCGGCTTCTCGAGGCGGTCGTCGGCGTCGACGTAGTCGTAGCCGAACTTCCCCTTCACGCAGGTAGAGAAGTCGTTCGCCGGCGTCGCCTCGGGGTCGGCGGGCCGGACGCCGAGGATCTCGTTGTCCTTGCCGTAGAGTTCGAACCGGCAGCCGACGGCACAGTAGTTGCAGGTGGTTTCGGCCTTGGTGACCCGCGAGAGGCGCGCGTCGCCGACGGTCGTCGCGACGTCGAACAACTGGCCGGCCGACATCGTATTGAGAGCGACCCCTTCGGCGGCGTGTTCGGCCTCCTTCATCGTCCGATCGCCTACCCGCTTCGCTCGATCCCTCGCGCGGCGCTTCGCGTCTCCGGCCCGCTCTTTCGCCTTCGCCATGTAGCGGGCGACGCCCGAGAGTTCTTCTACCTCCGTCTCGCGACGGCCGCGGGGAACGTTGCGGTTCGGTGCCTCCGTCTGGTCGGCCGTCTCCGCCTTCGGGCTCTCGAGGACCTTCCCGATGGAGTTCTCCTGGGTGAATCCGGGCAGGGGCATCGTCGAGGCGTCGACCAGCCCCTGCTCGACCAGCGAGCCGGTCGGACAGACGGTGACGCAGTGACCGCAGGAGACGCAGGTGGACTCGTCGAACGTATCCTCGCCGTTCTGGAAAGCGATCTCCGTATCGTCGCCGTTGCCCTCCATGCGGAGGACGCCCTCGACCTGCACGTCGTTGCAGGCCTCGACGCAGCGGTTACAGAGGATACACTTGTTGCGGTCGATCTGGATGGCCGGCGAGGTGTCGTCGAGCGGGTAGTACTCGTCGCGGTCCCCGAAGGTTCCCCACCGCGGCTCCTCGACCTCCTGTTCGATGGATGCGTCCTGCAGCTCGCAGCGGCCGTTCTGTCCGCACGTCGTACAGCGGAGGTTGTGGCCCGACAGCTGGAGATCGAGGTTCACGTCCCGCGCCTCGGCCGCGGCGTCCTCGTCGGTTCGGACCGTGAGGCCGTCCTCGGCCGGGAACGAGCAGGCCGTCACGAGCCCGTGCTCGTCCGTGTGGACGGTACAGGTCCGACACTCGCCTCGGGGACCGATGTCGTCGGCCTGCTCCGTGTCTCGGTCGTAGTAACAGAGCGCCGCGAGCTCGTCGGCCGGCTCCGTCGACTCGATCGCGTCGATGATCGTCGAGCCCGGCGGCACCGCGACGGGCGTGCCGTCGATCGTGAGGTGGGTCATCCGGTCGCCGTCCGTGCCGACGTCGGGGTCGTTGGCAGTCCCGGTCTCGAACTGTTCGGTCAGCGGCGTGCTCGGCCGCGGATCGGTCACGTCGGGGACCGACGGGACCCGCTCGACCGGCGTCGGCCGGCGCTCGGTCTCCGCGTCGTCGACGTGACTCGCGGGATCCTCACCGCTCATCCTCGCCCTCCGACTTCGCACTCGCCGCTGGGACAGCGACCCTCGGCGTGGGCGGTCACTTCCCGTTCGAACTCGCGCATCCCCGTGACGGTCGGGCGGACCGCAGAGCGACCGAAGCCGCACATGCACGTCTCGCCCATCACGCGAGTCAGTTCGCGGATCGTCGCGTCCTCGTACTCCCCGTCGTAGATGTCTCGAAGCATTTCAGTGAGCTGGATCGTTCCCTGGCGGCCAGTGACGCAGCGACCGCAGTTCTCTTCTTTCGCGAAGCGGGCCCGTCGGCCGGCCGTCGCGAGGACGCAGTGCTCCTCGTTCAGTAGTTCGATCACGCCCTCCGTCCCGAGCCCAGCGCCCACGAGAGCGGGTGCCGACGGGGAGTGGGAGAGCGACCGCGTGAGTCCGCCGAACTGGCCGCCGACACAGGCCATCTTGAACCGTCCCTCGAGATCGACCGCCTGGCGCACGTCCGCGAGAGTTCCGCCGGTCGGCAACTCCACGGTCGCCGCCGCGTCGACGTCGCCCGTCACGGTGACGAGGCGAGTGCCCGGATCGGCGTCGTCGGCGTCGAACTCCTCGGGGGCGAGCACCACACGCCGGACCTGCGCCATCGTTCGCGGCGTGTGAAGCACTGTCGGCCGTCCGTAGAGCCCGTGTTCGGCCGGCGACGGCGGGCTGAGGCGCGCCTCGAGGCGGTCGTTCCCCTCCATCGCCTCGAGCGCCATCGTCGGCTCGCCGGCGATGTACTGGTTCGGGCCGACGACGACCTCCGGGCGTCGCTCCCGGTCGAGTCGGTCGCCCAGCGTCTCCGCGACGGTTCGCGCGGCCTCGTGGACGCGCTCGCGCCCCTGATCGTCGGCCTCGTTGCAGTAGACGACGACGTCGTCGGCACCGACCAGTTCAGCGACGGCCACGGCCCCGTCGAGCACCTCGCCCGGCGCGGCCTCGAGCAGCGTCCGGTCGGTCCCGTTGCGGTCGTCGCTGTCGTTGGCGTTGACGACGACGACCGGCTCTCGAGCGCCGTCCTCGTCGACCGCGTCGCGGGCGAGGTCCCACTCCTCGGCGACGGGTTCGTCGGCGCTCCAGTCCCCCCGGCCGCGGCCCAGCAGGCCGATATCACGGACGCGCGACCGCGCCTCGTCCGGCCGGTCGCTCGCCAGTTCGGCCGCCGACTCGTCGGGAACCGACGCGGGCTCGATCCAGCCACAGCGGCCGAGGGCCCGTCGCCGGCCCACCGCGAGCGGGCCGTCCGCCGGCGTCGGGAGCGACGCCGGCTCCGGATCGTGTTCGACGACCGCCACGGCGTCGTCGGTCGGGAGTTCGCCCCGCTCGAACGTCTCCACGACCGACTCGAGCCGTCCCACGATCGACGCCGGGACGAACGCCGTCCGCTCGTCGCGGGTCAGCAGGACGAGCGGTTCGTGCCGTCGAACGCCCGTCGGCCCCGTCTCGAGGACGCGAGCGTCGGTCGCCGCCGAACGAACCTCGTCGAGTGCGCGTTGCTTCCGCCGTCTGCTCCGCGATCCGCCGGCGACGCGAACGACGGCATCGCCGCTAGTCGAATCCCTCGATTCGTCCATCGGCCACCAGTCCCACAGCGCGGTAGGAAAAGGCACGGCCTGAATCGCTACTGAGCGGTCGGGTCCCCGCGTCGGTCCGCGACGGCAGTCGACGGTCGGTTCCGACGGTCCCGTGGCGTCGACCGACCGCTCTCCGGACCGGCGGCCGATGATTCGACAGTGACCTCCTCAGAAGGGGGGTTCCAGCGTCGGCTCACGGCGTCGACGGCCGAGAACTACCGCGACGAGACCGATCGCGAGCGCGACGAGCGCCAGGGGAACCGCGCGTCCGCGTCGATCGCTCTCGGGTTCGTCTCGAGGCGTTGCTGCCGGTGTTCGGTCGCCGAACATGTCCCCTCGTTCGCCGGCTCGACGGATAGTTTTTCTCACCCTCGTGGTCCCTTTCAGGCGGGAGCCGAGGTCTTCCAAGTCAACTCGCCCCGCAGAGGACCGTCGGATCGTGCCCCCGACTTCGACCATTTCTCGAGTGCCTCACTCGCGATCGTCCTCGGTCTGCCCCGAATCCGGGCGCTATCAGAGCGCCGCTGCTCGCGGATTTGCTCCCAGCAGTAATATATGGGATCGCCCGGATTTGAACCGGGGTCACGGGCACCCAAGGCCCGAAGTATACCAAGCTAACCCACGATCCCGTACTACCCCCTACCGGTCGCACGTCATAAAGGGTTTCGTTATGCCGCCGGCCGTAACCGGCCGCGAAATCCGCCGCGTCGCCCGCCGATCCCCTCGGATTCACAGCCGATAGGAACGGTCCGAACGGTTTTCCCCACCGCTATGGTAACGCCGGCTATGACTGGTCTCGAGATCCTGATTTTAATCCTCGTGCTCGTGCTCGTCCTCGCCGCGGCGCGGATCGTACGGGTTGCCAGCCCGTTCATCGTCAATGCGGTGGTCGGGCTGGTGGTGTTGTACGTCGCACAGGTCGTCTTCGGCCTCGGGATCGCAGTGACGCCGATCGTCATCGCGATCGTCGCACTCGGCGGCGTCCCGGGCTCGGTGCTCGTCATCGCACTCTCGCTGTTCGGTGTCGCCTTCGTGCCCTGAGAACGTGATTCGAGGCTCGGCTCACTTCCCGAGCGTCCGTGCGATCTCCTCGTCGGTCGCTTCGGAGACCGGCTCCGGATCGGACGCGAGTTCCGTCGTCGGCTCCTCGTCCCACTCGGCCAGCAGCGATGCGACGTCTTCGTCGGTCGCTTCCCCGTTCGAATCGTCTGTATCATCGTCGTCAGCGTCACCGTCGTCGGCGTCATCGTCGTCGGGATCGGCGACGACCGCGTCGAAGATCGACCCGAACGTGGAGACGACCCGATCCTCGTGGCGCGTCGGATCGAAGTGACAGTGGGTGTGGGCGCCGACGCTCGAGAGCCGGTTCGTGAGGACGTGTGCGAACTGGAAGACGTCGTCCGGCGAGGCGTGTCGGAGTAGCGCGTCGAGCGAGTCGAAACAGACCGTGATGTCGTCGCCCGCTTCGGCCCACTGTTTGCAGAACCGGCTGATGGCGACGCCGATCTCCGAGAGGTCGGTCGGGTCGGCCACCGAGTCGGTGGCGACCGGGTCGGTGAAGTCCGGTACAGACTCGGTGTCGTCAGTCGGACCACTACCGACGGTGAGCAGCCCGTGTTTCCCGTCGACCGTCTCCGCGTCGGGCGGGTCGGGTTCCTCGTCCGCGAACGTCACCGTCAGATGCGCCGTGCCGCCGCCGTCGCGACACAGCTCCTCGCAGGCGGCGGACGCCTCGCGCCTCGAGTGGACGAGCAGGACGTTCGCTGGCGGATCGATCGCGGCTGGCGTACTCGGTTCCATAGTGACAGTGTCGGGGCGGTCTCCCCGTCGTTGGCACCCGATTGTTCCCTCTCATCCTTTACCGTTCTGGCCGGTGATAGCTCTCCGAAAACGGTCGGACCTCGCGACTGACAGTTCGCGGACGACGCCGAGACGAGTCTCCGAACCGCTACAGTTCGGTGTCGCGAAGCTCGAGGTCCGCGACCAGCTCGTAGGGGTGGGCGTCCTTCCGAATGCCGTCGATGAGCATGAACGCCTGCTCGGGCTCTAAGAAGTGTTCGGTGACGACCTGACCGAGCGGCGTCGGTTCGAAGCCGTCGATGAAGTCGTACTCGAGGAGTTTCCCGATGGCGTGTTTCGTGGGGACCTCGCCGAGCATGCGGTCGTTGAGCGCCTTGGCGGCCTTGCCGCCGACGGTGATGTTCGCGAGCGTCTCCTCGACGGCGGCGGCCTCGTCGTAGTGGGTCATCACCGACTCCATCTCCCCCTTCAGTAACTTGAAGGCGACTTCGTCCTCGGTCATCTCCATTGAGTTGTGATAGACCGTATCGGGTTCGACGAGGACGTACACCGTCCCCTTGTCGTGGTAGTCCGGCCGGCCCGCGCGGCCGAGCATCTGGTGGAACTCTTGGACGGAGAGCCACTCGATCCCCATGGCCAGCGAGTCGAAGATGACCTGCGAGGCGGGGAAGTCGACCCCCGCTGCGAGCGCGGCGGTCGTGACGACCGCGGAGAGTTCCTGATCGCCGAACTTGCGCTCGACCTCCTTGCGGCGCTTGTAGTCGAGGCCGGCGTGGTAGGGCGCGGCCGAGTAGTCGAGCTTTCGGGAAATCTCGTGACAGCGCCGCCGGGAGTTGGTGAAGATGATCGTCTGACCGCGATACCCCTTCGAGGACTCGCTGTCGAACTCGCGTCTGACGAGCTTGTTTTCGACCCTCACTTTCTCCTGCCCGTCCGCGAAGGTGACGTGGCGCTCGATCGGTACCGGGCGCTCCTCGAACTCGATGAGCGTCGCCTCGAGCGCTTCGGTGAGCTGTTCGGGGTTGCCGACGGTCGCGGAGAGGTAGATCCACTGCGCGCCGCCGTAATCGTCGCGGCGCTTCGCCCGCTGCTCGCAGGTGTACTTGAGCCGCGAGATGAGGCCGTCGAGACGGTGCCCGCGGTCTTCCTCCTTTAACGTGTGGACTTCGTCGATGACGACGGTCCCGATGTCGCCCATGTCCTTGCCGGTTCGCAGGGCGTGGTCGATTCCCTCGTAGGTGCCGACGATGACGTCGGCGTTGGGGTCGAACCGCTCGCCTTCGTCGGCGACGCGGCTCGCGCCCACGCGAATGGAGACGTCGACGAGGTGGCCGTACTCGTCCTGAAAGTCCTCGTACTTCTGGTTGGCCAGCGCGACCAGGGGGACGAGAAAGAGCATCGTCCCCTTGTTGTTCAACACGCGATTGATCCCGGCCAGTTCGCCGACGAGGGTCTTCCCGGTCGCCGTCGCGGAGACGACCAACTGGTCGTCGCCGTCGAACAGTCCGTGCTCGACGGAGAGGCTCTGGACCGGCAGCAGGGTATCGAACCGGTCCTCGAGCAGGTTCTGCAGGCCGGGGTGGAGGGAGAGCGAGTCGGTCCGGACGGGGTCGACCTCGTCGGTCGTCGCCGAGATGGTATCGAACTTCGTCAGATCGGGATCGAGCTGGCCCTTGAGCAGGTTGACGATCCGTTCCAAGTCCTGGACCTCCATCATGAGGTCCTCTAAGCGGTCCTTCGCGGCACCCGACACCTCGCCCCCGCCCGAAAAGGAGAGCTGGCGCTCGAGTTCCTGTCGAGCGCAGTCCCGGCAGATCCAGTCATTGTCGTCCTTGACCGCGGTTTCGGTCGTAATCGGCGAGTACCGGCCCGCGCCGGCACAGTACCGGCAGGTCCGGACGGTCTTGACCTTGTCCTCGAGCTGGTAGCCCGAGAACATCTCTCGGAGGGCGCGACGGCTTTCGGCGGAGGTCTGTTCGGAGATGCGGAGCCGCTTCGCTCGGCGGGCGAGTTCGACGAACTCGTCGGGCTGGCGCGGCTCTTCGCTCGAGCCCTCTTTGAGCCGGAACTTCGCGGGGCGGGGGCCGGCCGAGGTCTCCGAGAGTCCGAGTTTCGCGCGGAACAGCCGTTTGCCGTCACGTTCGACGACGACGAGATAGTCGTCACCCGTTTCGTGACAAAATATCGTTTCGACCTGCTGGACCTGCTTCGACACGATCCCCACTAGGGCGGGACGGTATTTCAGCGGTTCGGACTGGACCGATTCCGCCCGACCGCTCGCGGTCGTCTCGCCGACAGCGACAATTGAGACGTTCGGTCAGGTAATTGTGATCTATAGGAATATATACCACTCTTAGCGACTTACATAGAGGGGCCGACGAGTGTCCCACCCGATGGATCCGAATCCGTGGGAGGGTATTCCGGTCGTTCGTCGCAGCTACGCGTTGCGGTTTCTCGCTGCGCTCGTCGTCATCGTCCTCATCGTGGGGCTGTTCGGCGGCAGTATATATGCACAGACCGGTTCCGAACTCCAGTCCGATGTCGAATCGCAACTCGTCACCGATGCACAGCAGGACGCGGACCGCCTCGATATCTGGTTTCGGTCGACCGAACGGTATCTCGGATCGCTGCCCCGTTCGGTCGCCTTTCGCAGCGACGATCGGATCGCGATCACCGACTCCTTGCACCGGATGAACGACCGGACCGCGTTCGAGGGCGCGTACTACGTCGACTCCGAGACGGGCGATGTCCAGGCCAACGCCGGCACGAACGCGGTCCTCACCGACGATGGCCGTCTGAGTGAGGTGGTCAACGATCGTCTCTCGACGGTGGTCGCGGACGACTCACAGGTCGTCTTCTCCGAGGCGTTCGAAACCGCGGACGGCCGCCCCGCGATGCTCGCCGTCAGTCAGGTCCCCGGGGAGTCGGATCACGTCGTCGTCGGACTGGTCGATCTCGAGTCGCTGTCCCGGTACATGATCGGCACCGACGAGACCGACGAGGTGATCGTCACCGACGGGGCCGGCACGGTCGTCCTCGCCGAGGATCGCTCGCTGCTCCTCCGAGACGACGTCCTCGAGCCCGCGGCCGTCTCGAACGAAACGGGGACGACGTCGATCGAGGGAGACGGCGACGAGACCGTCGTCGGCTACGCGGCGGTCGGCAACGAGGACTGGACGCTGACGACCCGCGTGCCCGCGTCGCAGGCCTACTCGCTCCAGTCGACGATTTCGAACTGGATCCTCGCGATGCTCGCCGTCACCTTCGGGGGGATGGTCGTACTCGGGCTGACCGTCGGCCGGAACACTGCCGGCGAGTTGCGGTCGCTCTCCGAGCGCGCTGCGGCGATCGAAGACGGCAAACTCGACGAACCGGTCGAATCGGACCGGCACGACGAGCTCGGCGACCTCCACCGATCGATCGACCGGATGCGGCGCTCGCTTCGCGACCGCCTTCAGGAGGCGGAGACGGCCCGCGCCGAGGCCGAGCGGGCCCGCTCCGAGTCCGAGCGGTTCTCCCGGC
Organism: Natrinema amylolyticum; assembly: GCF_020515625.1. Taxonomy (NCBI): domain Archaea; kingdom Methanobacteriati; phylum Methanobacteriota; class Halobacteria; order Halobacteriales; family Natrialbaceae; genus Natrinema; species Natrinema amylolyticum. The sequence continues at coordinate 430,907 of NZ_JAIWPJ010000003.1, forward strand.
GACTCGAGCGGACGGCCGACGAGTACGGCGAGACGATGCGCGCCTGCGCCGACGGCGATCTCACGCGGCGGCTCGAGGCGGACGCCGACAGCGAGGCCATGGAAACGGTGGCCGCGGCGTTCAACGCGATGATGGACGACATCGAAGCGACGGTGGCCGCGGCGCGAGCGTTCGCCGACGCGGTCGACGACGCGGCCGAATCGACGGCCGACGGGGTCGTCGAAGTCCGATCCGCGTCCGAACAGGTGACGACGTCCGTTCAACAGATCGCCGACGGGGCCGAGCGCCAGAGCGACCAGCTCGCTGCGATCAGTGACGAAATCAACGAACTCTCGACGACGACCGAACAGATCGCCGCGACGTCGTCGCAGGTCGCGACCCTCGCGGAGCAGACTGCCACCACGAGCGCGGACGCCCGCCAATCCGCCCGCCGTGCGATCGACGGCATGAACGCCATCGAGCGAGAGGCCGACAACGCCGTCGCGGAGGTGGCCCGACTCGAGGAGGAAATCGCCGCGATCGACGACCTCCTCGAGTTCATCGGCGACGTGACCAAGGAGACGAACATGCTCGCGCTCAACGCGAGTATCGAGGCCGCGCGCTCGAGTTCGGAGGACGCGGAGTTCACGGCGGTCGCCGATCAGGTCAAGTCCCTCGCCACGGAGACCCAGGAGGCCGCCACCGACATCGAGCGTCGCCTCGAGCAGGTCAGCGAGCAGACGGCGGCGGTCGCGACCGTGGTCCGCGGAACGAACGAGCGGATCGCCGACCACCGGAGTGCGGTCGAGTCGTCGGTCGCGGCCCTCGAGGAGATTTCGGCGTACGCCGAGGAGACGAACGACGGGGTACAGGAGATCTCGGCGGCGACCCAACAGCAGGCCGGCGCGACTCAGGAGGTAGTGACGATGACCGACGACGTGACGGCGATCAGCGAGGAGACCAGCGCCGAGGCGGAGACGGTCGCGGCGGCCGCCGAAGAACAGACCTCGTCGCTCGTCGAGGTCTCCCACACCGCGACGTCGCTCTCCGACCGCGCGCGGGACCTCTCCGACGCGCTCTCGTCGTTCGAGGTCGCCTCCGAGCCGACCGAGGCCGTGGCGATCGGTACGCTGGGTGAGTCCCAGCACGAACTGCCCGCGGCCGACGATTACGAGGTCGATTCGGCGGCGACCGAGAGCCCGGACGAACCGTCCGCTGACGGCGAATTCGACTGGCAGAAACCGCAGTAATCCAGGGAACGGCCGGTCAGAAGTCGCCGTTGACGATGTCGCTGACTTGCTGCGGGTCGAACAGGGCATCCTCGACGCCGTAGAGCTGCTGGGCCAGCCGCTGAGTGGCGACGAGGTTAATGATCGGGCCCTGATAGAACGGGAGCGTCTTGGAGATGTTGCCGTTCTGGACGGCCGTCAGTTCCTGGCCGACGTTGTGGTTTTCCATCGGTTCGACGAAGTTCTGCTGGAACTCCTCCTCGGTGAGGTATTGCTCGGTGCGAAGCAGGATGTACTCCGGATCGACCTCGAGGAGCGTCTCGTAGTCGATCCCGCCGCGAGTGGCGTGGAAGTCCTCGACGTCGGAGTTCGCGAGCGCGTCCTCGACTCCGAGGTCCCGCAGGTGTTTGTAACTCGTCGACTCGTCGATGACGTAGGGGAGGAACGAGTCGTCCTCTATCTGCGGGTACAGGACTGCAGCCTCAGGTCGGTCGCTCGAGGGAACGACGTTCTCGAGTTCCGACTGGAAGTCGTCATGCAGCGTCTCGAACTCGTCGTAGCGCTCCTGTTCCTGAAAGACTTCGGCGAGTTTCTCGAAGGCCTCGTACATCGTGAGGTAGTCGTAGTTCTGATGCCACGAGTAGTCCCGAGAGGTGATACTGTTCCCGAAGAACGGCGTCCCCGTCGTTTCGATCTGTTCGATGTCGTCGTCGCTCCAGCCGGCTCGTCCCTTGAGGAATTTCGGATCCATGACGAAGAGATCTACGTCTTCGGCAAGGCTCAGGAACTCTTCGCGCGTCAGCTCGTCGTCCCAGAGCGAATCGATCTCGTCCGGATCGACGCTCACGTCGGGAATGTCTTCGTAGTACCCCGTATGGAGCCGCCGCGTGAGATAGAGGGCCGCCGGCGGCTCCTGACCCAGTGCGATCCCCATGTCGGCCCAATCCGCGGTGCCGGCGGCCCACGTCTGGGGGACCGACTCGAACTCGATCTCGCCGACCGGCTGCATCGAGACCGAGTACGGGCCACCGGCGTCGCCGCCGTTTCCGTTCCCATTTCCGTTCCCGTTCCCGCCGTCTCCGTTGCCGCCACCCGTACAGCCGGCCAGTACGCTACCGCCGGCGACGGCGCCACCGGTTCGAAGAACGGTCCGTCTCGTCACGCGAAGTTCATCACTCATCAGTATTTAGGCAGCCCTAAACCAACAAAAATGTTCCGAACCGATGGGATCGGTGGCTCGGCCATGCGAGCGGCCCGTCGACGCTGCACTCGCGAGGCGACGAGCCTCCCGTGGCGATAGCCGCTACGATCCACCGATCGACTGTCCGGTAAAATCCGCTACACTCTCGTCCGGATGTCACCGCTCGGGGAGCGCTCGCTTCGGCAGGACCTGCAACTCGGGTTCGTACTCGACGGTGGCCTCGACACCGAAGACGTCCGCGAGCAACTGTTCGGTCACCACCTCTTCGGGCGGCCCCCAGTCGTACAGTTCGCCGTCACACATCGCAACCAGATAGTCCGCAAAGCGGGCCGCCTGCGAGATGTCGTGGAGGATGACGGCCACGGTAACTCCTTTCTCCTCGTTCAACTGGCGGATCGTCTCGAGGACACGGAACTGGTGGTGAACGTCGAGAAACGTCGTCGGTTCGTCGAGCAACAGCACGTCCGTGTCCTGTGCGAGGACCATGGCGATCCAGGCCAGCTGTTTCTGTCCGCCGCTCAGCTGCCCCAGCTCGGTGTGTCGGATGTGTTCGATCCCGGCGAGGTCGATCGCGCGTTCGACCGCCCGGTGGTCTTCCTCGCTGACGCTATCGAAGAATCCTCGATGTGGATAGCGACCGTGATAGACGAGGTCTTCGACCGCGATCGAGCCCAGCGAATCGTTCTCTTGGGAGAGGACGCCCATTTCGCGGGCCAGTTCCGTCTGGCTGAACGAGTCGAGATCCTCGTCGTGGATCCGAACCGTGCCGACGTCCGGCTGGAGGTGATTCGAGAGCGCTTTGAGGAGGGTACTCTTCCCGCTTCCGTTCGGGCCGACGAGGGCGGTGACCGCCCCTTCGGGGATATCGAGGCGCTCACAGTCGACGATAGTCTCCTCGCTCGAGGGATAACTGAGCTCGAGACCGTCGCCGACCAGTGCGCTCTCGACTTCGTCTCCGTTGTCGTCGGTGATCCGGGTCTGTTCTCGGTCGGTGTCTCGCTGTGTACGTGCCATTATATCTCACCCATCGACTGTTGTTTGCGCATCAGATAGAGGAAGTACGGGCCGCCGATCAGTCCGGTGACGACGCCGACCGGTATCTGTGGTCCTCCCAGCGCGAGCCGCGCGCCGACGTCGGCCGTGACCATCAGCGCTGGCCCGGCGAAGACGCAGCCGACCATCAGTCGGCGGTAGTCGCCGCCGACCGTGTTCCGGACGATGTGGGGGACGACGAGGCCGAAGAAGCTGACGACGCCGGCGACGGCGATTGCGACGCTGGCGGCCAGAATAGCGACGCCCGAGAGGAAAAATCGGACCCGTTCGACGCGCATCCCGAGCGACCGGGCGGTGTTTTCGCCCAGCATCAGGACGTTCAGTTGCCGCGCACCGGCGAGTGCGATTACGATCGAGATGATCGCCGGCAGGAGAGCGATCCGGACCTCCTCCCAGCCGGTCCCCGTCAGCGAGCCCGTAATCCAGGCGATCGCCGTCTGGACGACGCCCAGATCGTCCGCGAAGAAGAACAGCCCCTGCTGGAGCGACTGGAAGACCATGTTGACGATCACGCCCGCGAGCACGAGTCGAATGGGGCTCGTTCCGCCCTTCCAAGCGATCGCGTAGACGATCCCGAACGCGATCGTCCCGCCCAGAGCGGCGATCACTGGCAGGAACGGTGCGAGGCCACTGAAGACGACGAGCGTCGCCAGAACGGCGAATCCAGCGCCGGAACTGACCCCGAGAATGAACGGGCTCGCCAGTTCGTTTCGCGTCACGGCCTGGAAAATCGCGCCAGAGACCGCGAGCGTCGCACCGGTGATGATCCCGACGAACACCCGCGGTAGCCGGAGGTTCCAGACGACGATGCTCCCGGTGCTCATCTCCGGCCGCTCGGTCCCGAAGAGGAACGCCGACCAGGCGTCGAGATTGAAGATCACTGCGGGGTTGAAGACTGCCCTCCAGGCCTCGATCAACGTCATTGAATACTCCCCGAAACTCACCTGTATGAGCCCGGCGACGACGGTAACGACCGTACTCGCTAGACAGAAGAGGACGAGCGCCCCCGTTACCCATCCCTCCCGCTCACGAGCGGACGCGCGCTCGCCGACCGACTGCGCTTCTCCCATTGGCGTTTAGGTTTGCCTAAAATACCTATAGAAGTTGCGGTTGCGAGACGGTGTGCTACCGAGTCACTCGAGCAGGTCGATCTCGTCGTCCCCGTTGGGAACCGCACAGATGAACGCGCCCGGCTCGTCGCCCTCGTTGCGGTACCAGTGAACCGTCCCGGCCGGGATCAACAGCGAGTCGCCCGACTCGACGGTGTGCTCCTCACCATCGATTCCGACCGTGTACTCGCCCTCGAGGACGTACTGTTCGTGTTCGACTTCGTTAGTGTGTTTCGGCACTTCGGCACCGGGCTCGAGGACGAACCGCCGAATCGCGAAGGTCGGCGCGCCGTGGTCATCGGCGATCAGGACGCCCTTCTCGAGGCCGTCGGCGGCGTCGACCGTCTCGTACTCGATTTCGTCGCTCCGTCGGAGCAGCGGCTCGGTCATACCGGAGAGTGAGCGCCGCCGCTACTAAAAGTCAGTGTCAGTACCGCGAGCGCAGTCGCTCACCGGTGTAAAATACTGCAGTCAAGTGCCGATACCGTTACGAATTCCGCCTTACAGGCGCTCGACGTTCGTCGCGCGCGGACCCTTCGGGGCCTGCTCGATGTCGAACTCGAGGTCCTGTCCTTCTTCCAGGTCCGGGCCGCCGATGTCTTCCATGTGGAAGAACACGTCGTCGTCCGCGTCCTCAGTCTCGATGAATCCGTAGCCGCCAGTGTCGTTGAAGAAATCAACGGTTCCTTTCGCCATTGCTTCTAAAGGGAAGCGGTCGGTACGTATAAAGACTGCGACTTGTAAATCCTCAGGCCGGCTGTCCGGTTCCGGCTCGATCGAGGCGTTATCGGCCGTTCTGACGGTTCAAATGCTGTCGCCGTCTTCCAATCGCTGGACTGAAATCGCGATGAAGTAGACGACCATGAACAGGAAGAACCCGCCGGAGAGACCGACGAGTTCGACGGTCCCGATGCCGCCGGGGTTGAGGACGGCGAAGGCCGCCAGACCGACGACGAAGACCGCGATAATGAAGACTCCGACGGCGTAGTAGAAGCCGAGATCCGACTCGAGGCGCTCTCGCATGCGAGTCCCTTTCGGCTCCGAGTATAAGTATTCGGAGTTTTGTCAGCCGAAGTTCCTTATAGTCGTCACGGCCAACGGGACCGTATGACGGAGTACGAGCTCGACGCGGTCGACCGAGAGATCCTCTACGCGTTACAGGAGGAGGCGCGAAACCTCTCCTCGAGCGAGATCGCCGACCGGACCGACGCCTCCTCGAGTACAGTCCGCAAGCGCATTCAGCGACTGGAGTCGGAGGGCGTCATCAAGGGCTACAGCGCGAACATCGATTACACGAAGTCTGGCTATCCGATCCGGATGCTGCTCTTCTGTACGGCGCCGATCCCCGAACGGGGAGCATACATCGACGATCTACTCGCGATCTCGGGGGTCGTCTCGGTGCAGGAACTGGTGACCGGCGAGCAGAACCTTCTGGTGACTATCGTCGGCGAGAACGACAGGGACGTCACTCCGATCGCACAGGAGATCGCGGACATGGGACTGGCGATCACCGACGAAGTCCTCGTTCGCAGCCACCAGTCGACGTCGTTCGACGAGTTCTCTTCCTAACGCGGCGAGCGACGAGAGCCGGCTCCCGACGAAGCGTCGGCGGGGCGAGCTCGCGGTCCTCGCACCGACGGCCGGAGTTCGGGGCCGTACAGTTCCGATCCGGCCGTACGATTCCGATCGAAAGCCGTCCGCTCGGCGTTCTCGCGTCCGTTCCCCATTTATAATGATCTTCTGTGTTACTGGCTGACGAACGATTTGTTCGAACCGAAGGCTATAATAACCGTTCTGTTCATATATGGGGTAGATACGACCAGTTGAGCAAGTGTTACCGCAAACGACACGTCGCGACGGGACCTGGTCCCGCGCTGGTCGACGTTACCGACACATGACCGAGGACACAGCAACGATCGACGACGACGTCGCACAGCGCCCCGAACCGACGCCGCCGCGTTCGGCCGTACCGCGAGCGTCGACCTGGACGGTCTGGGCGCTCTTTCTGGCCAGTCTCGGCGTTCTCGCGCTGGCGGTTCGAGGGGGGACCGCCTGGGAACTCTCGACGCTCCTACGGATCGACGGGCTGACCGCGGTCATGTGGGTCGTGGTCACGTTCTTCAGCGGGATCGTCCACAGCTACTCGCGGCGCTACATGGCCGGCGACCGCGACATCGAGCGGTTCTTCGGCCGCGTGTTCGGCTTTACCCTCGCCGTCATGACGATGACCGCGGCGAATCACGTCGCGCTGTTCGTGGCCGCGTGGCTGGCGATGGGACTGCTGCTGGCCGGACTCATCGGCCACGTTCGCGACTGGCCACAGGCCCGGGCCGCCGGCCGGGTCGCCCGCCGCTACTTCCTCGCCAGCAGCGCCCTGCTTGCCGGCTCCGTGGCGCTGCTCGTCTGGGCGACCGGCGCGACGACGCTCACCGGCGTCCTCGCGGGGCTCGAGACCGTCTCTCGGACGACCGTCCTCGTCGCCGCCGGAGGAATCGTCCTCGCGGCGATCATCCAATCGGCGCTCGTTCCCTTCCACGGCTGGCTGCTGTCGTCGATGACCGCGCCGACGCCGGCGTCGGCCCTGATGCACGCCGGGTTCGTCAACGCGGGCGGGGTCCTGCTGACCCGGTTCGCCCCGGTGGTCGCCGCCGAGATCGTCGTCATGTCGGCGATCGTCCTCGTCGGCGCGGTCAGCGCCCTGCTCGGCCAGGCGATGATCCTCGTCCAGACGGACGTCAAGCGCAAGCTCGGCAGTTCGACGATCGCTCAGATGGGCTTTATGATACTGCAGTGCGGGCTGGGCTTTTTCGCCGCGGCGATCGCTCACCTCATCCTCCACGGCTTCTACAAGGCGTATCTCTTCCTCTCGTCGGGAGCCGGCGTCGAGCGTGCGGCTCCCAAAGACGCGGGCCACACCGAACTGGGCTTCCCGGGGATCGCCGTCAGCCTCGTGACGGCCGTCGGCGGCGGCGTCCTCTTCGGCGTCCTCACCGGGAAGGCGACGAGCCTGACGCTGAACAGCGGGACGATTCTGACGCTGGTCGTGGTCCTGACGACGCTGACCGCGGCTCGCGATATCCTCCGGCGCTCGACCCTGCCGACGACGGTCAGGTTCGTCAGCGTCCCGCTCATCGTCCTGACCGCCATCGGCGGCTACGCCGTGATGTTCAACGCCGTCTCGTCGATGCTGTCCGGCGTCCCGATGACCCACGTTTCGACCGAGATGACCGTCGTCCACTACCTCGTCGTCGCCCTCTTCGTCGGGACGTATCTCGTGACGGAACTGGGCTGGTATCGCTCGAGCGAGCGCCTCTACGTCGCCCTGCTGAACGTCTCTCAACCCGATCCGTCGACCGTCCTCACCAACACGGAGGAATACAATGACGCGTAAGGAATCCGACGACGCCCGTCGCATCGCAGAGAGCATCGACCGCGCGGCCGAGCGCATCGGCTCGGTCTGGCCGCTGCACTCGTTCGTCACGGCCAACCCCCTCTCGGGGTTCGAGGACGAGCCGTTCAACCGGGCCGTCGCGGAGGCCGAGGAGCTGTTCGGCGGCCGAGGCTACCCCCACCCGTCGGTCTTCCGCCGCGCCTGGGAGTCGGGTCGAATCGACCCCGAAACGCTCCGGACGGAACTCGAGGCCCACGGCATCGACCGTGATCCCGAGACGCTCCTCGAGGAGATGGCCGCGGCCGAATCGGAACGCGCCGCCGCCGAGCCAGACGACGCGACCGACGCCGTCGACCGGGTCCTCTCGAAGTGGCTCGCGGCCTTCCTCGACGAGGGGCAGGCCAAGTGGCCGATGCCCAACCGCGAGGACGGGTTCTATCGGGCCTGGCGCGCGGTGGCTCCCCACGACGGCGCCGTCCCCGGCCCCGCCGACGCCGACGACCTGCCCGAAACGGCGACCGAGGCGCTCGAGGCGGTGCTGGGCGAGTACCCCGAAGGGCGCTGGGTCGAGATCCTCGAAGCGAACCTCGCCGCCCTCCCGGGCTGGAGCGGGTTCGTCACGCAGCGGATCGACGACGACGCCGACCCGTGGCAGGGGGCGTACCCGATCACGCTGACGCAGTACCTCGCGGTGCGGCTGACGCTCGCCGACCTGCTGGACGCGCCGATCGACCTCGCCGACGGGACTAGCACCGGCGAACCGGACGCGGACGGCGGCGACGTTCCCCTGCCCGAGATCTGGCTGACCGCCTGGGAGAAGAGCTACCGCGAGCGGCTCCTCGACGGGATCGACGACGTGACCGATCCCGCGGACGCCAGCGACGGCGACCGACCGGCCGCCCAGCTCGTGTTCTGTATCGACACTCGCTCGGAGGTGATCCGCCGTCACATCGAGGCCCAAGGCCCCTACGAGACCCACGGCTACGCGGGTTTTTTCGGCGTACCGATGCGCCACCGCGGCTACGAGGCCGCGGCCGACACCGACGCCTGCCCGCCGATCGTCGAGCCCGAACACCGGATCGTCGATCGGCCCACCGACACCGAGGCGGCCGCTGCCCGCGAGCAGTGGACCGGTCTCGCCACGGCGGCCCGCAAACACTTCAAAACGCTCAAGTCGAACCTCGTCGCCGCGTTCACCTTCGTCGAGGGGGCCGGCAGCGCCTACGGCTCGGCGATGGCCGCACGGACGCTGTCGCCGTCGACGGTCGCCGCGCTCGAGTCCGCTATCGCGGAGCACGTCCCGAGCCGCCACGAGGCCGCCGCGCCCGCCGTCGACTACGATTCGTACGACGATCACGACCACGCCGACCACGACCTCCCGCAGGGGCTGAGCCACGAGGAGAAAGTCGAGTACGCACAGACGGCCTTCGAACTCATGGGCTGGACGGAGTTCGCCCGGCTGGTCGTCTTCGCGGGCCACGCCAGCGAGACGACGAACAACCCCTTCGGCTCGAGCCTCGACTGCGGGGCCTGCGCCGGCAGCCCCGGCGGCCCCAACGCTCGCGTCCTCGCGGCGATCTGTAACGATCCGGACGTCAGGGCGACGCTCCGCGAGCGCGGGATCGACATTCCCGAGGACACCGTCTTCCTCGCGGGCGAACACAACACGACGACCGACGAGATCACGCTGTTCGACCACGACGTGCCCGAGAGCCACGCCGAGGACCTCGAGTCCCTCCGTGCGGACCTCTCCCGCGCCCGCGCCGGGGCCGCGGCCGAGCGCACCGCGTCGGCCGACGGCGAGACGGCAGTCGACGAGGTCGAGCGCAAGGCGGCCGACTGGGCCGAGACCCGCCCCGAGTGGGGGCTGGCCGGCAACGCCTCGTTCGTCATCGGGCCGCGCGAACTGACCGCCGACCGGAATCTCGACGGCCGCGCGTTCCTCCACTCCTACGACTGGTCCGTCGATCCGGACGGCGACGCGCTCGAGGCGATCCTGACGGGTCCGCTCGTGGTCACCCAGTGGATCAACAACCAGTACTACTTCGCGACCGTGGACAACGCGGTCTACGGCAGCGGCTCGAAGGTCACCCAGAATCCGGTGGGAAACGTCGGCGTCGTGCAAGGCAACGGCGGGGACCTGCTGACCGGGCTGCCGTTGCAATCGCTCAAGCTCGACGACGAGCGACCGTTCCATCAGCCGCTGCGGCTGACCGCCGTGATTCACGCGCCGCTCGAGCGCGTGACCGAGATCCTCCGCGAGCACGAGGACGTCACGCAGTTGCTCGACAACGGTTGGATCGGCGATCTGACGGTCATCGACCCCGAGCAGGAGAACGCGACCTTCCGCTACGCGGGCGACCTCGAGTGGGCGGCCGACGCCGAGACGGTGCCCGCGGCGGAGACCGCGACACCGACCCCGACGTCGGCGGCCGACGACTGACGGCTCGAGGCTCGAGGAGCAATCAGGTTCGCCGTCTTCACGACTCGGCACTGTCGTCGCAGTAGCTAGTAGCACGCTTTTTTCCGAACTGAGATGTGAAGATCGCGGTAAGTACAGGCGGAGCAGTGTGCACTCACCGCGAGCGACCGAAGGGAGCGAGCGGGCCGACGACTGACCCGTAGGGGAGGGAGGAGTGCTTTTAATCAACATTTTGCCGAGCGACCGAGCGAAGCGAGGGAGCGCAGAGCAAAATGTTGGCACACGAAGTTATCGAAGCGAGTGTTCAGTTCTCTCTCCCGTTCCGGATATCGAAAGCGTACCACCGACTACTGATAGAGTAGACTCCGAGCCGTCGCCTCGTACCCTTCCGGCACGAGGTCGGCGAGCGCGCGGGGATCGGTCTCGCCGTCGACCGTGACGAGGTACGTGCGGCCGGGTTCGTCGCCGTAGACGCCCTGAAAGTCGTAGACGAAGCCGTAGACGTCGATGTCGTCCGGAACGTCCGCGGCGTCACGGAGCGAGCGCGCCTGATAGCCGACGTTGTACTCGACGAGCTGGTTGATCACCTGCTCCTCGTCCGCGTCGGTGTCGATCAGGCCGCTCTCTATGGCCTCCTCGATGACGGGAACGAGCTGGTCGACCCACTTGTCGACGCCCTGCGGACCCGGCGACTCCTCGCCGGTCGCGACGCGGTAGGCCGCGGTGACGGCCCCGCAACCGGTGTGGCCCACGACTGCGACGACGTCGGTGCCAGTGTGGTGGATCGGGTAGAGGATCCCACCGTCGACGATCCGCTCGCCGTCGTCCTCGTCCCAGATCTGGTTGCCGATGTTGCTCGGCGTGAAGACTGCCCCCGGTCGCTCGATACCCCACATCCCCTCGTGAGAGACTCGCGAGTCCGAACAACAGATCGCGACGACGGTCGGGTGCTGGGCCGTCTGAACGTCCGCGAAGTAACCGTCCGGCAACGCCTCGACGTGGCGCTCGTTGCCGGCGAGCAACCGCTCGAGTATCTCGCGATCGGTTCCCATACTCGACGTACACGAACGGTGACCAAAAAAGTTCGATACGGCGGGCGTCGCGACGGGACTGGGACGGTCGCCCCGACTCGCCGACCCTCCCCGGACTTCCGGGAGCCCAATCTTCACCTATCGGCGTGCCCATGAGAGCATATGGCAGAAACCAGACAGTGGCGACTCGCCAGTCGCCCGGTCGGCGAACCGACCCGCGATGACTTCGAACTCGTCACCGTCGACCGTCCCGAACCGGACAACGGCGAGGTGCTCGTCGAGACGCTGTACCAGTCCGTCGACCCGTACATGCGCGGTCGCATGCGCGACGCGGAGTCGTACGCCGAGCCGTGGGACGTCGGCGACCCGATGCGAGCGAACGTCGTCGGCGAAGTCCTCGAGTCCAACGCCGGCCAGTTCTCGGCGGGAGATATCGTGACCGGCGACCTCCTGTGGGCGGAACACGCCGTCGCGGACGCGAACGAACTCCAGCCGGTAGATCCCGACCGCGGCCCGATCTCGACGGCGCTGGGTGTGCTCGGGATGCCCGGCGTGACGGCCTACTGGGGGCTGAACGATGTCGGTGACCCGAAACCCGGCGACACCGTCGTCGTCTCCGCCGCGGCGGGCGCGGTCGGCTCCGTCGTCGGCCAGCTCGCCCGACTCTCGGGCGCTCGCGTGGTCGGGACCGCCGGCAGCGAGGCGAAGATCGAGTGGCTCACCGACGAGCTCGGCTTCGACGCCGCGATCAACTACAAGGAGACCGACGACCTCTCGGCCGCGGTCGACGACGCCTGTCCCGACGGCGTCGATGTCTACTTCGACAACGTCGGCGGCCCGATCACGGACGCCGTCTGGCCCCGACTGAACGTCGACGCCCGCGTCGCCGTCTGCGGCCAGATCGCGCTGTACAACGAGACCGACGTCCCGACCGGGCCGCGGAAACTCGCCAAACTCATCGAGACCCGCGCGACGGTCGAAGGACTCCTCGTCAGCGACTACCAGCCACGGTGGGGCGAGGCGCTCGAGCGACTCTCGACGTTCATCCAGAACGGGGACGTGCAGTACCGCGAAAACGTCGTCGAAGGCTTCGAGAACGCACCGGACGCGTTCCTCGGGCTGTTCGAGGGCGAGAACATCGGGAAGCAGTTGGTGAAAGTCGCCGAGCGAGACGAGTAGGCGCATCGATCGCCGGCTCGAGGGTGACGATAGCCACGCGAGTAGTCACCGTCGCAGACGAGCGTCGGCGTATCGGGTCGCTGTCTCGGATGTCGTAACGCGGATATGTTTCCGAGGGAGAGCGTTCCGCATGGTCGTTTCCGAACCGGAGTCGATCTCGCTCCCCGATGGTCGGACGCTGGCGTTTGCGACGTACGGCGATCCGGACGGCGCGCCGCTGGTCTTCCACCACGGAACGCCCGGATCGTCCCACCTCGGGGCGTTGCTCTCGGCCCCCGCTCGCACTCGAGGCGTTCGCGTGATCGCGCCGAGTCGCCCCGGGTACGGTCGTTCCGATCCGGATCCGGACGGGTCGTTCGAAACTTGGGCCGAGGACTGTCGAGCGCTCGTCGACGCTCTGGGACTCGAGTCGGTCGCAGTCGCCGGATTCTCCGGCGGCGGTCCCTACGCGTTGGCCGCCGCCGCACACCACGCCGATCGAGTCTCCGACGTCGGCGTAGTCGGCGCACCGGTGCCGGCACACGACGGCGGGCCGTTCGCCCCGCTCGTTCGGTTCCCGCGCCTCCTGGGAGTCGCGTTCCGATTCGGCGCGGTCGTCGCACGGCTCCGGGGCGACCGATTCGTCGTCGACCAGTTGACCGACCGCACCGTCGACGACGAGACCGCCCGCATCGTCGGTCGCGACTTCCGCGCCGGACTGTCGGCCGGGCCGTCCGGTGCGGTCCGCGAGAGTCGCGCGCTCGCGACCGACCGGTCGCCGCCGCTGCCCGACGGCGACGTGACGGTTTGGCACGGGGTCGACGACGAAAACGCCCCGATCGGTCCGGTCCGAACCGCCTACGAGGACCACCCGGTCGTCACCCTCTGCGAGATCAACGACGACCACCTGGGAACGCTGTGTTCGGTCCGCGACGACGTCATCGGTCTGGCCGAGTGATCGACTCGATGGAACGCGGCCGCTGACGCGCTCGAGGTCGATTCACGGGCGGAGATACGCGGCGCTCAGGCTCAGCGCGGGCGTCGACGGCTCCGCCGACGTCTCGACCGTCAGCGATCAGCTGGACGGCGTCGCGGCGACGCTCGAGACCGACGACGTTCGAGCGACCGCGACGGGACGGTCGCTGGTCGCCGCAGAGGCTACCGATCAGCTCATCGCTACGGTCATCGAGAGCCTCGCGGTGACGCTCGTCGCGATTCTGGGCCTGCTCACCGTCGTCTTCCGGGCGGCGAGGGGTCGCGCATCGCTGGGCGTTATTACGCCCGTTCCGGTCGACTTCGCCGTGAGTTGGTTGCTCGGAACGCTGGCCCTGCTTGGGATTCCGATCAGCATGACCACTGCGCTCGTCGGCAGCATCGCGCTCGGACTCGGTTCCGACTACGCGATTCACGTCACCGAACGGTTCGGCGACGAACTCGAGGCGGGCGTCGATACGGCGACGGCGCTCCACCGGACGGTCGTCTGCACTGGCGGTGCGCTCCTGAGCAGCGCCGTCACGACCGCGGCGGGATTCGGCGTCCTGGGATTCGCCCTGCTCCCGGCGCTTCGCCAGTTCGGGATCAGTCTCGCGATCGGCATCGGCTACGCCTTCGTCGCGAGCGTCGTCGTGCTGCCGAGCCTGCTGGCTTGCTGGGTCCGATACGGGCCCGGGACGACCGCGGAACCGGCGGCCAGAGTCGCCGCCGGCGACGACTGAAGTGCTGGTTACCTCAGTCGGTCAGTCCGTAGCCGATCTTGAACAGGTAGACGTCGATCGCCAGCACGAGGACGGTGGCCGTCGTGAGCACGCCGAGCGCGAGCAGCGGTGCGAAGTCGGCGTAGGGCCCCGGGAGAATGCCGACCGCGATCAGATCCGAGTGGCCCAACAGCCCGTACCGGACGCTGTCGACCATGTAGACCATCGGATTCACCAGCGAAAGGGTCACCTGCCAGGTCTGCTCGAACGTCTCGAGGGAGTAGAAGACGGCCCCGAAGAAGACCAGCGGTCGGAGGATAAATTGGTTCATCACGGTCAGATCGTCGAAATCCCTGGCGACGAGCCCGCCGATGATACCGAAGCCGGCGAACAGCGCCGTGATGACCACCATCGTGGCCACGAGGAACAGGCCGTGTTTGATGCTGATCGACACGAACAGCCGGCCCACGACGGCGATGATGACGCCGACGATGAGTCCCCGCACCGCGCTGGCCGCGACGTAGGCGACGACCATCTCGACGTAGGACAACGGCGAGGTCAGCGTCTCGTGGATGTACTCGTTCCATCTGCCGTGGAAGATCGAGAACGACGCGTTTTCGAAGGCGTTCGAGATCGCACCGAGGACGATCAGTCCGGGAACGATGAAGAGAATGTAATCGAAGCCGGCGATCTGGTCGATCCGGCCGCCGAGAATCAGCCCGAAGACGGCGAAGTAGAGCACGTTCGTGATTGCCGGCGGCATGAACGTGTTCTTCGGGCGGCGGACGAACCGCAGTATCTCGCGCCGGAAGAGCGCGCGGAAGCCGACCGACAGCATCAGGCGACCCCCTCCCGTTCGCGCTCGGTTTCGCGGCCGTCGGTCGCGCCCTCGTCGTCGCCCGCACTCTTGCCGTCACCCGCACTTTCCGCTGACGACCGCGTCACCGTCCGGTCGTCGCTGCGAGTCAGATCGACGAAGATCTCCTCGAGCGACGTCCTGGTGATCTCGAGGTCGGCGATTTCGTGGCCCCTCGCCTCGAGGTCGTTCAGTAACTGCGGTGCGGTCGAGCCGCCGTCGTCGACGCGGACCTCGATCCGGTCGCCGGACACCGTCGTTTCGTGTGCGTAGGGCCCGAGAGCGGGTGCGCTGGTCGGCGCGGACTCGAGGCGCACGGCGATCGTGTCGGTGCCGCGCTGTTTCAGTTCGTCCGGCGTCGCGACGGTCACTTTCCGCCCCTCGTTCATGATTGCGACGCGGTCACAGAGGCGTTCGGCCTCCTCGATGTAGTGGGTCGTCAGCAGGATCGTCGTCCCCTCTTCGTTGAGTTCGGTGACCAACTCCCACAGGTCGTGACGCAACTGGACGTCGACGCCGGCGGTCGGCTCGTCGAGGATGAGCAGATCGGGTTGGGTGACGAGGGCTCGAGCGAGCAGCAGGCGGCGTTTCATCCCGCCAGAGAGCCAGTCGAAGCGCTCGTCGCGCTTGTCGTAGATCCCGACGCGCTTGAGGACCTCGTCGGCGCGTTCGGCGGCCTCGTCCTCGGGGATTCCGTGGTAGCCGGCCTTGTGCGTCAGGACTTCCTTGATGGGGAAGAAGCGATCGACGTTGAACTCCTGGGGTGCGAGTCCGATCGCGTCGCGGGCCTGCCGGTAGTTGTCCTCAACGTCGTGGCCGAAGACCCGCGCCTCGCCGCCGGACTTGCGGACCAGGCCGACCAGCGTGTTGATAAAGGTCGTCTTCCCCGCACCGTTGGGGCCGAGCAGGCCGAAGAATTCGCCTTCCTCGACGGTCAGCGATAGCTCCTGCAGCGCGCGTAGATCGCCGTACTCCTTCACGAGATCGACGGTCTCGATGGCCGGTGGCATCGATGCAGTGTCGGCCCCGACTACGGTTAAACCGTTTGTTCGCAGCACTCTCCGCCCCAAAGCGCGCTCGTGAATGGCTCTCAGTCCGCGGTTCGCGGTCGGCCGGCGGGAGCGATCGCACCGCTCTGTTGGACGATGTCGAACGCGGTCATCACGTCGGTCCGCGAGATCAGTCCCACGAGGTCGTCGTCATCGACCACGAGCAGGCGGCCGATATCGTGTTCCCGCATCCGTTCGATGGCAGTCATCGCGTCGGAGTCGGGCGAGATCGTCTGCAGGTCGGTCGTCATCACGTCTTCGACGGTGTAGGCATCGCGCTCGACCGGGTCGACATCGCGGGCGTCGGTCAACGTCACGAGGCCGATGAGCCGCTCGCCCTCGAACGCCTGGGTGTCGACGACCGGATAGCCGGTGTGGCGCTCAGTGAACATCCGCTGAATCAACTCTGCGACGGTCGTGTCGGGTTCGACGGTGTGGAGGTCGCTCGCCGGCGTCATGATGTCGCCGACGGTGACGTCCTGAAACGCGGCCTTCATGGTCACCTGCTGGGCCTCGCTCGAGGCGGCGATATAGACGAAGAAGGCGACGCCGATGAGGATGATGTTGAACGCGAGGAGGCCGAACAGTCCCATGCCGACGGCGAACACCTTGCCGACGCTGGCGGCCTGCTGGGTCGCCTGTGCGTACGGCTGCCCGCGAGCTAACAGCGCGCGCAACACCCGTCCGCCGTCCATCGGGAACGCGGGAATCATGTTGAAGAAGGCGAGTGCGACGTTCAGGACGGCGAGATAGCCGAGGACGAACCGCACGCCGCTGAAACTCTCGGGGGTCGCGACGAAGAGTGCGTAGGTACCGATGCCGACCAGGACGCTGACGATCGGGCCGGCGACGGCGATGTTGAGTTCCTGTCGCCAATCTTCGGGCATCTCGGAGAAGGCGGCGATGCCGCCGAACAGCCAGAGCGTGATCGAGTCGATCGGAAAGCCGTACCGCTGGGCGGTCAGTGAGTGGCCCAATTCGTGGAGCACGACGCCGACGAACAGGCCGATCGCTGCGGCCAGTCCGAGTAGCCACGGCATCGAACCGGCGGTGACGACGCTCACGTCGATCCCCGCGTCGAGCGCCCCGTTGAGGATCTCGGAGACGGCCTCGATACGCGTCCCGATGAGGTACGCGAACAGGGGGAGCACCAACAGGAACGTCAGGTCGAGTTTGATCGGAATCCCGAACAGGGAGCCGATCCGGAAACTCCTCATGGACACTGGTTTCGGCGGCGGAACCTTAAATACGCCGCCGGGAAAACCGAGCGGCCGACCGTCCGGGCGTCGCCACCGCGTGCCGACGGTTCCGATTCCGTTCTCGGTGGCCTCCGTCCCGACCGGAGATCAGTATCGGTTGCGTTGATACTCCCGATCGGATTGGTGTGATATTTATACACAATAATATCTACTAGCGTCTATATACCTACTGCACCATAGACTTATACAGCAGTTCGTGGACGCTGTTAGTATGATGATGCGAGACGCGCAGACGACTCATCGAATCGACCCCCTCCCGACCGAACTCGACTCCGCACAGAGTAAACTCGTCTACCTCACCCTCGAGGCGACCGACGGTGCGACGGTCGGGGACCTGAGCGGCCTCCTGGACATGCAGAAGCTCTCGATCCTGAGCGTGCTCTCCTCGCTCGAGAGCGAGGGACTGATCGAGCGAACCGGCTCCGAGTACGTCTCCGCGAACTGATCGCCTCGCCTCGAGCGACGGGTCGTCGGCCCTGCCACCGATTCCACGCGGCGCTTCGAAGCCTTTATCCGCGCGGTGGGCTTCCGTTTTCGTAAGTAACCACCATGTCCGACAAACCTGCCTCCATGTACCGGGAGATCAGTAAGCCGGCCTACACGCGCCGCGAATACATTACTGGCATCCCCGGATCGAAGATCGCACAGCACAAGATGGGCGACGCCCAGGCGAACGCCGAGGACTACCCCGTTCAGATCAGCCTCATCACGGAAGAGGAGGTCCAGCTCCGACACGGGAGCCTCGAGGCCTCGCGCCTCTCGGCGAACCGTCACATGCTGAAAAACGCCGGCGAGAACAACTACAAAATGGTCCTGCGCAAATTCCCCCACCACGTCATCCGGGAGAACAAGCAGGCGACGGGCGCGGGTGCGGACCGTGTCTCCGACGGGATGCGCCAGGCCTTCGGGAAGATCGTCGGCACCGCCGCTCGCATCGACGCCGGCGAGCGCATCTTCACCATCTGGTGTGACGTCGACGACGCCGAGTTCGCCAAGGACGCCCTTCGGCGCTCCTACAACAAGATCTCGCCACCGTGTCGCGTCGTCATCGAGCGTGGCGAGGAACAGCTGATCGCATAAAACGAAGTTTTGCGCTGTGGGTGCGCCTACGGCGCACCCTCGGCAAAAATTCGATTAAAAACACTCCTCCCTCCGTTCACTCGCTCCTGAGCGGCGCGAAGCGCCGCTCGACCGCTCGTTTACATCAGTCGTCGGCCCGCTCGCTCAGCCTTCGGCTTCGCTCGCGGTCTATAGCCGGGTAACCGCCTGCCCTTCCCCGGGTCGCGGGCACCTCACAGCGCTCGGTGCCCGCTCCCGGCCGTTCCGTCTCGATTTCAGATTGCTGTCTCGAGCACCTTTTTACGCCTCTACTCCCGAGTCCCGACTATGATCGATCTCGCGGTGGCGAACGCGAAACAGACGTTCGAGCGGATGCGGGAGCCGCTGGCCGAGCGAGGAATACGAGTTCATCACGTGCCCGTGCGCGAGCGAACGGTCGCGCTCGGTGATCCTCCGTGGGAGCCCGACGAGTACGACGTGGGCTTCGTCTACCCCGGCCGGCTGATGGAGGGCGGCGTCGCCGACGCACTGCTCGAGATCCCGTGGCTCAACGATCACGAAACGGTGTTGACCTCGCGAAACAAGGCCGAGGTGCTCGCGCGGCTCGGACGGGCCGAGCTGCCGGTTCCGGACTCGGTCTACGTCTCGAACGACGTCGGCGAGGGCGACCTGGTCGACGTCTTCGAGCGGTTCGAGCCGCCGGTCGTGGTCAAGCCCAACTCGACGACGCGGGGCGTCGGCGTCGCGAAGGCCCACGATCTCGATTCCTTTCTGGGCATCTGTGACTACCTCTCGCTGGTCCACGACTACCGGGCGACCGGCGATCAGTCCTTTCTCGTTCAGGAGTACCTCCCGAACGCGACCGACTACCGGGTGATGGTCCTCGAGGGGGAGTACGTCGGCGCGGTCGAGCGCAGACTGCCCGACGAGGCGGTCAGCGAGGGGCAGTGGAAGCACAACGTCCACCGCGGCGCGGAGGCGACGGGCGCGGACCTCCCGGCGGAGTGGCGCGATCTCGCCGAGTCGGTCGCCGCCGAACTCGAGATCCCGTTCCTCGGCGTCGACCTGCTCGAGACGGACGACCGACTGGTCGTCAACGAGACGAACGCGCGGCCGACGATCGACGAGGCGACAAAGTACGAACCCGACTTCTACGATCGGCTCGCGGCCGCGATCCGCGGGGCTGCGGAGTGAGTGTCGTCGCTCGAGGTGTCAGTCTGATCGGTGGCTGAAACTACAAACCCAGACAATTCGAGTACCGACCGTCCACGTCGGCCAGTAAGTAGCGGATTTTCTTCCCCACTCCTCTTCACTAATTCGAACTGATACCTCTGACGAGATCACCGTTCTCGTTCCATTCGCAGTCCGGTGCAAGCCCGATTTCCGAATGAGCCCGTGAAACATGGTCTAATTCCTCCTCGGTCGTGAGCCGGATCACGCCCTGTGAGTCCCATTCTTCCCACATGACCCAACTCACAGTCTCTTTTAACTGTAGTTCCGCTATATTTATCGCTGCCAGATAGTTTCCGTATCGGTATGTTGCATCACCAATGAGTTCGGTGGATTGGCCAGCTTCAACTGATACTGTTTCCTCAAAAAACACCTCCCCATCGGTTTCGATATCAACCTCGTGATCGACAGTAGCCGCGTACTCGATACGAACATCAAACGTCAGGTCCCTCTCTGTATCGTTCCGTAACATCACGGGGCCCGTCTCGGGAAACGTTTCGGTGACTCGGAGACGATTGATGGCACCGCCCTCTTCCGTCTCCGCAGTATAGTACGTCTTATCCCGTGAATCTCGTTGAATAAGGTATAGATCCTCGAGATCAAACGCCTGAGGGAGAATCAACCTGTTTGAGGTTTCGTACGATCCCTCCTCAATAGCCGTCAGTACCTCCTCTTCAGCGGCTGTGGGTAAATCCGCAGGGACAGAAATATACGTATGTCCACACTGCTCATAAGTTACTTCAGCATCGCTGTTCCCGGTCCCTTCACTATTTTCCGGACCCGCACTGCTCTCCTCACCGTTCTCACGCATACATCCTGCGAGTACACCACTTATCGGACTCGATCCTATGAGAAAACGGCGTCGTTCCATTACCGTCCGCAAGTGCTAATGGTAGCAAGTGTCTTTTGGTACCAATATCATCGTCTTTCGCGACTCAGCGTGAATCGCATACCGCTACGCTCATCTGAAAACGAGGGCCGACCGCGACTGCCCGATTACTCGAGACTGATGTCCGAGGACTGTTCGGCGCGGTCGAAGACGACTTCGAGGACGCCGTTGTTGTAGGTCGCGGACGCGGTGTGTTCGTTGACGCGGCTCGGCAGGGAGACGCGCTCGTCGTATTGACGGTGCTCGCTTTCGGCGGAGATCGTCAGCGTCTTGCCGTCGCACTCGAGTTCGATGTTGTCCTTCTCGACGCCGGGGAGGTCGGCGACGACGCGGACCTCCGCGTCGGTCTCGTGGATATCGACGTGGGTGTCCATGCCGAATCCGTTGTCGACGTTGCTCGAAGAGTCGAAGTTCACGTTCCCGTCCGCACCGTTCATCATCTCGTTCATCATTCGTTCAATCTCGCGGAACAGGTCGTCGAAGGGTTCGTCGCGGTCGTCTCGGCGCATGGGGGTGTCTAGGGTATCCCGTGGCAAAAACTTTCTGTCGTTGCTATACGATCCGGGACACGTCCTCGACTCGCGTCGGAATCGTACTATCGCGGATAGGGGTCCTCGAGCGTCGTGAAAACGAACGCTTCGCGGATCGAGCGACTCCGGTCCTAGAGCCCGATACCGAGCGTCTCGTCGGTCGTCGCGATGCTCTCCGCGGCGTCGGCAGCGCCGGTCACGGCGCGGATGGCGTCGACGTTTTCCGGCACGACGTCGCTCTCCTGGTGGATGCCCTGGAAGCAGTAGAAGTCCCGTCCCTCGGTCGAGATGGATTCCTCCCAGATGCAGTTCTCCCAGATGTCGCCGCGCGGTCGACCGGCGTCCAGCGCGTACTCCTTGAGTTTCCCGCTGCCGTCGATGTCCATCCGCTCGGGGATCAGGAACAGGCGCGACTCGTCGGCGAACAGGTCGCGGACCTCGGCGGCGTCGACCTCCTCCTCCAAGGTGACGTTCAGGCTGTGCATGTGCATCAGCGTCGCGGGCACCTTCATCCCGAGCGTGTCGATGTCCAGATCGGGGAAGATGGTCTCCACGTCGGGGCCGTGGTGGGACGGAATCGTCACCGGGTTCGGGAGGATGTCGTTGATCGGCCCGCGGTCGGCTTGTCCGGGGTCGCCGCCGCGGCGAACGAGCGTCGCGCGGACCTTCTCGACGCCGTAGGCCTCTCGGAGCGGCGCGATCACTCGAGAGAGCCCGGTCGTGTTACAGGAGACGACGCGCACGTGGTCGGCGTCGACGGCCTCCTCGAAGTTCGAGCGCGCGTTGAAGCTCGTGTCGACGAGGTCGGCGTCTTCCCCGCCCTGGTAGAGCGCCGGCGTGTCGTACTCCTCGTAGAGTTCCTTGTTCTGAGCCCCGATGCCCGACGGCGTGGCGTCGACGACGACGTCGGCCTCGGCCACGAGATCCTCGACCGGTCCCGCGATCTCGAGGCCTGCCTCGGCGAACAGCTCCTCGCGCTCCTCGACGGCGGCGTAGAGCGGGAATCCCTTGTCGATAGCCGTCTCGGCCTCGAAGTTCGGCCGCGTCTTGGCGACACCCAGTACTTCCATGTCGGGCTGTTGCCGGACCGCGTCCGCGACGCGCTTGCCGATCGTGCCGTAGCCGTTGATAGCGACCTGTTGCATATGCTCGGGAGTGGACCACCGAGCGGGATAATCGTTTCGAGCCCTCTCAGCCGACGTTTACTCGGTTCAGAGTTCTCGATCGCTCTCGGGACCGAAACCGGCCGAGAACCCGACCGGGACCGAGGGGAAGACATATCGGCCCGCTCGCCGCACACGCACGTATGACAGCACTTCGAGCCGCGGCGGAGACGGCGGTCCGCCAGTGTCTGGGTCTCGAGTCGGGGGAGTCGTGTGCGGTCGTCACCGACGACGAGCGCGAACCGATCGGGGAGGCGATCTACGAGGTAGCGAGCGAGGTCACCGATGACGCCGTGATCGTCCGGTATCCGCCGGGCGAGACCCACGGCAGCGAGCCGCCGGCACCGGTCGCGGCGGCGATGGCCGGGGCCGACGTGGTGCTCGCGCCGACGACCAAGAGTCTGAGCCACACGCGGGCCCGAACCGAGGCCAACGAGGCCGGCGCGCGAGTCGCGACGCTCCCGGGGATCACCGAGGACGTCTTCACGACCGGGCTGGCGGCCGACTACGAGTCGATCGCGGCCCACTGTGAGGCCGTCCGCGAGCAGGTCGACGGGGCCGACGAGATCCGCGTGACGACCGACGCCGGGACCGACATCGCGTTCGGCGTCGGCGACCGCGAGTGGCTCTCCGATACCGGCATCGTCCACGAACCCGGCCAGATGTCGAACCTGCCGGCCGGTGAGGTCTTCATCAGCCCCGAAACCGCCGACGGCACCTTCGTCGTCGACGGGACGATGCGCCCCCACGGGCTGCTCGCAGATGGCCACCGGCTGACGTTCGAGGTCGAGGACGGCCTCGTCACGCAGATCTCTGACGACGAGATCCGCGCGACGGTTGAGGACGCGGCCGAAGACGTCGGCGACGCCGCGTACAACCTCGCGGAGCTCGGAATCGGCACGAACGTGGCCGTCACCGAACTCGTCGGCTCGGTCCTCCTCGACGAGAAGGCAGGGGGAACCGTCCATATCGCGATCGGCGACAACGCGGGCATCGGCGGCGAGACGGAAGCACCGATCCACCTCGACGGCATCCTTCGTGAGCCGACGGTCTTCGCCGACGGCGATCCCATCGAGCTTCCGACGGCGGACGACGCGTGATCGCTCGGCGGGCGTTCCGACCGCTCGACCACCGCTCGAGCGAAATTCGATCGTCAGTCTCGAGTTAAATCTTCGGCAGTCATGTGAGAACCTAGTGGTTTGAAGTGCTACTAGCGTGAGTTCCGACCGATGAGCGATACTCGGGGATACGACATTCGGGGGATAGAGCTCACTGACGACCGCTACACGGTCGAACAGGGATTCATTCGGAACAAGTACAAGGCGCTCGACGCCGATGGGAACGTCGTTCTGCGGGGGAAACAGAAGATGCTGAAGATGAAAGAGGAGTTCCCCTTCGTCGACGACGACGACAACGAGGTGTTCACCGTGAAGGCCGGCGGGATCATCGACGTCGCAGGGAACTACGTGCTCTCGGACGCCCAGACCGGAGAGGACATCATCATTCTGGACAACGACTACTCCCTGCTACAGGACACGTGGAAGATCCGCGACGCGACGACCGAAGCGAAGTTGGCCGAGATCAACTCCCGCGGTGCGATGGTGACGCTGGCCCGGAACGTTATCCCGTTCGGCGGCTGGATCCCGCACAAGTACGAGATCACTGATCAGGAGGGCGCTCACGTCGGCTCTATCGACGGGCAGTTCTCGCTGCGCGATCGCTACGAGATCACGATCGACGACGCCAGCAACGTCCCGAAAGAGCCCATCGTCGCCGCGGCGATGGTCATCGACGCGATCCAGGGCAACTAGTCGGACGGAGTGCGAACACCGACGACGGGTTCAATCGGCTTTTAGGTGCGTAGCCGCTATAGTGGGCTATGAGCGATATCCCGGAGCGCGTTCCGACGGTCTGTCCGTCGTGCTCGCCGGACCTCGAGACGGTCCACGAAGTACTGACGGAAGGCGGCGGTACCCTCACCGTTCGGTGTAGCGAGTGTAGTCACGTCCACAAGGTCCAACCCGAAAGCAAGCCAGAGGTCACGCTCGACGTGGTCGTCTCTCAGGGCGGCGAATCCTTCACGGCGAACGTCACCACGGCCGAAGACGAGACCGTCGAAGTCGGTGACGAGTTCATCCTCGAGACCGAGGAAGTGCTCTCGACGGTCCGCGTGACGAGCGTCGAACTCGACGGCCAGAAGCGGGTCGATGAGTCCACCGCCGACGAGATCGAGACCGTCTGGACCCGCGAGGTCGATAACGTCGGCGTCAACGTCACCGTCCACCCGCAGGACGGCTCGAGAGACGACAGCCGGAGTATCACGGTTCACGTTCCCGGCGACTACGAGTTCGAGGTCGGCGCGGTCGAATCCTTCGGCGACGACGAGTTCGAGATCGACGCCTTCGTCGTCCGCAAGGACGCCGACGGCTATCGGCGCGATCGCTTCGAGGAAGGGGGCGATACTGCCTTCGCGAAGGACATCAAACGAGTCTACGCCTACGACGAGCAGAGCAGCGCCTGGTCGGCCTGGTAATCGGTCCGCGAGCCCGGGCGTCGATGCGAACTCCCGAACCCCGGTACTCGCCACCCGACCCCCTACTGTTCTCGAGCGCGTATTCCTCCCCAAGCCATGTCCGATAGCTACGAGGCTTCGCGCCAACGCATGGTCGAGAC
Organism: Natrinema amylolyticum; assembly: GCF_020515625.1. Classification (NCBI taxonomy): domain Archaea; kingdom Methanobacteriati; phylum Methanobacteriota; class Halobacteria; order Halobacteriales; family Natrialbaceae; genus Natrinema; species Natrinema amylolyticum. The sequence goes on from NZ_JAIWPJ010000003.1 coordinate 455,882, forward strand.
GGTCGCGCCGCGCGTCGACGACGACCGCGTCCTCGAGGCCCTCGAGGCGGTCCCGCGCCACGAGTTCGTCCCGCCGGATCGCCGGGACAGCGCCTACGCCGACCGACCCCTGCCGATCGGCGACGGACAGACGATCAGCGCGCCGCACATGGTCGCGGTCATGGCCGATCTGCTCGCGGTCGGCCCCGGCGACGACGTCCTCGAGATCGGGACCGGCTGTGGCTACCACGCCGCCGTCACGGCCGAACTGGTCGGTGACGAGGGCGTTTACACCGTCGAGTACAGCGAGGAGCTGGCCGACCGGGCGCGCGATCGACTCGCGGCACTGGGCTACGACGACGTTTCGGTCCGCGTCGGCGACGGCCGCGAGGGATGGGCCGAGCACGCGCCGTATGACGCCGCATACTTCACTTGCGCGGCGTCCTCGTTTCCCGACCCCGTCGTCGAACAGGTCCGGACCGGCGGCCAGTTGCTCGCACCGATCGGTACCGGCCGCCAGACGCTCGTCGATGCGACGAAACGGCCGGACGGCTCGCTCGAGCGGACCGAACGCGGCGGCGTTCGATTCGTCCGGATGCGGGGGTAGCCGAGCGGACCGCGCAAGCGCGCCATTGATTACGACCGCCGCGATAGCTGGCGTATGGAACCCGCGGTACTGCGTGAGGATATGGTCGACGGCCTCGAGACCCCGCCAAGGGACGTTCTCGCGGACGAGGACGTCGCCGTCGCGATGCGCGACGTTCCTCGCCACGCGTTCGTCGGCGACGAGCGGACGGCCTACGCCGACCGCGAACACGAGGCGCTCGGCACCCGCGTCCTCGCACCGAGCACCGTCGCTCGCTTGCTCCAGGCGCTGGCCCTCGAAGACGACGAGACCGTGCTGATCGTCGGCGTCGGCGTCGGCTACACGGCGGCCGTCGCGGCCGAACTGGTCGGCGAGACGAACGTCCACGCAATCGACATCTCTCGACCGCTGGTCGTCGAAGCCCGAGAGAACCTCGCCGACGCGGGCTACGACGGCGTCCTCGTCGACCGCCGCGACGGTGCGAACGGCCTCCCCGAGTACGCCCCCTTCGATCGCATCCTGCTCGAGGCCGCGGCCGTCGATCCGCCTCGCGCGTTACTCGAGCAGTTGACCGCCGAGGGACGACTGGTCTTCCCGCGCGGCACGCACGAACAGCGACTCGAGGCCGTCTCGGCCGACGGCGACGTCGATCGGCTCGACCCCGTCGCGTTCGATCCGTTACTGGTCGAGGGCGAACAGTCGGGGGCCGTCGAGCGAAACCGAACGACCCGCGAGGACCGCGAGCGAGCGCAGCGACGCGCCGAATCCCGGCGCGGCTGGGAGCAGGACTGGATCGAGTGGGAGGAGACGATCGACCAGCAGTCTCGACGGACCCGATCGCGGTAGCGTCTCCGAGCGGACGGCTACTGATCGACTGGCGCGTTCTCAGTGTCCGACTGTTGTGGCTCCTGGCTCTCGAAACGAGGAGATGCCTCTCGGCGATAGTGATACGAAAGGGGTTGGGAAATGGGGGGTGGGGGTGGCGACAGTCTGTCTTAGATCGCCACTTACGGGTACACACTGCCGGGGGTTAAATATGACTTCTAATCAGTAAGTATGTCTAAACTGAAGGTACTAATCAATTAGTGCTGTTTGATCGAATTCGCTCTGTAAACATCGGTCTGCTATTCGTGATGGTAGTGAGATCGATAGACGATACGTTTCGGTCGATTGGTCGGGACCTACGTAATCCGGTCTCGAGAGATATCGAGACGGTTCTTCGAGTGAGTATCATCGGCAGACGCGGCCCTCCTATCGCTTCGTCTCTGGAGTACTCGTCGAATAGAACGGCGAAACGCTGTCGCTAGCGGGATGGTTCGCGGAAAGGGGTGGGGGGATTGGGGGTGGCGACAGTCGGTCTCGGATCGCCATCTCTCGATACGGACCGGTACTAAGTAAGTATACTTTCTAATCTGTTGTATTGTATCCTATAATAACACTAATTAACTAGAATAGCCGTCGAATGCTACCGTGACGAGTTTCCGTTCGGCCGCCCGGAGGTGATAGTGATACGTCGGCGGCGACACGCCGAGCGCGTCCGCGAGGTCCTCGCCCGTGCTCTCGCGGGGCCATTCGAAGAAGCCGCTGTAGTGTGCCGCCTGTAACGCCTCGAACTGCTTGTCGGTGAGTCGCTCCGCGAGGTAAGTATCGAGCTGTCGCGCCGACCGTGTGTGCGTCGTCTCCCGCTTGGCCACCAGTTCCGTCTCGGGATACTTCTCTCCGATCGCCTCGACCAGCGACCGCGTCTCGACGCTCTGTGGCACCTCGAGGACGAGCGTCGAGGTCCCGTCCTCGGCCGTTGCCATCCGCACCTGTACGTCGAAGGTCCGCAGCACGTCGAGAAACGGCGTCGACGCCACCGTCAGTTCGAACAGCCTCTCCTCGTCGCCCTCGGACACCACCGAGAGCGTCTCGATCGATGCCCACTCCGCCTCGAGATCGGTGAGCGACGCCGTCGCCGGCGCGCTGACGAACAGGACGATTCCGTCTTCGCCGCGATCGATGACACCCTCCAGTGTTATCGATCCCCCGTCCCTGACCTGTGCCGAGAGCCGATTGAGCAGCAGCCGCGAGTCCCCAATGGCGAGTTCGAGTTCGAGCCGGCTATCGGTCACCATCGCCCGAGTCCGCTCGACCGACCGAATCGCGTGCCCGATCGTTTCCCCGAGTTCGGCCAGCACTTCCCGTTCGCTCTCGCCGACCGAATCGGCCCCCGCGACGTGGACAACTAACACGCCGTACCGACGCTCGTCGGCGACCAGCGGTACGCCGAGCACCGTCTGATAGCCGTATGTCAGCGCCTCCTTCCGTCGCGATTTCCACGTTTCGTCCTCGAGGACGTCGTGTACCAGTTGCACCTGCCCGGCCTCGAGGGTATCCCGGACTAGCGTGAGTTCGGGTGCTCGCTCACCGTCGTCGCGGATCGTGTCGATGTAGGCCGCATCGATTCCGGACCACGCGGTCGGCGCGGGCGGTTCGTCGTCGTTCGCGCCGATCCAGGCGAAGCGATACCGGTCCGTCTCGGCGAGGCGGTCGCACACCGTTTCCTCGATTTCCGCGCGCGTCGAGGCCTGCGCGACCGCGTGGTTGATCTCCCGGACGATCTCGTTCGTGTGATTGAGCCGCGTCAGCTCCTCGTTTTGTCGTGTCAGTGTCCGGTCGTGGTCCCGAAGCAACTGCTCGCGCTCGGCCCGATCCAGCGCGGCCTCAGTGTTGGCTGCCAGAATGTGTAGCAGTTCCACCATCGTCTCGTCGAACCCGTCGACGCGATCGCACCCGGCGACCAGTACACCGTGAGTACCGAGCGGAACGATCAGTTCGCTCCGGCTCAACGCCTCTCCGGTCTCGACACCATCCTCCCGCGTCACGTCCTCGTAGTAGGCGCTTTCCCCCTCCGAAAAGACGTCCCAGACCAATCCCTCGCCCCGCTCGAACGTCGTCTCCGGATCACCCAACTCGGGCGATCCTCGCGTCGACGCCGCGTGCTCGAGACCGCCGGCCGTCGGCTCGAACGCGTAGGCCGCGGCGATCGTCACGTCGAGGATCTCGCTCGCCGTCTCGACCGCTGACCGGTAGATCTCGTCTTTGGTTTCGGCCCGCATCAGGTCCCGCGTCGTCTCGTGTAACGTCGTCAGCGTCCGCTCGTAGCGCCGCTCGCTCTCCCGAAGCTCCGTCTCCGTGCGGTACTGAGCGACGGCGTTCGTGATCTGATTCGCCAACAGCGCGTACTGCTTCTTGCCCGACTCCTTTTGCAGATACTGCGTCACGCCCGCGGCGATCGCCTCGCTGGCGATCTCCTCCGATCCACGCCCCGTAAAGAGAATGAACGGGAGACTGGGATCGTCCTCGCGAACGCGCTCTAACAACTCGAGTCCGGTCACCTCCGGCATCTCGTAATCGCTGACGATACAATCGACGTCGCGACGCTCGATCACGCTGAGCGCCTCCGCGCCGCTCGTCGCCGCTTCGGCGACGATCGACTCGCGCTCGCGCTCGAGCATCTCTCCGGCGAGGTCGGCGAAGCCGGGCTCGTTATCGACGATGAGTACGGTGATTTGGTTGGTCATTCGTTCCGCTCCCTGTAATCCCGTTTTCCGATACATCGGAGAAGAGATACTAAACAATTAGCATTCGAATTACTCGACACCGAATCACCTAGTATCTCTGTCCGCTCGAAATCGCGATCACGGAATCCGCCCGTCGAATTCGTATTCGGCCGCCCAGTTGATCGACGGATGATTGATCTCGGACTCGAAGCGGAGCTCCATCTTCTGTTCGGTCGCGTCGTCCGTATTGATCCAGTAAAACTGTCCGTTTTCGGGGTAATAGACGAGAAACGCGTCGATCGAGTCGTGATACGTATCCTCGTGATAGGCGCCGTTTTTCGTCGTTTGCGAGTGCGTATTGAATCGGAGCGTCTCCGCTTTATTCGACCAGCCGGTTTTACACTGAAGTCGATAGAGGTCGGTCCCGTCGTCGATGACGAGATCGTATTTGTCGTTGTCGCCGAACGGAACCGAGACGCTGTAGTTGCAGGCGACCAGTTTGGAAATCGCTCTCGCTTCGGTTTCATCGCCGACCGCTTTCGAGTTACGCATAGCGTACTGCGCCGCCCGCTGGTAGAAAAACGATCGGACGGATCGGTGGTGGTCAGTAGATCCCACTGCGATACTCATCGCTCACGAATCAGCGTCAATAGAAAGCGCCCGAGGCGGGATTTGAACCCGCGTCACAACCGTGACAGGGTTGTATGATGGGCCACTACACCACCCGGGCTCCCTGCAACTCTTCATTTCCCGGTGATGGTATTAAGGGTTTTGCTCTGCGACCGTTTGTCCGTATCGGTGACAGATAGTCTGCTCGTGAAACGACCGACGTGCCAACATCAGCCAATTACCCCGATAGTCCACTTGTATTTGAGATGTGATTGGAACGCGCTTTAGGCGCAATCCGAATCGGAACGGCTCGGCCGATCTGTTCGGTTACCGTATACTCATCGCTCACGAATCAGCGTCAACAGAAAGCGCCCGAGGCGGGATTTGAACCCGCGTCACAACCGTGACAGGGTTGTATGATGGGCCACTACACCACCCGGGCTCCCTGCAACTCTCCATTTCCCGGTTATGGTATTAAGGCTTTTCAATTACCTACCGTATGGTACGGTCAGCCGCGCCACGATATTCCGCCCTCGAGCCCGAACTACACACCGAATCGTGATAGCGAACCGCACGACCCACAAGGAATATAACTGATAACCGGATACTCTCGAGTGTGATCGACGGCTCCGGTCAGGTTCGCCCGGCCGGGTAGCCCTGCTTGTGCGTCGAGTTAGTAACCGTTAAATGCCTCCCGCCGGTACCTGCCTGTAGTATCTCGTGACAGCCGCTTCTCTCCCGATAGCCGACACGCACATCCAACCCAATACATGGTAGACGTAAGCCAACACGAACTCGTTCCGGAGCACACCGTTCTCGAGGAGGAGGCCCTCGAGGAAGTGCTCGAGGAATACAACATCGACCGTACAGATTTACCGAAAATACAGCGCAAGGATCCCGCTCTCCCCGACGAGGCGGAGATCGGTGACGTCATCAAGATCGTTCGCGACTCGCGGACGACCGATCAGTCGATCGTATACCGACTCGTGGTAGAATAAATGTCAATAGAACTCAACCGCGACAAACGGCGAGAGATTTCGCGCGAATATTTCTCGAAGGAACGGATCGCCGAACACCACTACCGCTCGTTCAACGCCTTCCTCAACCGGGGGATGCAGGAGGTCGTCGACGAGAAGGCGACGATCGATACGGACATCGGCGACAAGGAAGGCGAGGAGCCGGTCCACGTTGAACTCGGCGACGTCCGCGTCGTCACGCCGCGTGTCCGTGAGGCGGACGGCTCCGAAGAACTCCTCTACCCGCAGGAGGCTCGGCTTCGGAACATCACCTACTCCGCGCCGGTCTTTATGGAAATGTCCATCGTCAAGGGCGAGGAAGGCGACGAGCGAGTCGTCGACTCGACCGAGACGAAGATTGGACGGATGCCGATCATGGTCGGCTCCGACAAGTGTAACATCGCCGGCTTCTCCGACGAGGAGCTGATCGAGATCGGCGAGGACCCCGCCGACCCCGGCGGTTACTTCATCGTCAACGGCTCCGAGCGGGTGCTGATGACCAGCGAGGACCTCGCGCCGAACAAGATTCTCGCCGAATACGACAGCAAGTACGGCGACGAGATTCAGGTCGCCAAGACCTTCTCGCAGCGCCGTGGCTACCGCGCACTCGTGTTGTGTGAGCGAAACCGTGAGGGACTGCTCGAGGTATCCTTCCCCTCGGTGTCGGGATCGATTAACTTCGTCACGCTCGTGCGTGCACTGGGCCTCGAATCGGACGAGGAGATCGTCCACAAGGTCTCGAACGACCCAGAGGTCGTCAAGTACATGCTCGAGAACTTGGAGGAAGCGGAGGTCCAGACCGAGGAGGAGGCCATCGAGGAACTGGGCAAACGCGTCGCCTCTGGCCAGGGCAAGAATTACCAGCTCAAGCGGGCTAACTACGTCATCGACCGCTACCTCCTACCGCACCTCCACGAGGAGGGCGTCGAGGAGGAGGACGTCCGGATCAACAAGGCTCACTACCTCTGTCGGATGGCCGAGGCCTGTTTCGAACTCGCGCTCGGACGGCGCGAGTCCGACGACAAGGACCACTACGCGAACAAGCGACTGAAGGTCAGCGGTGACCTGATGAAGGACCTGTTCCGGACCGCGCTGAACAAGCTGGCCCGGGACGTCAAGTACCAGCTCGAGCGCGCCAACATGCGCAACCGACAGCTCTCGGTCAACACGGTCGTCCGCTCGGACGTCCTGACCGAGCGACTCGAGCACCCGATCGCGACGGGCAACTGGGTCGGCGGCCGCTCCGGCGTGAGTCAGCTGGTCGACCGAACTGACTTCATGGGCGTTCTTTCGCACCTGCGCCGGCTTCGCAGCCCGCTCTCGCGCTCGCAGCCGCACTTCGAAGCGCGGGACCTGCACGCGACCCAGTGGGGTCGCATCGGTCCCTCCGAGACGCCGGAGGGGCCGAACTGTGGGCTGGTGAAGAACTTCGCGCAGTCGATGGAGCTCTCCCAGAACGTCGAGGACGAACAGGAACTCAAACGCGAACTGGCATCCATGGGGGTCGAGGGCATTCCCGGCCTCGAAGGGATCGAACGAACGGCGGCGTCAGGGGACGACTAAATCATGAGCAGTCAACAACGAGAGGCGAAAGTATACGTCAACGGATCGCTGGTGGGGACGCATCCCGATCCGCACGAACTGGCCGAACAGATCCGCGAAGCGCGACGCATCGGCGACGTGAGCGAGATGGTCAACGTCTCCGTCAAAGATCGCACCCGCGAAGTGATCGTCAACGCCGACGCGGGCCGCGCACGGCGACCGCTGCTGGTCGTCGAGGACGGCGAACCGCGCATCTCCCAGCAGGAGATCGAGGCGATGAACGACGGTGACCTCGAGTTCGAGGATCTCGTCGATCACGGCTACATCGAGTTCATCGACGCCGAGGAAGAAGAGGACATCCTCGTCGGCGTCGACGAAGACGATCTGACCGAGAAACACACGCACCTCGAGATCGACCCGTCGCTGATCTTCTCGATCGGTGCGGGGATGATCCCCTATCCCGAGCACAACGCCTCGCCCCGCATTACGATGGGGGCAGGGATGATCAAGCAGTCGCTGGGGCTGCCGAGCGCGAACTACCGGATCCGACCGGACACGCGCCAGCACCTCCTGCACTATCCGCAGCTGTCGATGGTGAAGACCCAGACGACCGAGCAGATCGGCTACGACGAGCGCCCCGCCGCGCAGAACTTCGTCGTCGCCGTGATGAGCTACGAGGGCTTCAACATCGAGGACGCGCTGGTCATGAACAAGGCCAGCGTCGAACGCGCGCTCGCGCGCTCGCACTTCTTCCGGACCTACGAGGGCGAGGAACGTCGCTACCCCGGCGGACAGGAGGACCGCTTCGAGATTCCGAGTCAGGACGTCCGCGGTGCCCGCGGCGAGGAAGCGTACACCCACTTGGACGAGGACGGCCTCGTCAACCCCGAGACGACGGTCGACGAGAACTCAGTTCTGCTCGGAAAGACGAGCCCGCCGCGGTTCTTGGAGGAGCCCGACGACATGGGCGGTCTCTCACCGCAGAAGCGCCGGGAGACGTCCGTCACCATGCGCTCGGGCGAGTCGGGGATCGTCGACACCGTCACCCTCATGGAGGGCGAAGACGGTTCGAAGCTCTCGAAGGTCTCGGTGCGCGACGAACGGATCCCCGAACTCGGGGACAAGTTCGCGTCGCGACACGGCCAGAAGGGTGTCGTCGGCCACCTCGCGCCACAGGAGGACATGCCCTTCACCGAGGAGGGGGTCGTCCCCGACCTCGTGCTCAATCCGCACGCGCTGCCGTCGCGGATGACCGTCGGCCACATTCTCGAGATGATTGGCGGCAAACTCGGTTCGATGGAGGGACGCCGCGTCGACGGGACGCCGTTCCTCGGCGAGGACGAGGACGAACTCCGACAGGGACTCGAGGACGCCGGCTTCGACTCGGCCGGCAAGGAGACCATGTACTCCGGCATCTCCGGCGAGAAGATCGAGGCCGAGATCTTCGTCGGCGTGATCTTCTACCAGAAGCTCTACCACATGGTCTCGAACAAGCTGCACGCCCGCTCTCGCGGGCCGGTGCAGGTGCTGACCCGTCAGCCAACGGAAGGACGTGCCCGCGAGGGCGGGCTGCGTATCGGAGAGATGGAACGCGACGTGTTCATCGGCCACGGTGCGGCCATGACGCTGAAGGAACGACTCTTAGACGAGTCCGACCGTGAGTTCATCCACATCTGTGCGAACTGTGGGATGAGTGCGGTCGAAAACGTCGAACAGCGGCGTGTCTACTGTCCGAACTGCGACGAAGAGACCGATATCCACGAGATCGAGATGAGCTACGCGTTCAAGCTCCTCTTAGACGAGATGAAGGCGCTGGGTATCGCACCGCGACTCGAACTGGAGGACGCCGTATAACCCATGCAAGACACGACACCCAAAGACATCGGTTCGCTCTCCTTCGGGCTCATGGAGCCCGAGGAGTACCGGGAGATGAGCGCGACGAAGATCATCACGGCCGACACCTACGACGACGACGGGTTCCCCATCGACATGGGCCTGATGGACCCGCGTCTCGGCGTGATCGACCCCGGCCTCGAGTGTAAGACCTGCGGCAAGCACTCGGGTTCCTGTAACGGTCACTTCGGTCACATCGAACTGGCCGCACCGGTCATCCATGTCGGCTTCACGAAGCTCATCCGACGGCTCCTGCGAGGGACCTGTCGGGAGTGTTCGCGGCTCCTCCTGACCGAGGACGAACGCGACGAGTTCCGCGATCAGCTCGACGAATCCCGGAAGCTGAGCCGCGATCTCAACGACGTGACCAAGGCCGCGATCCGACAGGCCCGAAAGAAGGACAAGTGTCCGTTCTGTGGCGAGATCCAGTACGATATCGACCACGAGAAGCCGACCACCTATTACGAGGTCCAGCAGGTCCTCACCAGTGAGTACTCCCAGCGCATCGCCGGCGCGATGCAGGGCGACGAAGAGGAAGGCATCGAGCGGACGACGCCGGACGAACTCGCCGAGAAGACGGAGATCGAACTCACTCGAGTCAACGAGATCCTGTCGGGTTCGTTCCGTCCGCGGGAGAGCCAGCGCAAGGCGATCGAGAAAGCTCTCGACATCGACCTGACCGAGGAGGACACGAACAAGCTGATGCCCAGCGACATTCGGGACTGGTTCGAGAACATCCCGGACGAGGACATCGAAGTGCTCGGAATCAACCCCGAGCGGTCCCGTCCCGAGTGGATGATCCTCACCGTCCTTCCCGTGCCGCCGGTCACCGCGCGGCCGTCGATCACGCTGGACAACGGCCAGCGCTCCGAGGACGACCTCACGCACAAGCTGGTTGACATCATCCGGATCAACCAGCGGTTCATGGAGAACCGCGAGGCCGGTGCACCACAGCTGATCATCGAGGACCTCTGGGAACTCCTGCAGTACCACGTCACGACGTTCATGGACAACGAGATCTCGGGCACGCCCCCGGCGCGACACCGATCCGGGCGGCCGCTCAAGACCCTCTCCCAGCGACTCAAGGGTAAGGAGGGTCGCTTCCGCGGCTCGCTGTCCGGGAAGCGCGTGAACTTCTCTGCCCGGACCGTCATCTCGCCGGACCCGACCCTCTCGCTGAACGAGGTCGGCGTGCCGGACCGCGTCGCAAAGGAGATGACCCAGACGATGAACGTCACCGAGCGCAACCTCCAGGACGCCCGGCGGTTCGTCTCGAACGGCCCCGAGGGCCATCCCGGCGCGAACTACGTCCGGCGGCCGGACGGCCGTCGGCTGAAGGTGACCGAGAAGAACTGCGAACAGCTCGCCGAGAAGGTCGAGGCCGGCTGGGAGGTCAACCGCCACCTCATCGACGGCGACATCGTCATCTTCAACCGCCAGCCGTCGCTCCACCGGATGTCGATCATGGCCCACGAGGTCGTGGTCATGCCGTACAAGACGTTCCGGCTGAACACCGTCGTCTGTCCGCCGTACAACGCCGACTTCGACGGCGACGAGATGAACATGCACGCGCTGCAAAACGAGGAGGCCCGCGCCGAAGCGCGCGTCCTCATGCGCGTCCAAGAACAGATGCTCTCGCCGCGATTCGGTGAGAACATCATCGGGGCCATTCAGGACCACATCTCCGGGATGTACCTCCTGACCCACGACAACCCCCGATTCAACGAGACGCAGGCGCTCGACCTGCTCCGTGCCACCCGGATCGACGAACTCCCCGAACCGAGCGGCATCGACGACGAGGGCACGCCGTTCTGGACCGGGTACGACGTCTTCTCCGAACTGCTGCCCGACGATCTCGACCTCGAGTTCACGGGGACCATCGGCGACGAGGTCATCATCGAGGACGGCCAGTTGCTGCAGGGAACCATCGCCGAAGACGAGGTCGGCGAGTTCGGCGGCGAGATCGTCGACACGATCACGAAGGTCTACGGCAACACCCGCGCCCGGATCTTCGTCAACGAGGTCTCGACGCTGGCGATGCGTGCCATCATGCACTTCGGGTTCTCGATCGGGATCGACGACGAGACCATCCCCGAGGAAGCGCAGGCCCGCATCGACGAGACGATCGACGACGCCAACGACCGCGTCGAAGAGCTCATCGAGGCCTACGACCGCGGCGAACTCGAGAGTCTCCCGGGTCGAACCATCGACGAGACCCTCGAGATGAAGATTATGCAGACGCTCTCGCGTGCGCGTGACAACGCGGGTAACATCGCCGACGAGCACTTCCAGGACGACAACCCCGCCGTCGTTATGGCCAACTCCGGTGCCCGTGGGTCGATGCTCAACCTGACCCAGATGGCCGGCGCGGTCGGCCAGCAGGCGGTCCGCGGCGAGCGGATCAACCGCGGTTACGAGGACCGAACGCTCTCCCATTACGAGCCGAACGACCTCTCGGCGGAGGCACACGGCTTCGTTGAGAACTCCTACACGAGCGGCCTGACCCCGCGGGAGTTCTTCTTCCACGCGATGGGCGGCCGCGAGGGCCTGGTCGACACGGCAGTCCGGACATCGAAGTCCGGGTATCTGCAGCGTCGCCTGATCAACGCCCTCTCGGAACTCGAGACGCAGTACGACGGCACGGTCCGGGACACCTCGGACACGATCGTTCAGTTCGAGTTCGGTGAGGACGGGACCTCGCCGGTCAAGGTCTCCTCCGACGAGGACAACGACATCGACGTCGAGCACATCGCCGACCGCGTGCTCGACTCCGAGTTCGACTCCGAAGAGGACCGCCAGGAGTTCCTCGGGTCCAAGCCGCGGCCGACGAACCTCTCCGAACATGCCGACGATCGACTGACTGAGGGCACGGAGGTGACCTCCGATGACTAACGTCGAGTACGCCGTCGACGACGACACGATCGCAGTCGTCGAAGACACCGACCTTCCGCGGCGGCTCAAAGACGAGGTCTACGAGACGCTCGAGGCCCGCGAGGGCGCGACGGTCGAGGAGGCGGACGAACTCGCGAAGGCCGTCGAGACCCGCTACCTCGACACCCGCGTCGACCCGCTCGACCCCGTCGGGACGGTCTCGGCGCAGTCGATCGGCGAACCCGGGACGCAGCTGACGATGAACACGTTCCACTACGCCGGCGTCGCCGAGATCGACGTGACCCAGGGGCTGCCCCGGCTGATCGAGCTGGTCGACGCTCGAAAGACGCCAGACACGCCGATGATGACCGTCTACCTCGAGGACGAGTACGCGACCGAACGCGAGAAGGCCCACGAGGTCGTCTGGAACATCGAGGCGACACAGATCCTCGCGCTGGGCGACGTCTCGACGAACGTCGCGGACATGCGCGTTCAGATCTCGCTCAACGAGGACACGCTCCAGGAACGGATGATCACGGCCGAGGAGGTCGCCGGGATCATCGAGGACTCGCTCGGTGTGAAGACGATCCAGCAGGGGTCCCAAATCGAGTTCGGCCCCGAAGAGCCGTCCTACCGCGATCTCCTTCAGCTCGTCGAGGAGCTCCGCGACATTACGTTCAAGGGAATCGAGGAGGTCTCTCGGGTCGTCATCCGTCGGGAAGAACTCGACAACGGCAACGAGGAGTTCGTCCTCTACACCGAGGGTTCGGCCTTCGGTGACGCCTTGGAGATCGAGGGCGTCGACGCCTCGCGAACGACGTGTAACAACATCCACGAGATCCACCGCAATCTCGGTATCGAGGCCGCTCGCGAGGCGATCATCGAGGAGACGAACAACACGCTCGCCGAACAGGGACTGGACGACGTGAACGTCCGGCACCTGATGCTCGTTGCGGACATGATGACGAACCGCGGCGAGATCGAGTCGATCGGTCGGCACGGAATTTCGGGATCGAAGGAATCGGTGCTGGCCCGCGCGGCGTTCGAGGTGACGGTTAATCACCTGCTCAACGCCGCGATCCACGGTGAGATCGACGATCTCGACGGCGTAACGGAGAACGTCATCGTCGGGAAGCCGATCAAGCTCGGCACCGGCGACGTCGATCTCAGGATGGGGTCGACGACCTCCGGCAGCAGTCAGGCAGACTGATCGATGGGCGTTACCCTCGATGACGACGCCCGACAGTATCTCGCCGTGTTCGAGGACGTGACAGGCGTTGACGGCCGAGATTGTCTCGTCACCGAGGGCGGTGACCGGCTCCTGATCCTCGTCGCCAGTGGCGGGATGGGCGAAGCGATCGGTCCCGGCGGTCGAACGGTAAAGCGATTCGAAGAACGCGCCGACGCTCAGGTTCGACTCGTCGAGGACGCGGACGATCCCGAGGTGTTCGTCGCGAACGTGCTCGCACCGGCAGTCGTCTACAACGTTACGATTAGCGAGAACAACGACACCGTCGCGTACGTCGAAGTCGCCGAAGACGACCACGGTATCGCGATCGGGACGAACGGACGGACGATCGACGCCGCTCGACGGCTCGTAGATCGTCACTTCGGCATCGACGACGTCCAGCTCATTTAATCGCTCTTTTGGCCTGTACCGGTCTTTCCATCGGACTCGCTGTCAGTCGAACAGTTCGCGTCCAGTGATCGGATCGCGGACTCTCGAAGAGGGAAACTGTTCCGTAGTCTCCAGTTGAAAGGACAGATCTCTTCGTCTCTGATTCATGTAGGTGCGTTTGAATTATTGCAGATCGTTCATACCGTAGTAATGTACGGTAGGAATCTAGAGGGCAAAGAACGGCACGCTCGCACCTCATGCGGACCGTAGTGATAGCAGCCAGTTGTTATCACTCGTGAATGTATTATCCAAACCAATAAGCAGATTCCACCGAGAGAGGGAGTCGTATGACGGAGACAAGCGAGTTATCTGCCGGAGAGGAAGACGTGGACGAACTCGACATCGCGCCGGAAAGCGGGTGGAACGCCATGTATATCGACGGAGAGTGGGTCCCTGCCGACGATCGGGACCTGATCGACGTCGAAAACCCCGCGACGCGGACGACGCTGACGACGGTTCCCTCGGGGACCGAGGACGATGTCGACGAGGCGTATGCGACCGCGGAGGCGGCCCAAGCGGAGTGGGGAGAGCGACCGCCACAGGAGCGCGCCGCGATCGTCTCCGAGGCCTGTGAGTTACTGGGCGAGTACGCCGACGATCTCGAGACGCTGTTCGCTGTCGAGTGCGGCGGTGTCGGGCTGAAGGCTGATTTCGAGACCCAGCTCGCACAGGGCACGATGGATGTCGGCGCCGGACTGGCGATGCGCGACGGCGGCCGTCGCACGGACTCGGTCACGCCCGGCAAGGAGAACCTCCTCGTGCGCGAACCGGCCGGGGTCGTCGGCGTCATCACGCCGTGGAACTTCCCGCTGTACCTCTCCAGCCGAGTCGTCGCGCCCGCTATCGCGCTTGGCAACAGCGTGGTGTTAAAGCCCGACGAGCACACCCCGCTGACGGGCGGGCTCGTGCTTGCGAAGGTCTTCGAGGAGGCCGGCCTTCCGGACGGCGTCCTGAACGTCGTCCCCGGCTACGGCCACGAGATCGGCGACCACTTCTCGGGACACTCGGTCCCGTCGGTGATGTCGTTTACCGGTTCCTCGGAAGTCGGACGGGGCGTCGGCCAGCGTGCCGTCGGCGCATACACGGAACCCGCACTCGAGCTGGGCGGGAACAACGCTCACGTCGTGCTATCGGACGCCGACTTAGAGCGGGCGATCGATGCCGGCGCGTTCGGGTCGTTCACCCATCAGGGACAGGAGTGCATCTCGATCAACCGCCACCTGGTTCACGAATCGCTGTACGACGAGTACGTGGCAGGGCTGGCCGACCGCGCCGAGCAGCTCCCCATCGGAAATCCGCTCGAGGAGGGGACGCTGGTCGGCCCGGTCATCAACGAGAGTCAGCGTGACAAGATCGTCGGGTTCGTCGAGGAGTCGGTCGAGCGCGGTGCGACGGTCGAGGCCGGTGGCGGCCACGAGGGCCTGTTTGTCGAACCCACGGTGCTATCGGACGTCTCCAGTGACATGCCGGTCGCCTGCAACGAGCACTTCGGGCCGGTCGCGCCGGTCATCCCCTTCGAGACCGACGAGGAGGCGATTCGGATCGCCAACGACACCGAGTACGGACTGTCGGGCTCGGTCCATTCGGCGGACGTGGGGCGGGCGCGCGACGTGGCCGACGCGATGGAGACGGGCATGGTTCATATCAACGACCAGCCGCTGAACGACGAACCGCACGTCGCGTTCGGCGGCGTCGGCGCGTCGGGAATGGGCCGGTACAACGACGAGTGGATCATGGACACGTTGACGACGCTGAAGTGGATCTCGATTCAGCGCGAACCCCGCGAGTATCCGTACTGATCCGGGACAGCCCCCTACTCCGTGGAATAGGGGAGCGATTCGACATCTCTGACGTCGGTCACGGCGTGGCCGCGATCAGATCCACTTGATACGGTACTCACAGCACTGGTCGCCGTCCGACCGACACTGGTCGCCGACTTCCTCGACCTCGACGGGGTTGTTAGCGAACTTCTTCGCGACGCCCCTGATGAGTCCCTTATCGAATTCACACGGGTAGGGATTCTCACAGGTCATCACTCCCTCGCTCGATCCCTCCGTCTGGAACTCGTAGAATCCGATTTCGCTGCCGCGGTGATTCTGGTGATACGCCGTATCGATCGCCCGTAACGCGTTATCGACCTCGGTCAGCTCCGGCGGAAATTCGACGTGTTGGGGGACGTTCTGCCCCATGTTCTGCATTCTGACGGCACCGTACTCGTCGCGCATATCGTACAACATGGCGAGCGGAATTTCGAGCGGATACCACTCGTCGGACTCGATGTCCTCGAGCCCGTATTCGGCGAGTTTACTGGTGATCTGTTTCCCGACGAACGACGAGACCGACTCCCCCGCGGCGATATACGAGAGGGGGCTCCGACCGATCACTTCTGCGTCCTCGAGCGCCCCGTCGAATCCGATGCGATCGTCTACCGTCGGCAACTGCTCGCTGTCCTGTGACTCGTCGTCGGAACCCCCGAGGAGTCGCTTGAACCAGGACGTCGTCCCCAACACCGTAGCGATTGTAGCCATAACGGGTACAGAATGTGACCCTCCTGACTAATAACTTCTAGTTACGTTCACGGTCTGCTATCAGAATCGGGGCGTCGGTCTCGCTTCTCGCATCGAGTCCGCCCAAACGGTGCCCTCAGATGCCGATGTCGCGTCCGTTACGTCTCATTCGTCGTCTCGTTTTCCGTGCCGTCCGTCGGCGCCGGAATCTCGTCGCTCGGCGGGTACGTCCGGTAGTCGTTCAGATCGATTCGCTCCCAGTCGGCGCCGTCGACCTCGAGTTCACTGCGGTCGGTCTCGGCGGGCGACTCCGTGGCGTTCGAACGGTTTGCAGCCGAATCGGGTCGGTTCTCGGTCGCGTTTGCGCCGCCCCGGTCCCGGACGGCGTCTCCGGCCTGCTCGAACGGATCGGCAGCGGTCACGCCCTCGATCGATGCGTCCGTCCACACGCCCGATCCCGCTACCCGGTCGACGGTGAACGCGATCCACCGGGGACATCGATCGGTCGTCGCCGACACCCGTTCGCGGACCGTGCCGCGGTAGTACTCGCCGCCGTCCTCGTACTCCCCGGTCTCCCGGCGGTCGCTCGGCAGGTCCCGCCACGACAGGTCGTCGTGACCGATCCGCTCGAGCCGATCGCCGTCGGCGGCGATCAGGTGCGAGGCGACGCCGTACAGCCCGTCGCCCTCGTCGAGTCCGTTCAGTTCGTAGGCGAGGTCGAACGCGATGGACCACGATGGCTCGCTCTCGTCGTCGGTGCGGACCGCTCGCGGCCCCGCTGGAGCGAGCGACAGCGTCGTTCCCGGATCGGAACAGCCCGAGAGCAGCGGCAGCGTTCCGACGACGCCGGCCATGACGGTTCGTCGTCTCATTGCCGTATCGATACTCTCCGACACGTATATTTCTGCTTACCTGAACAGTCTGCTGTCGGATCAGATCGCAGGGGATCGCTTCACCGGCGCTCAAGCGAGTTCGCGACGCCAGTACGGTGACTCATAGCGTGACTCGGATCGTCGACGGCTGCGTCGCAGCGTCGGAGAGCGGCCGTTCGGAGACGAAACCCACTCAGATTCCTTCGTCGACCCTCATCGAGCGCTCTCGAGCCGTAACGCCGAGTCGAAACGGGTCGCTTAAGTGCCTTCGTCGGATAGCGACGCCCATGGCAAACGGCAAATACGCCGCGCGCAAGCTCAAGAAGGACCGCCAGAATCAGCGGTGGTCCGACTCGGACTACGCGCGCCGCGCCCGCGGACTTCGCGAGAAGTCCGACCCCCTCGAGGGTGCGCCCCAGGCCCGCGGTATCGTACTCGAAAAGGTCGGCATCGAAGCCAAACAGCCCAACTCGGCGATCCGGAAGTGCGTCCGAGTGCAGCTGATCAAGAACGGCAAGCAAGTCACCGCGTTCTGTCCCGGTGACGGCGCTATCTCGTTCATCGACGAACACGACGAAGTCACCATCGCCGGGATCGGTGGGGCCAAGGGTCGTGCGATGGGTGACCTCTCCGGTGTTAACTACAAGGTCGACAAGGTCAACGGCGTCGCCCTGAAGGAACTCGTTCGCGGGAACGCGGAAAAACCGGTGCGATAATCATGGCGGCAGAAGATCAACCGGACCCGGACGCCCCGGCCGGTGGCGCAGACGTTTCGGCGAAGCTCTTCGGCACGTGGGAACTCGGCGAACTCGAGTATGCCGACCCCTCGACCGAGCGCTACATCACGGTGACCCCCGTCGCCCACACCGCGGGTCGCCACGCCGGCAAGCAGTTCAAGAAGTCCCAGATCTCTATCGTCGAGCGGTTCATCAACCGACTGATGCAGACCGAAGAGAACACGGGTAAGAAACAGAAGACGCTCAACTACGTCCGTGACGCCTTCGACATCATCCACGAGCGGACCGAGGAGAACCCGATTCAGGTGCTCGTCACGGCCGTCGAGAACGCGGCCCCGCGAGAGGAGACCGTCCGCCTGAAGTACGGTGGCATCTCGGTGCCGAAGGCCGTCGACGTCGCCCCGCAGCGCCGCGTCGACCAGTCGCTGAAGTTCCTCGCGGAAGGCGTCTACAACGGCTCGTTCAAGACGACGACGGACGTGGAAGAGGCTATCGCCAACCAGCTCATCGGCGCGGCCAACTACGACGTCCAGACCTACGCGGTCAGCCAGAAAGAGGAGAAAGAGCGCGTCGCGGCAGCCGCCCGCTAACGCGATTCGCCGATTCGGTTTTCGGCCGTTCTCTCGGTCCTTCTATAGTAGCCACTGAAAGTCATTGCATATCTGATCGCACGACAGCGTTGCGATCAGCATGTAAATCGTTTCAGTGGCTACTATAGTTCGACGTTTCTCGGGCTGTGTTCGTTCTGTCCCGTTTCTCGTTCGTTCTCTCACCGATCGCGTCTCAGCTTCCTCGAGGCATCCCGGTAGCTCGAGTCCGCACTGTATGTTCCACCATCTACTCCTATCAAACAATAAGATTCGGGACGAATAGTATCGTCTGTCGCCTCGAGTCGGTCCGATGACGGCCCTGCGCTCTGGATAGGGCGGACGGTCGTCGCCCTCGTCTCCGAACTACCTGCGGGGAGAGCGATCCGGTGGTCACCGACTCAGTCCGCGGCGCGGCTCTCACCACCGACGTACGAGCGCGTTGCGTCGACGAGAACCTGCCGATAGGTGCTCGTGTCGGGTTCCCGCGCGAGCTCCCGGAACCGGCGTTTGAACCCCTCGAAGTCGATCTCGGGAGCGTCCATCGCAGCCGCGTGTGCGAGATCGTACAGCCGGTGATCCTCGTCGACGAGGTCGTGTCTCTCTGCGAGCGCGAGCGCGAAGGCCGCGTTCACCGCCGTAATCTCGGGATCGGCGCTCGCGGAGAGTCGCTCGAACCCCGGACGGGACGGCGTCTCGGGCCGATCGGCCACGGCCGCCGCGAGGCTGGACTCGAGAAAGGAGAGCAGCTTCTCGCCGGGGCCGACCGAGAGGGTGATGTCGTCGGCGTAGATGTCCTTCATGTGGTTCGCGATCTGGTAGCAGTGGGAGAGCTTGCGTCGCTCGACGCTCTTGCCGGCCAGCGCGAGGTAGAGGACTTCTTCGGTGGACTGGGTGTGAGAGGGGTGTCGCTGCTCGTGGCGAGCCATGTGAGCGAACTCGTGGAGCGCGAGCTCGCGGGCCATGGCCGACGAGGCGGCCTGTCTCGAGATGTTCAGGACGTGGCGATCGTCGTAGTGGGCAGCCCAGGTCCGTTCGTCGGGGTCGTCCCGGAGCTGGACGTGGACCGGCAGCGAGAGGTCCTGTTCGGTTTCGAAGAGGTCGCGGGCGCTGAGGAATGGAGAGGTCGGGCCCGGTCCCTGGACGCGAATATCCATGTGTGCTCCTAGCAAGAGGCCGACGGGATTTGACTCTTTTGTGCGCTTTCACGCGGGCGAATCGCGCGCTCGAGACGTCGGATCGTCCCTCGGAGCGGTCGCGAGCCCGGACGCGGCCCTCGCGCCGCCGCCCAGCGGAATTATGAGAGTCGTTCACTCACTCAAATTGGATATTCCAGCGTTCGGACGGGGAAAGACGACGAATTCCGGCGGCGACGAAACACTACCCTTTTGACCCCGCTGGCGGTATTGGGGGGTATATGGGCCGACGCAAGAAGATCGTCCAAGAGTGTGAACGGCTGATGGACGACCCGGAGAACATCCGGAACATCGCCATCGCCGCTCACGTTGACCACGGGAAAACGACCCTTACAGACAATCTGCTGGCTGGTGCCGGCATGATCTCCGACGAGACTGCCGGCGAGCAGCTCGCGATGGACACCGAGGAAGACGAGCAGGAACGCGGGATCACCATCGACGCGGCGAACGTTTCGATGACCCACGAGTACGAGGACCAGAACCACCTCATCAACCTCATCGACACCCCGGGCCACGTCGACTTCGGTGGCGACGTTACCCGAGCGATGCGCGCCGTCGACGGTGCGCTCGTCGTCGTCGACGCCGTCGAAGGGGCGATGCCCCAGACCGAGACGGTGCTGCGACAGGCACTGCGAGAGGGCGTCAAGCCGACCCTGTTCATCAACAAGGTCGACCGCCTCATCTCCGAGCTCCAGGAGGGGCCCGAGGAGATGCAGGAGCGACTCCTCTCGGTCATCCGCGACGTGAACGAACTCATCCGCGGGATGACCGAGGAGATGGACGACATCGACGACTGGACCGTTTCGGTCGAAGAGGGCACCGTCGGCTTCGGCTCCGCGCTGTACAAGTGGGGCGTCTCCATGCCGTCGATGCAGCGTACCGGCATGGACTTCGCCGAGATCATGGAACTCGAGCGCGCCGACAAGCGCCAGGAGCTCCACGAGCGGACGCCGCTGTCGGACGTCGTGCTCGACATGGTCTGTGAGCACTTCCCGAACCCGGTCAACGCACAGCCCCGTCGTATTCCGCGTATCTGGCGTGGCGACGCCGAGTCGGACCTCGCTGACTCGATGCGCCTCGTCGACGAGGACGGCGAGGTCGTCCTGATGGTCACCGACATCGCGATGGACCCCCACGCCGGTGAAGTCGCCTCCGGCCGCGTCTTCTCCGGGACCCTCGAGAAGGGACAGGAGCTCTACGTCTCCGGGACCGCGGGCAAGAACCGCATCCAGTCCGTCGGCGTCTACATGGGCGGCGAGCGCGAGGAAGTGGACGAAGTTCCCGCCGGGAACATCGCCGCCGTCACCGGTCTCAAAGACGCGATCGCCGGTTCGACCGTCTCCAGCGTCGAGATGACGCCGTTCGAGACGATCGAGCACATCTCCGAGCCGGTCATTACGAAGTCCGTCGAGGCCCAGAACATGGACGACCTGCCCAAGCTGATCGAGACGCTGCGACAGGTCTCCAAGGAGGACCCGACGATCCAGATTACGATTAACGAGGACACCGGCGAGCACCTGATCTCCGGGCAGGGTGAGCTCCACCTCGAGGTCATCACCCAGCGTATCGAGAAGAACCAGGGCATTCCGGTCAACACCGGTGAACCGATCGTCGTCTACCGCGAGCAGCCCCAGCGGCCGAGCGACCAGGTCGAAGGTATCTCGCCGAACCGTCACAACCGCTTCTACATCTCCATCGAGCCGATGAACGACGAGCTCGTGGAGACGATCCAGCGAGGCGAGGCCTCGATGGACATGCCCGAGCAGGATCGCCGTGAAGCCCTGCAGGACGCCGGCATGGACAAGGACACGTCCCAGAACGTCGAGCACATGCACGGGACGAACATCCTCATCGACGACACGAAGGGGATCCAGCACCTGAACGAGACGATGGAACTCGTCATCGAGGGTCTCGAGGACGCCCTCGACAACGGTCCGCTGGCGAACGAGCCGGTGCAGGGCTCGCTGATCCGCCTGCACGACGCGCGCCTCCACGAGGACACCATCCACCGCGGCCCGGCACAGGTCATCCCGGCGACCCGCGAGGCCGTCCACAAGGCGCTGATCGACGGCAAGATCAAGATGCTCGAGCCGATGCAGGACGTCCGCATCGACGTGCCCAACGATCACATGGGCGCGGCCTCGGGCGAGATTCAGGGCCGTCGTGGCCGCGTCGACGACATGTACCAGGAAGGCGACCTCATGGTCGTCGAGGGCATCGCGCCCGTCGGCGAGATGATCGGCTTCGCGAGCGACATCCGCTCCGCGACCGAGGGTCGGGCCTCCTGGAACACCGAGAACGCCGGCTTCGAGGTCATGTCCGACTCCCTCCAGCGCGACAAGATCATGGAGATCCGCGAGCGCAAGGGCATGAAGCTCGAGCTGCCGCCGAGTATCGACTACATCTAACTCGCCGTCGACTCGCGTTTCGATTCTTCTCTGTTCGTTCGAATCGGGCTCTCGAGGGCCGCAACTCTCGATCGTTCCCGCTCCGAGTGGTGCCGCTCCGAGTGGTGCCGTATCCTATCACCGGTCGCTGATCGTCCCGAAACGACGATACACCGCGTAATTACGCTGTCAGGACCTTCACGTAGAAAGGGACCATCACCAGTGCAGCCAGAAACGCGAGCAACCACGAGAACAGGGACATCCCGAGGATGATCAGTATGCCGACGACGGACGCGATTAGTTTCTGATGGATATCGACGTGCATACGTATCAGCGATGTCTCCGGAGTATAATTTTTCCGCTGTCAGAACGGCGACCGTCGATCGCGGCGCTCAAGCCGGGTCCGCACTCGACGTGACATCGCGTTACGCGTCAGTGCCGGGCGACCGACCGGCGCTCACTCTCGCTCGCCCGCACCCAGCGCCGATTCGCCGACCTTCTCGTGGCCCTCGATGACCTCCTTCCCGCCCATGTACGACTGCAACGGTTCGGGAATCGTCACCGTGCCGTCCTCGTTCTGGTAGTACTCGAGGATCGCCACCATCACGCGCGGAATCGCGAGCCCGGAGGCGTTGAGCGTGTGGAGGTAGTCGGCCGACTCGTGGCGCTCGGGTCGGTAGCGCAGGCCGGCTCGTCGGGCCTGGAAGTCCTCGAAGTTCGACGCGCTCGAGACCTCGAGCCAGCGGCCGCCGTTTTCGGGGCCCTCGTCCATGTCATCACCGGGGGCCCAGACCTCGATGTCGTAGGTCTTGGCGCTGGCGAAGGTCAGATCGCCGGTACAGAGCTCGAGGATGCGGTAGGGGAGTCCGAGCCGTTTGAGGACGTCTTCGGCCTCTGCGAGGAGGTTCTCGAGGCGGTCGTAGCTCTCCTCGGGTTCGACGAAGTTGACGAGTTCGACTTTGTTGAACTGGTGGACGCGGACGATGCCCCGCGTTTCAGTGCCGTGCTCGCCGGCCTCGCGTCGGAAGTTCGGCGTGTAGGCCTGATGTTTGAGCGGGAGATCGTCCTGCAGGAGGATCTCGTTCGCGTACATGTTGGTGACCGGCACCTCCGCGGTGGGACAGAGCCAGAGGTCGTCGTCCTCGTACTCCTCCTCGTTGCTGCCGCCCAGCCGGTAGGCGTCGTCGGCGAACTTCGGGAGCTGGCCGGTGCCGCGCATCGAGGCGCTCTTGACCGGAATCGGCGGGAACAGGTCGACGTAGCCCTGTTCACGGTGGAGATCCATCATGAACTGGATCAGGGCGTGCTCGAGCTGTGCGCCCTCGCCCTTGAGGAAGTAAAAGCCCGAGCCGGTCGTCTTGGCGGCGCGCTCCTCGTCGATGATGTCCAGTTCCTCGCCGAGTTCGTAGTGTGGCGTGACCTCGTCGGGCAGTTCGTGGGCGTCGTCGAAGCCCCAGCGCCGGTCCTCGACGTTGTGACGTTCGTCGACGCCGAGCGGGACGCTCTCGTGAGGGACCTGTGGGATCTCGAGTATCCGCTCCCGGAGTTTCTCCTGGAGCTCGACGGCCTCGGCTTCGACGTCCTCGATCTCGGCTTTGAGCTCGCGCGAGCGTTCGATGGCTTCCTCCCGTTCCTCGTCTTTCCCGTCGGCGACGAGTTCGCCGATCTTCTTGGTGATCTTGTTGCGGTCGTGGCGCAGGTCGTCACCGCGGGCCTTCAGCTCCCGCCAGCGCTCGTCGAGTTCGAGGAACTCGTCGATGTCGACGTCGGCCCCGCGGTCGTCGAGGGCCTCGCGTACCTCGTCTGGGTTCTCGCGCAGATAGGTCCGGTCGAGCATTGGTATTGGTCGTGCGTTCTCTGCGCCCGGGCAAAACCGTGTCGGAAGGCCGCGTCGTCCGACCGGCCGGTCGACGCCCACCCCCGGCGGGAAACGCTTTTTCCGCGGGGCACCTACTCTCGAGGTATGGACCCGCTCGAGGGCGAGACGTCGTCGGCGCCGATCGAGTACGAGCCCGTCAGCGTCAAGGACGTGCTGGTAGAGATGAAAGACACCGCCGAGCTGTTAATCGACCTCTCGTACTCGGCCGTGCTCCACCAGAGCGACCAGCTCGCGACGGAGGTCCTTCGCCTGGAAGAGCGGATGGACGTCCTGGAGATGCGGGCGCGAATGAGTCTCCTGATGGCCGCCCGGAAGCCGGCCGACGCGGAACAGCTCGCTCCCGTTCTGGGTATCGTCGGGGCCGCGGACGGGATCAGCGACGCCGCCGGCGACATCGCGAAGATCGTCCTCGAGGACATGGGTCTCCCCGAGGCGATGCGGGCGGCGCTGCCCGACGCCGCGGAGGCGCTCCTCCGGGGCGTCGTCGCGGCGGACTCGTCCTACGCCGGGCGGACGCTCCAGGACATCGACCTCGAGTCCGAGACGGGCGTGCGCGTGATCGCGCTCCGGCGGGGCAAGCGTCAGACGACGTCTGACGAGCCATCCGGCTCCGGCGGAGCCGGAGACGACGACTGGCTGCTCAATCCGGGGCCGACGACCCGGGTCGAGGCCGACGACGTCGCGCTCCTCCGGGGCCCCGAGTCGGCGATCGGCGACGTCTGCGAAGAGCTGACCGGCGAGGTCTACGAGGCGCCCACCGCCGAGACGCCGGACATCGACGACTTGGAGCGCGCCGTGGACACGATCATCCACATGAAGGACTTCTCCGAACTGGCGGTCGATCTGGCCTACAGCAGCGTGCTGTTCGACAGCGAGGAGCTCGCCGAGGAGGTCCGCAACCTCGAGGTCGAGGTCGACGCGATGCAGTCGCGCTTCGAGGCGTGGACGCTCCGGGCGGCCGCGGACGCGACGGATCCGGTCGTCCTCCGGGGGTTGATCCAGCTCGGCAACTGTACGGAGCGGATCAGCGACGCCGCGATCGAGATCAGCGAGGGCGTCCTCCGGGATATCGACGTCCACCCGGTCGTGCAGGTGGCCGTCCAGGAGAGCGACGAGATCATCACGCGCGTCGAGGTCGAAACGGGGAGCGACCTCGACGGGACCGCGGTGACCGCCGGCGTTCCCGACGTCGAGTCGACGATGTCCGTGATCGCCATCCGCCGCCCCGACGAGGGGTGGCTGCTGGTCGCGGACGCCGACGCCGAACTGCGCGGCGGCGACGTGCTCATCTCGAAGGGAACTCGGACGGCCGCGGCGGCGTTCCGCGATCTCGCGTCCGCGTAGCGCGACGCGGTCCATCGCCGCGAACCGCCGCGCCCGCTCGTTCTTTAAGTGCTTCTGGCCACAAGGTAGAGCTATGACGGGAGGTCGTCCGTTCTCGAGTTCACATATCCGTTAGTCACACCGGTAGTCGTCGCAGTCCGCACGCGGTTCGGTTTCGACCCGGCCGCTCGTCCTTTAAGTACTTCTGGTCACAAGGTGAAGCTACGACGGGAGAACGGTTCTGTCTCGAGTCGACTACTATTGCCGAGCCGCGCGTCTCTTCGTTCGAATCGTCCCAGCGTATCTCAGTTCAGGACGACGATCGCGACCCCCGAGAGGACGATCACGCCGAGGATGTCACAGACGTTCGTGACGACCGGAATCGTCGTGTCGTCGGGGTCCAGCCCCTGCGTGTAGGAGACGTAGGTCGCGGCGATACTGAGCACGATCGCGATCACGGCCAGGAGCATGCCGCTGACGACCGAGATGAGCATGAGATCGACCAGTGCCATCGGTTCGGCGATGATCTGCCCGACGATCCAGGCGGCGACGCCCAGCGCCGAGAAGATCGTCGCCGCCAGTCCCATGATCGCCAATACGTTCGTCCACAGCACCTCGTCTCGAGGATCGAACTCGAGCAAGCCCAGGTGGAGTCGCGTCGAGAGCCGCGAGGAGAGGATCGCGCCGAGGTTGCCGCCCATCCCGATCATCACGGGAACGAGCACCAGCAGCGTCGGGTTGGAGAGGTAGGTCTCCTCGAGTTCCTCGAGGACGTAGCCTGATCCCATCTCGAGCATCGAGAGGACGAGGAGGATGGGAAACATCGTGGCGACGATGCTGCGGATCGACCAGGTGTCGATCGTCTCGTCCGAGCCCGCGGACGCCATCAGAAGATCCCTCCCACGACGGTGATCGCAACGAAGAGGAAGACGACGCCGAAGATATCGCCGAGCGTGGTGACGATCGGGCCGATCAGGTTGTCGGGGTCGAGCCCGTACTCGTAGCTCGCGAACACCAGCGCCAGCAGTCCGAAAATCAAGGTGACGGACGTGAGGACGCCGGAGACCAGCATGATACCGACGAGTTCGACGAGCCTGGCCGATTCCCGACCGAGAGCGTGCAGAATGCCCCACGAGAGGACCGCGATGACGATCGAAATCCCGATGCCGTTGATGAACGAGGCGGCGACAGCGTTGACCAGCCGCCGATCCCACGAGAACTCGGGGTCGATCATCCCCTGGTGGAGTCCGCTCGAGATGCGCGCGCCCATCGCGCCGTAGACGTTCCCTCGAGTCGCCAGAAAGGCGGGGAGCAGGAGCAACAGTCCGGGAAATCGCTCGAATCCCTCGGTCATCCCCTCCGATCCGAGGACCGAGCCGGCGAAAATCCCGCCGGCGAGGCTGACGACGAGGATCGGCAGTGACTCGCGGTAGATTCGCCACGCGTCTTGGCGAGCCTCCATACTGTCGCCTCACGGAATCCGGACATAAACCTACCGCGGGTCGAAAGCGACTCGATCGCTCGAGGCCGTGGTGATCGGTACCACTAGTGACGAGCTGCTAACGGATCTCGGTCCGGGCCCGATGACGAACGCGACGCTCAGAGGGCGGCGGCGACGAGCCCCCACGCGAGGCCGATCGCAGCGAGCGAGCACGCGAGGTTAGCGACGGCGTTGCCGACCGCGAGCGTCCGGTCGCCGCGCTCGTACAGCCGGAGCGTCTCGACCGAAAACGAGGAAAACGTCGTGAAGGAGCCACAGATGCCCGTCCCGACGAGTCGGATCGTCGACTCGCCCGCACCCGCGAAGACCGCGAGGCCGAAAACGAAACTGCCGACGACGTTGACCGCGAACGTCGCCAGCGGGAACCGCTCGCTCGAGACCCGTTCGGAAACCCGCTGGGAGACCCAGTATCGGAGGATTGCACCGATCGCCCCGCCGGTGCCGACGACGTGGGCCGGGTCGGGATCGACGGTGACGGCCGCTCGAGCGAGCAGCCGGCCGATACCGCTGCCCGCGAGGAGGAGCGTACTCACGCGGTCTCACCACCGGACGGCCGCGGAGCACCGACCCGACGCGCGAGCGCTCGTCCGGCGAGCACGCCGACGAGGCCGAGTCCGTAGTTCGCGGCGACGATGCCGCCCAGCGCGAGCGGACTCGCGGCGAGTGCGGTCTGGAGCGCGAACGTGCTGTAGGTCGTCAACGAGGAGAGAAACCCCGTCGTGAAGACGAGCCGGGCCCGCGAGGCCAGGTGGCCCGCGTAGTCGGCTTCGTAGACGAGGAAGGCGAGGACCGCGCTCCCGACGGCGTTGACCAGAACGATCGACGGCACGTCCGGAAGCACTCCCATCGCGAAGAAACGGAGGTTCGACCCGGCGAAACCGCCGACGGCGATCAGTGCGAGCGTCTCGAGGCGAACGAGCGGATGTGTGTCTGCCATGGCTGGGTGGTCACGCAGGGACCGTCAGCCGGACGACGCACGATGCGTCTGCGCTCGATCCAGACGCGGTCGACCGTCTCGTCCGGCGGTTGGGTTAGGCGGGCCCCATCGCCCAGTCGTCTGCCCTCTCTCGCGGGCCCCATTGAGGATTTCGATGGTCGGGTCGACTCGACTCGACCGTCCGCGAGCGCCCGAACGAGGGAAGGAAAAGAGCCAAGGTTAGACTGCCTCTAAACCGATCCATGTCCGAAGAGGCTGGCGCGGACGGCGGGCGACGCGGGTTCGCGCGGGCGTCGTGGGCGAACGTCCTCGGTAACGTCGCCAAGATCGTCGTCGAGGGCGGTGCGGGGCTCGCGTTCGGCAGTGTCGCCCTGCTCGCCGACGCGGCCCACTCGCTGGCCGATCTCGTCGCCAGCGTCGTCGTCCTCGTCTGGGGCCGGAGCGCGTTCGACGAACCCGACGACACGCATCCCCACGGCCACGACCGGATCGAGCCGTTGACGGCGCTGTTCGTCGGCGCCGTCATCGCGCTCCTGGGGCTCAACTTGCTCTACCGATCCGCTGAGGGGCTCGCGTACGGAACCGATATCGAGTTCAGCGTGTTGCTCCTCGCGGCGCTCGCGTTCTCGATCGCCGACATGTATCTGGTCTATCGCTACACCGTGGTGATCAACGAGCGCCTGCAGTCGACCGCGTTGGCGGCGCTCGCGAAGGACTGTCTGAACGACATCTACACCTCGGTCGCCGCCATCGTCGGCGTTCTCGGCGTCTTCGTCGGCTATCCGATCCTCGATCCCGTCGCCGGCAGCCTCGTCAGTCTGCTGGTCGTCTATCAGGGCGTCGAGATCGGCAGGGAGAACGTCGATTACCTCATCGGTGCCGCGCCCGGCCCCGAGAAGCGAGGGGAGATCACGACCGCCCTCCGTGGCCATCCGGCCGTCGCGGGCGTCCACGACCTGACCGTCTTCTACGACGGCACCGTCCTCGAGGTCGAAGTCCACGTCGAAGTCGACGGCGACATGCCGTTCCGGGAGGCCCACGATATCGAGTCGGAACTGGTCGATCGCCTCCGGGGGCTCGAGGACGTCGGCGACGCGCACGTCCACCTCGACCCGTCGGGAATCGGCGAGTGGAAGGAGTCGTCCGACGAGTTCGAGCGTCGCTAATCGGTCGTCGGTAGCGGTTCGTCGCCCGTCGTCTCGTCGCCCGCAGCGGTCGACGCGTGAGGCAGCGCGACGACGAAGACGCTCCCGTCGGGTCCGGTGTCGGCGAGGTCGACGGTGCCGCCGTACCGGTTCGCGAGGATGCGGGAGAGGTAGAGGCCGAGGCCGTGGTTGGTCGATTTGCGTTCGAACAGCGTCGCTCTGTCTTCCTCGGGGATGCCGGGACCGTCATCGGCGACGATGACGGTAACGGTCTCGGGTCGCTCGTCGACGGTCACGCGGACGTGCGGCGTCTCGGTATCGTTGTGTTCGATCGCGTTCTCGAGGAGGTTCGAGAAGATCCATTTGAGCCCCTCGTTGCCGCTGACCCGCGTCGCCTCGGGGAGGTCGGCGTCGATGACGGCCTCGTCGAAGCGGGCGCGGCATTCGGCCACCTGTTCCGTCAGTAAGGCGGTGAGGTCGACGGTCGAGCGCGCGTCCGGTTCCCGGTTCGCATCCAGCATCGCTCGGACGTCATCGATGACGTCGACGAGCTCCTCGCTCTCGCGTTCGATCGTCTCGAGGCGGTCGCGAACGCCGTCGTCGTCACACGTCGCGTGCAGTAGCGATGCGTGGCCGCCGATGATCTGCGAAGAGTTCAACACCTCGTGTCGGAGGAGATCGTTCAGGTACATGAGCAGTTCGCGCTCGTCGGCGAGTTGGTCGGCGCGGACGGTAGCGGCCGTTGCCTCGACCTCGCGTTGGATCGCCCGCGCTTCGACGTAGCCGACCGCGAAGCCGCCGATCGCACCCGAATTGAGGGAGAAGTGCGCCCAGGAGATATTTCCCGCCAGATTGTACCAGGGAAAGAAGATCATCGTCAGGAGGTTGACGGCCAGAAATCCGACCGCACCACCGACACACCACTGGAGAATCCGGCCGTACCGGCTCGGCTCGATACCGCTCCGTTCGAGTCGGTAGCTGCCCCAGACCAGCCCTACGGCCGGGCCGCCGATGAAGGCAGTGCTAAGGAGGAGGCCCGGGAGGTCGATCACCGCGGCGAACGCGACCGTCCAGACGACGAGAGAGAGCGCTGAGAGTCCGCCGAACGCGCCGACGATCTGGGGGACGTACTCCCGCCGGAGCCGCGGTCGTGGGAGCGCGGGCCGGGTGCGGTCCGATGTGTCGCGGCTCATATCGATCCGAGAGCGAAGAGTAGTTCGAAGACGATTCGAGTCATCTACCGTGTGCAAGAGGATGAGGTGTGAAGTCTGTAACGGCCCTCATCTCCGGGCGGGTCGCCGCGACGCGAGCTTTTATCCCGTCCGCTGACGGGCTTCCGATATGGAAGTCGGAGACGTCCGCGAAGTCACTACCGGCGACTGTTCGGATCTCTACTACCTCGACACGGGGATGTACGACACGAACGAGTACGGGGCCGTCTACATTATCGACGACGAGCGGCCCGCCGTCGTCGACACCGGTATCGGCACGAACTACGACCTGCTCCGCGAGGCCCTCGTCGAGGTCGGTATCGACGAGGACGACCTCGAGGTCATCGCGGTGACTCACGTCCACCTCGATCACGCCGGCGGTGCGGGCTTTCTCGCCGCTGACTGTCCGAACGCCGACGTCTACGTTCCCAGTCTCGGAGCGGATCACCTGGCCGATCCCTCGCGACTGGTCGCGGGAACGAAGCAGGCGGTCGGCGATCAGTGGGAGTATTACGTGGAACCGGAGCCCGTCCCGGAGGATCGAATCGTCGCGATCGACGACGGCGACGTCATCGACCTCGGCACTCACGAACTGCGCGTTCACGGCGCACCGGGCCACGCACCTCATCAGGTGGTCTTCGAAGATCCGGTCAACGACGCGGTCTTCGTCGCCGACGCCGCCGGGATCTGGGTCCCCGAGATCGAGGAGATCAGGGAGACCTCGCCGCCGTCGAACTTCGACCTCGAGCAGTGTCTCGACGACATCGAGACGCTGAAAGAGATCGATCCCGACGTCTTCTGCTATCCCCACTTCGGGCCCCGCTACGTCGGCGACGACGTCGAGCGGGCGCTCGAGGAGTACGCGACGGTCCTCAAGGAGTGGGTCGACGCGGTCGCGGCGAAACGCCGCGAACTCGAGGACGACGACGCGGTGATCGAGTACTTCGCGGACGCGTCCGAGATGACCGACGTCTGGGGCGACGAGAAAGCGAGCGAGGAGGCGAAGCTGAACACGCGAGGCGTGCTGGGCTATCTCGACCATCGGGAGTGATCGTGCCAGACCAGTCGGGCGGACTCTTCCAGCCGCGATCCATCCGAGCGCAGTCGCGGGCAGGCTAATCGAGCCGCGACCCGTTCGAGCGCAATCTCGGGCGACGACCACTCGAGTCCGTTCCGTTTCGAGATGGTTTCGACCCATCGCGGTGCGTTTCGGCGGTTCTCTGAGAGGTGATAAACCCACTCACGGATGACGGCCGTTTCAACACGTTTTATCGCACGGGAGGTACTCGCATAGGTATATGAATTGGCGGGACGCCGAACGAGAGTACGAGGACGAGGTCACCGGCGAGACGACCCTTGCACGGCTGTTCGAGGATTCGGCCGAGCGAAATTCGAACCGGCCAGCACAGCAGTACAAGGGCGGTATCTACGACCGATCGCTGACCGATTCGGTTATTCCCGCCGCGACGCCCGGCGAGTTCCGGACGATTTCCTACGCCGAGATGCGCGATATCGTTCGCACCCTCTCGGCCGGCTTCCGCGATCTGGGAGTCGAGTCGGGTGATCGGATCGGTCTCTTCTCCAATACCCGAATGGAGTGGGCACAGTCGGACTTCGCCCTCCTCGGAGCCGGCGCAGTCGTCACCACCGTCTACACGAGTTCCTCGCCGGACCAAGTCGAGTACCTGCTCGACGACCCCGACGCCGACGGCGTCGTCGTCGAGAACGAGGACCTGCTCGAGAACGTTCTCGCGGTCGAGGACGCCCTCGACCTCGAGTTCATCGTCTCGATGGACGAGATCGACGGCTACGACGACCGCGACGACATCCTCACGCTGGGAGACCTCTACGCCCGCGGCGAGGAGACCTTCGATCTCGAGGCCTACGAGGCCCGGATCGAGGAGACGGAGCCGGACGATCTGGCGAGCCTGATCTACACGAGCGGGACGACCGGGCAGCCGAAGGGGGTCCAGCTGACCCACGGGAACTTCCGGTCGAACGTCAACGCCTCCCGGAAACGCTTCGGCCCGCGGCCGGACAAGGACGACGACGTGCCGGTGTTAGATGAGGAGTCGGTGGCGATCTCGTACCTGCCCCTCGCCCACGTCTTCGAGCGAACGGCGGGACATTTCGCCCTGTTCGCGAGCGGTGCCTGCATCGCCTACGCGGAGAGTCCGGACACGCTCCAGGAGGACTTCAGTCTCGTCGAGCCGACGACGGCCACGAGCGTCCCCCGGGTCTACGAGAAGATTTACGACGGTATCCGGGAGCAAGCGAGCCAGTCGTCGGCCAAACAGCGGATCTTCGAATGGGCCACGGACGTCGGCGTCGCGTACCAGCGGGCCGAGTCGCCGGGCCCGATCCTGTCGGCCAAACA
This sequence comes from Natrinema amylolyticum, assembly GCF_020515625.1. Classification (NCBI taxonomy): domain Archaea; kingdom Methanobacteriati; phylum Methanobacteriota; class Halobacteria; order Halobacteriales; family Natrialbaceae; genus Natrinema; species Natrinema amylolyticum. The sequence goes on from NZ_JAIWPJ010000003.1 coordinate 488,260, forward strand.
GGCGCTCGCGGACAAACTCGTCTTCTCGACGGTCCGGGAGGCGCTGGGCGGCAACATCGAGATACTGATCAGCGGCGGTGGCAGCCTCTCGCCGGAGCTCTGTCGGCTCTATCACGCCATGGGGCTGCCCATCTTCGAGGGGTACGGACTGACCGAGACCGCACCCATCGTCTCGACGAATCCGCCCGAAGCGGCGAAGATCGGTACGATCGGCCCGCCGCTGTTCAACGTCGACGTGACGGTCGACGAGACCGTCGCCGACCAGGAGGCCTTCGCCGACGACCCCGGCGAGGTCGGGGAACTCCTCGTCAAGGGACCGAACGTCACGCAGGGCTACTGGAACAAGCCCGGCGCGACCGAGGGCGCGTTCACGGAGGATGAGGACGGCGACCGGTGGTTCCGAACCGGCGACATCGTTCACCTCCGGCCCGACGACTACCTCGAGTTCCGCGACCGCCTCAAGCAGATCATCGTCCTCTCGACGGGGAAGAACGTCGCGCCCGGGCCGATCGAGGACGCCTTCGCCGCGAGCGAAATCGTCGAGCAGGCGATGGTCGTCGGCGACGGCGAGAAGTTCATCGGTGCCCTGCTCGTCCCCAACACGGACCACGTCCGCGAGTGGGCCGCGGAGGAGGGGATCGATCTCCCCGACGACCCCGAAGCGATGTGCGACGACGACCGCGTCCGCGAGCACATTCAGGCGGAGGTCGACCGCGTCAACGAGAACTTCGAGAAACACGAGACGATCAAGCGGTTCGAACTCGTGCCCGAGGAGTTCACCGAGCAAAACGACATGCTCACTCCGACGATGAAGAAGAAGCGACGAGTCATCCTCGAGCGGTTCGAGGATCGCGTCGATCGGATCTACGCGGACGACTGATCGTTCTCGCCGCGATGACGGCCGGTCGTCCCCTCGCCGGACCGATCGGGGTCGACGACCGGGGGCTCGTCCCGGCCAAATTACGGCCGTTTCTCACAGGAGTTAACCGGGTGGACTGACTCTCTCGAGACGAATGGACGGACCAGCAGCGTCGGTATGCCGACCGATCACGGGGCGGCAGCGACGGCTATGACTGGAGCAGAAGGCGGTGCCGATTTGCTCCTCCTGGTCGCCTCGATCGTCGGTCTCGGCGTCCTCTCACAGCTCCTCTCGGCCCGGTTCCGCGTTCCGAGCGTCCTCTTTCTCATCATCTCCGGGGTCGCGATCGGGCCGGAAGGGCTCGGCGTGTTGACCATCGACTCCTTCGGCGAGAGCGGCCTCTCGACGATCGTCGGCCTCTCCGTCGCCGTTATCGTCTTCGAGGGCGCGTTCCACCTCAAGATCGACAAGATCAAAGAGGCACCGACGGCCGTGTTGCGATTGACGACGATTGGGGCAGCGATCGCGTTTCTCGGGACCGCCGGCGCGGTCCGCTTCTTCCTCGAGGCCGACTGGGACATCGCGCTGTTGATCGGCGCGCTCCTGATCGCAACGGGTCCGACGGTCATCACGCCCATCCTGAAGGTCGTCCCCGTCCGCGACCGGGTCGCGGCGACCCTCGAGACGGAGGGGATCGTCAACGACGTGACGGCGGCGATCCTCGCGGTCGTGCTGTTCAAGGCGATGACCATCCAGGAGATTCACGCGGACGTCTACCTGCAACTGTTCGCCGAGCGGCTCGGAACGGGACTGCTCGTCGGCGTCGTCGTCGCCGCGGTCGTCTGGTCGGTGCTTCAGTACGTCGACATCTCGCCCGACGACGCGCCGCGTAACGCGCGGCTGCTGACGCTGGCTGGGGCGATCGTCGCCTTCGGCGCGGCCGATTTCGTCTTCGCCGAAGCCGGCGTCGCGGCCGCGGCGACGGCCGGACTGATTCTGGGCAACGCCAATCTGCCCTACGAGGAGGAGATCGAGGCGTTCAAGGGCGACATAACGCTGCTCGTGCTCTCGTTCGTCTTCATCACGCTCGCGGCGCTGCTCGAGTTCGATCAGCTGTTCGCGCTCGGACTGGGCGGCGTGGCCGTCGTCGCGATCATCATGCTCGTGTTGCGGCCGCTACTAGTCTTCCTCTCGGCGCGCGGCGGCCGGTTCACGTTCAGGGAGACGATCTTCATGAGCGCCGTCGGCCCGCGGGGGATCATTCCGGCGTCGGTCGCGACCCTGTTCGCGATCCGGCTCCAGACCGAGACGCCGCCGACGAATCCGGCCGGTGCGGAGCTGCTCGTCGGAACGGTCTTTCTCGTCATTCTCGTGACGGTCGTCCTCGAGGGCGGGTTCGCCAGACAGATCGCGGAGAAACTCGACGTGATTCCAATGCGTGTACTCATCATCGGCGGCGGCCGCGTCGGTCGCTCGCTGGCAGAACGGCTCGAAGCGCGCGGTGAAAACGTAGTGCTGATCGAGGAGGATCGGACGACCCTCGAGCAGCTTCGCAACGACGGGTTCACCGCTCGTCAGGGCGACGGGACCGACGTCGAGGTGTTACGCGAGGCGGGTGCTGAGAACGCCAAGACCGTCGTTGCGGCGACCGGCGACGACGACGCGAACCTCCTCGTGGCCCAGCTCGCGAAGTCGAACTTCGACGTCGAGAACGTGATCGCCCGGGCGAACAATCCGTCGAACGCGTCGGCGTTCGAGGATCTCGGCGTCCAGACCATCTCGGCGGCCGAGTCGACCGCGTGGGCGATCGACAACCAGATCGAACGGCCCGCGCTCTCGAACTGGATGTCCGAACTCGGTCGGTCCGGCGACGTCCAAGAGATCGAGATCACCAACGAGGACCTCGTCGGGAAGCGAATCGTCGATCTCGGCGGCGACCTCCCGAACGGCGTCCTCGTCGCGCTCGTGAGCCGGAACGGGACGAGCGAAGTGCCGACCCCCGACGTCGAACTCCAGTACGGCGATCACATCACGCTCATCGGCCGCACCGAGGCGGTTCGCGAGGCCATCGAGCAGTGCGGCAAACCGGTGTAGGCGTCTCCACTCTCCGTTTCATCGTCCTCGAGTTCGCGGTCCAGTTCGTCGCGGATGCGCTCATCGCTCGAGCCATCGGTCTCGAGGGCGTCGGTCCCGAGCACATCGGTCTCGAGGACATCGATCCGTGTCAGGAAATTCAGTGGCGCGGAGGCAGCGCACGGACGGACTCGAGTGACGGGGACGGCTCAGAGCACGAGTCCGACGACGGCGAAGAGGATGAGCACGCCGGTGATGTCACAGACGTTCGTGACGACCGGGATCGTCGTATCGTCCGGATCGTAGCCGAGCCGGTAGGAGGCGTAGACGGCGACGGAGCTGACGAGGACGACCCAGACCGCCAGCAGCATGCCGCTGACGATCGTGATCACCATGAGCCGTCCGAGTCCGAGCGTGCCGCCGAGCGCGCGGCCGATCCCCCACGAGGCGATTCCCAGCAGGACGAACACCGTCGCCGCCAGCCCCATGACGGCACCGACGTTAGCCCGAATGTTCGGGTTGGATGGCGAGAACTCGAGCGTGCCCAGATGCAACTGCGTCGACAGGCGGGCGCACATGATCGAGCCGAGGTTTCCCGCCGTCCCGATCATCACCGGCACGAGGACGAGCAGCGACGGATTCGCGAGCAACTGCTCCTCGAAGCTCTCGAGGACGGTACCAGAGACCATCTGTAGGACCGAGAGGACGGCCAGCAGCGGCACGAGCGTCGCGACGATGCGCCGGACGGCCCAATCGCCGAGCAGGTCCTCCTCGAGGTCCTCGCCGGCCAGGAGGTCGCCGCCGACGCTCACAGGACTGCCCCCGCGACGGCGATGCCGGTCAGCAGGAAGACGACGCCGAAGACGTCGCCGACGGTGGTCACGACCGGCCCGATGACGTTGTCCGGGTCGAGCCCTCGCCGATAGCCCTTGAAAATCACGGTGAGCAACACGCCCAGCATTGCGACCGCGCTCAACACGGCGGCGACGAACAGGACGATGAGCAACTCGAGCAGGTTCGCCGGCCGACCGAGCGCGAGCATGACGCCCCAGGCGAGGACGGCGATGAAGACGGAGACGATCAGGCCGTTCAGGAAGGAGGCGATGATCGCGCTCCGGAGCCGGCCGGACCACTCGAATCGGGGCTCGATCACGCCCTGGTGGAGCCCGCTCGAGAGCCGCGCGCCCAGCGAGCCGTAGACGCCGCCGCGAGTGGCCAGAAACGCGGGCAAGAGGAGGAGAATTCCGGGGACGCTCTCGATTCCCTCGCGCATCGTCTCGGTGCCGAGCAGCGTGCCGGCGAACAGGCCCGCGACGAGGCTGACGAGGATCACCGGCAGTGCCTGCCGATAGACGTCGAGGGCGGAATCGTGGCCAAACATCTATCCCAACGTGAGTCGCTGCCCCATTAAGCGTTGGTCTCGTTACACCCCGCTCAGCGTCCAAATCTTGATTAGTTCGCCGGCCGACGGGCGGGTATGCGCGAAATCTCCTACGAGCCCCGGAACGTCCGGGACGTTCTCGTCGAACTCAAGGACTCGTCCGAACTCGCGGTCGATCTCGCGTACTCCGCCGTCCGCGACGGTGACGCCTCCCTCGCCGACGAGGTGCTCGAACTCGAGTCCCGCGCCAACTACCTGCAGTATCACGTCCGGATCGCGCTGATGCTCGCCGCCAAGCGGGCCGAGGAAGCCGAGCAACTGGTCGGGCTCTTCCAGGTCGCCGCGAGCGCCGTCCGCATCACCGAGGCCGCGGCCGATATCGCGCGGATCGTCCGCGACGACGGCGGCGTCCCCGACGCCTTCGAGCACGCCTTTCCCGACGCCGACGAGCGGCTCGTCCGGGCGACCGTCGCGGCCGACTCCGACCTCGCGGGAGCCCGCCTGCGAGACCTCGAGCTCGATCTCGAGACGGGCGTGCGGCTCATCGCGATCCGCCGCGAGGGCGAGTGGTCGTTCGCGCCCGTGGGCGACGACCGACTCGCTGACGGAGACGTGATCGTCGGCCGCGGTCCGCGCGAGGGTATCGAAGTCGTCTACCGACGGGCGACCGGCGAGCCCCTCCCGGCTCCCGCGGCGCCGTCGGCGGGGACCGAGAGCGAGGAGATCGCGCGAGCCGCCGAGACCGTCATCGACCTCAAGGACATGGCCGAACTCGCGGTCGGGCTGGCATACGGGGCCGCCCGACTCGACAGCGACGACCTCGCCCGGGAAGTGCTCGCGCTCGAGGACGAGTCCGACGAGCACAAGACGCGCCTCGAGACGTGGGTCATCGAGGCCGACGACGAGGTCGGGAGCGCCGCCCAGCGCCGCGGCCTGCTCCATCTCGCGGCGGCCTCCGAGGTGATCTGTGACGCCGCGGTCGACATCGCCGAGGTCGTCCTGCGCGAGGTCGAACTGCCGCCGGTCTTCGGCGCCGCTCTCGAGGACAGCGAGGAGGCCATCGGCGCCGTTGTCGTCGGCGCTGGAAGCGACTTCGACGGGGCGACCGTCGCCGACCTCGAACTCGAGGCGGGGGCGGGCGTGGTCGTCCTCGCGATCCACGGCGGCGACGGCTGGACGTTCGACCCGGAACCCGACCGTGCGTGTGCGGCCGGTGAGACCCTGCTGGTTCGCGGACCGCCGGCCGGTGTCGATCACTTGCGAGAGGGGGCGGGCGATAGCGAGGAGGGGCGCTCCCGACCGTCGAGAAAATGAATCGGCGCACGATCGCGATCGCCGTCGGCGCCACCGCGGTCCTGCTCGTCTCCCTCGTGGCGGTCTTCGGGCTCCCGCTCCACTTACTTTTCACTCCGACTGAAACCGGGGCGGTAGCCGGACTCGCTGACGACGACGTCGAATCGGAGGTCGTCGCCGAGGACCTGGACGTCCCGTGGGAGGTACGCGTCCTCGAGGACGACCGGTACCTCGTGACCGAGCGGACCGGTGACCTCCTGCTGATCGAGGACGGCGAGCGACACGTCCTCGAGCGCTTCGACGAACTGGACGAGCCGCTGCTGGGAGAGGGAGGATTGCTCGGTATCGCGGCCCATCCCGACTTCGCGGAAAACCGGTACGTGTACGTCTATCAGACGGTCGACCGGGAGTCCGTCGAGAACACGGTCCGCCGCTTCGAGGTCGATTTCGAGGACCGCGAACTGGAAAACGAGACGACGATCATCGACGGGATACCGAGCGATCGCATCCACAACGGCGGTCGTATCGCCTTCGGCCCTGACGACCGCCTGTACGTGACCACCGGGGACGCGTCCGAGTCCGAACTAGCACAGGACCGGGACTCGCTGGCGGGCAAGATCCTCCGGCTCGAGGACGACGGGTCGATCCCTGACGACAACCCGTTCGGGACAGAGGTGTACTCGTACGGCCATCGGAATCCGCAGGGACTCACCTGGGACGACGAGGGACGGCTCTGGGCGACGGAGCACGGCTCGAGTGCGCGGGACGAACTCAACGTGATCGAATCTGGCCGCAACTACGGGTGGCCTACCATCACCGGCCCGGAGACGCAGCCCGAGATGGAATCCCCCGCGTTCCACTCCACGCAGTACGAGACGTGGGCGCCGGCCGGCGCGGCGGCCCACGACGGGAGCGTCTTCTTCGCCGGGCTCCGCGGGGAGCGCCTGTACGAGGCGCAAACGACCGGTGGAGGAGTGACCGCCTTCGTCGCACACTTCGCCGGCGACTTCGGCCGGATACGGGCGGTGACGCTCGGGCCGGACCGCGAGTACCTCTACCTCACGACCAGTAACACCGACGGCCGCGGTGAGGAACGAGCGAACGACGACCGGATCGTTCGCGTTCCGGTCGACGCGTTCCGGGCTGACTGATCGGAACCGAACTGTCGATCGAGGACTCGCAGTCGGCCCCGAAATCAGGTCGCGACGAGCCCGACGGCGACGACCGCGAGCGCCAGCCCGGCCACGTTCGTCGCGCTGAGCTGTGCGTCGAAGTAGAAGACGCCGACGATCGCCGGGATGACGAAGTACAGCGCGGCGATCGCGGAGACGATCGCCATGTTCCCGCGGGCGAGGCCGGCGTAGAAGCTGATGGAGGCCGCTGCGAGAAACGCGCCGGAGACGAGCGCGAACGCGATGTCGACCCGGGTTCCGGCGATGGGACGGCGCAGCGAGAGCACGTACCCGCCGACGATTACGAGACTCGCGACGTAGGAGAGAAACACCGCGTTCACGGGCGAGAGCGACCGCGTCGCGACGCCGCCGGTCACCGCCCAACCGCCGTACAGAAGCAACGCGCCGAGTGCGAACAGGATCGCCGTACTGACCATGGGGCCGGCTTCGCCGTCGGTCGGATAAACGTTCCGTTCGCGCGGACTGTCCGTCCGCTACGCGTCCTCGAGACCGCCGTCACGGCGACCGTCGTCGACCGGCCGATGCTCGGCTTCGCCGGGGAGGATGTCGCCCAGCGAGCCGCCGAGCGCCATCGCGGTGAAGACCACCGAGACCTGACAGAGGTTGACCCACGGCTCGTCCCACGCGATCCGGCCCCACAGCGTCATCAACCCCGCGGCGGTCGCGAACGCGATCAGCAACACCCAGACGGGGCGGCGCGGAATCAGACCGAAGTAGGGATTGTGGATCTGGACCTCCCGGAAATCGGCGACGTAGAGGATACCGATGACCAGTCCGACCGTAAACACGAGGTTCACTAGCAGCAAGACGGGGTGAGTCGCTAGGAACGACCCGATACCGAACACGCCGTCTTCGACCACCATCGGGAGGCCGATGACGACGCTGCCCACGAACGCCTCCGCCTTGTCCTTGCGGGTGAACCCGGTGATCACCTTCCCGACCGTCGCGTTATGCGAGAGTCGGCTGACCAGCCGCATCGTCCGGTGTACCTCCGTCCGCTCGTGGGACGTATCGACCGTCTCCTCGAGCGCCTCGAGTTGCTCGTAGACGTCGTCGATGGTCGTCTCTTCGCGCGGGTCCTCCGGCCTGGGCATGCCCGGACCCAGACGCCACGGGTAGATAAAGACGGCTCCGTCCCGCCATACCGCGGGCGATCCACCGACTGCGGACCGCCGACCGGCTATTACACCGGGCGAACGCGCCTGAAAAACCGATACCGTTTTGCGGCCGTGTCCATCACTGTGGTACTATGAAACACGTACGGGGACCGCTGTGTTCGATCGACGTCGGTGAGCGAACCGCCGAGACCGAGGACATCGACGACCTCCTCGAGTCGTATATCGGCGGACGGGCGCTCGGAACGAAGCTCGCTCACGAACGGATCCCGTTCGACGTCGACCCGCTTGGGGCGGACAACCGCCTGTACTTCGCGACGGGGCCGCTCCAGCACTCGACGATGAGCTTTACCGGCCGAATGTCGGCGACGGGCGTCTCGCCGCTGACCGACGGCCTGCTGTCCTCGAACGCCGGCGGCTTCCTCTCGCGGAACTTCACCGGCACGGGGTACAGCGCCGTCGAGATCACCGGTGCGAGCGACGAACTCGTGATCCTCCACGTCACCGACGAGGGCGTCGAGTTCGAGGAAGTCCCGGAACTCGCCGAGGCGACCGTCCCAGAGACTTGCGAGTACATCGAGGACGAACACGGCCTCGGCTCGGAGCACACTACGGTCATCGGCCCGGCCGGTGAGAATCGGGTCCGGTTCGCCTCGATCATGACCTCCAAGGAGCGGGCCTTCGGCCGCGGCGGACTCGGTGCCGTCCTCGGCGCGAAGAACGTCAAGGCGATCACCTTCGACGGCGACTCGACCAACGAGATCGAGTTCCCGGCGCTCCAGATGGAGATCCACGGCGAGGCCGCCCAGTCCGACAGTCCGATGCGAGATCAGGGCACGACCTCCGTCGCTGAGTACGCGAACATGGTCGAGGCGCTGCCGACCCGCTACTTCTCGGAGCTGTCCTTCGAGGGTATCGACGGGATCAGCGGCGACCGCGTCGAGGCGAAGAAGTACAAGAAGGGGACCTGCTCGTCGTGTGCCTTCGCCTGCAAACTGCCGACTCGAGACGAGGAGTCGGGCCTCGAGACCGAGGGCCCCGAGTACGAGACGCTGATGGCCTTCGGCTCGAACTCGGGCATCGACGACATCGTCGACCTGATGAAGTCGAACAAGCTGTGCGACGAGTACGGGCTCGACACCATCTCGGCGGGCGACACCGTCGCGGCCTACCTCGCGAGCGAGGACGAGTTCGGCAACGCCGACCTCATTCACGACCTCGTCGAGAAGATCGCCTACCGCGAGGGCGTCGGCGACACGCTCGCGGAGGGCGTCGACCGCGTCCACGACGAGCTCGGCGTCGAGAACTGGTCGGTCAAGGGAATGGAGTTCTCCGCCCACGACGGCCGCACGTTAAACGGGCAGGGGCTCGCGTTCGCCACCTCGAACCGCGGCGCTGACCACATGTACGCCGAGTTCTACCCCTACGAGTACCCGCTGGTCGACGCCGACGACGCCTTCGACAAGGAGGGGCTCGAGGGCAAGCCGCCCAAGGTCGTCGAACTCGAGAACATCAACGCGATCAAGGACAGCGGCGTCCTCTGTAAGTTCTCGCGGGACTTCATGACCGAAGAGCGCGTCGAGACGCTGCTCGACGCCGAGTACGACGAACTCCTAGAACTCGGCGGTGAGGTCGTCGCGATGGAACGCCACTTCAACAATCAGCGCGGCTTCGACCGGGGCGACGACACCCTTCCCTACGAGGTCCCTGGCTTCGATCAGGGCCTCGACGAGTACTACGCAGAACGCGGCTGGAACGACGACGGGACGGTCCCCGACGCGCAGTTCGAGGGCGGCAGCGCCGCGACGCCGGCCGACGACTGACCACTGCCCGCGGCGGATTCCCGGACGAGGCTCGCGGACGCTCGTTTTTCGACGCCGATCGCGACGGCTCAGCGCTCAGTCCGATGCCGTCGCAACCGTCGGCGCGGTCGCCGTTCCGGTCCACAGCCACGTCACCGCGACGGTGACGAAGAGCCCACCGGCGATGGCGACTGCGAGCCACAGCGCGTGTCTGATGCCGTACAGCTCCGCGAGAACGCCGACGGCGGCCGGTGCGGTCGCGATGCCCGCGTAGGTCGCGCCGGTCGTCACCGCGTTGAGCGGCCCGGTGTACCCCGGTGCGGCCTCGACGGCGTAGGCGGCCAGTATCGGGAATCCGCTCGAGAGACCGGCACCGGCGACGAAGACGGCGAGGAACAGAACGGGGCCGGCCTGTCCGGAGAACGCGATCGCCAGCGCCGGAACCGCGGGCAGGACGGCGACGAGCAACAGCGCGAGATACGGGATTCGGTCGACGGCGAGCGTGTACCCGAGCCGGGCGGGAATATACGCGAGCAGATACGTCGAGAGCAGCAGGTTCGCCGTCGTCGCGGCGTAGAACTCGCCCGCGTAGTACGCGAGCCAGGTGAACATGATCCCCTCGACGCCGCCGACCAGCAGCATGCCGACGCACGCGCCGACGACCGGCGGTCGCCGGAGCAGGGCCGCAAGCGCGTCCCGCGAGATCGATCGCTCGGCGGACGTCGACGGCGCGTCGAGGCGACCGGCGACGACCGCCGTCGGGACAAAACAGAGCGCGATGACGACGAAGACCGCCCGCCAGTCGGCGACCGACAGCACGGCGCTGACGAGCTGGGGGCCGACGACCGCGCCGACGGCCCAGACGAGCGCGTAGACGGTGTACACCCGCCCGCGCCGGGCGGCGTGGAGGTGGCTCAGGACGACGCGATCGACGCCGCGAAACGCACCGGCGGCGGCCCCCTGTACGAGCAACGCGACCAGGAAGACGACGTACAGGGGCGCGGCCGCCATCGCGACGAGCGCACCGACGACGCCGACGACCCCCGCGAGCAGCGTCTGTCGCACGGGGAGCCGTCCCGCGAGCAGCCCCGTCGCGACCACGACGACCACGAAGCCGGCGGTCCCGGCCGGCGCGATCAGTCCCAGCGCGCCCTCGGAGACGCCGAATCCCGCCTCGAGCTCCGAGAGGATCGGCCCTCGCGCCTGCATCGCCACTGCGTCGCCGAACACGAACACCAAGATCGCGATCGTCCACGTGCGGGCCCGGTCCATGATCGAGTTCCGCGGGGTCGCACAAAAACTATCAGTGTTCCGGTAACGTTCGTTCGTATCGTCTCCGTTCCGCGCCGCCGTCTGCCGCCCGCGATCTGCCAGAAATAAATAATAGATAATTCACTTCTCCGGTGAGCGGCCGCCGACGATTCATCGGCCTCGGTCACTGCGACCGAGTCGGGTTCCCGTCGTCGTCCCGGTCGTCCTCCGGCGACAGCCGGTCGTCACCGCGTGACGGGAGCGGGCTGTCGTCGGCCCGCGAGGGATGGATGTTGAAGTTGTTGTCCCGATAGGGGTCGCTCTCCGGATCGTACGACAGCTCGCTGCGCTCGAACAGGTAGATGAAGAAGCCGATCAGCGGGATGCAGAAGGTGATCGCCGCCCACTTCTTCGGCGGCTCGAGGCCCACCTGCCCGGCGTCGTAGTAGGCCACTGCGGTCAGCCCGAGATGCCAGGCCAGCGGGATGCCGACGAGTATCGCGAGGAGGCCCGTGCTCATACGTGGGCGTAGTATTCGAGAGTATAAAACGGCCGGCCAACCTGTGCAAGGGCCCCTCATCGAGTTATACGGTGCCTGACGGAGCCGTTCGGCGGGGCGCGAGACGGCGACCGAACACCCCACGCTGTCCGCTGCTTTCTCTACAGACGGCCCTTCGGGTCCGACCACCGGACCGAAACGATCGACTTTTCGAGCGCGATCTCGAGGGGGAGTGCCCGGCAGACAACCGCCGATTTTCCGTCCGCTGCTGCCGTTAGCCTCGGGCTATTCGTCTCGAGTCGTCGCCGTGTTCGGTGCGCCGGCGGGCTCACCGTCGCTCTCCCGTCCGTGTCGACTACCTGTACGGTGTCCCGAACGCGATTTCAGCGGCGAAATCAGACGTTCGAGCGGCGAACGGCGCTGTCCATTTATTGTCACCACTGTCCTCCGCTCGGGCTGCCCACGACGGGCAGTACAACAATGACTCGGAGGAGAAATCGGTTCGGAACGGTACTCGTCGTCGCGATCGCGGTCGGCCTGCTCGCAACCGTCGTCGGGGCGGGAGCGGTCGCGGCCGTCCAATCGCAGTCGACCGTCGAAGACCAGACAATCACTGAAAACGCCAGCACCGTCGAGAACGAATCGATCAACGAGGTCGAACAGGAATCGTTCGAGGGAACGGAGCAGGACGCCGAGGAGGGCCCCCAGATCGAGCCGCCTGAGGACGTGCCCATAGAATCGCCCGACGAAGTTGAATCGCCGACGGAGCCGGTGGAGTCGCCGGAGATGCCCGACGAACCCGTGACGGTCCCGGACGATCCGTTCGCTGGCGCTCCGGAGTGGGTCAGCGGGCTGTTCTAAGCCGCCCGTTCGCGCTCCGTTTTCGACCCCTTCGGGATCGAGCCGCGATCCGCCCCGTTAGTCGTCTCGCTCGTTCAACCCTGCGACCGACTCGGATTCTCGTCCCGTTTCCGTCGCGTACACCGCGGTTCACACTCCGTTCGAACCGCGACCCGTGAAACCTGTCCGGCGAGACGACGCTCCGACTGCCCTTCGCTCACTCGGTTTGCGAAGAGATCAAAAGGCTCGGACGAACCGTCTGCTCGCGGGTCACTGCTCACGGCTTACGCCGTTCGCTTCTCGAGACCCTCTCTACGCTCGGGCCTCGAATTCGTTCCCCGCTCGCAATTCCGCGGTTCTCGGCCGCTGGCCTCCGAACCGCGCTTCAGTTGACGTCGAACTCGATCGCCGCACCCTGACCGAAGCCGACGCAGAGCGTCGCCAACCCGAGGCCGCCGCCGCGCTTCTGAAGTTCGTTGATCAGCGTCACCGGCAGGCGAGCGCCCGAGGCACCCAGCGGATGGCCGAGCGCGATCGCCCCGCCGTTGACGTTGAAGATCTCGGGGTCGATGCCGAGCTCATCGCGCGAGTAGATCGACTGACTCGCGAAGGCCTCGTTGAGTTCCACGAGGTCGTACTCGTCGATGTCTCGGCCGTTGCGCTCGAGCAGCCCCTTCGTCGCCGGGACCGGGCCGATCCCCATGACGGTCGGATCGACGCCGGCGACGTTGTTCTGGCCGACCTCGGCCATGATCTCGAGGTCGTGCTCCTCGGCGAACGCCTCGCTCGTGACGAGCAGGGCGGAGGCGCCGTCGGAGATCTGGGAGGCGTTGCCGGGCGTGACGGTGCCGTCGTCCTTGAAGACGGTCGGGAGTTCGGCGAGCTTCTCTTTGGTCGTTCCCGGGCGGATGCCCTCGTCTTCCTCGACGGTGCCGTCCTCGGTCTCGATCGGGACGATCTCGTCGTCGAAGCGGCCCGATTCGGTCGCTTCGGTGGCGTTTTGCTGGCTGCGGGCGGCGTACTCGTCCTGCTCTTCGCGGCTGACGCCGTACTCCTCGGCGACCTTCTCGGCGGTCATCCCCATCTGGAGATCGCCGAGGTCGTACATCTCGGCCAGTCGCGGGTGGATGTGTCCGTACCCCTCGCCCATCGGGACGCGGCTCATGCTCTCGACGCCGCCGGCGATGACGGCGTCCCGGTTGCCGGCCGCGATGGCGTCGGAGGCGGAGATGACCGCCTGCATCGAGGAGGCACACCAGCGGTTGATCGTCGTCGCCGGCACGTTCTCGCCGAGCTCCGAGAGGAGGGCGATGACGCGGGCGACGTTGTTGTCCTGCTCGCCGCGCTGCTGGGCACAGCCCCACATCAGATCGTCGATCTCGTCGCCCGAGAGCGCGGTCTCGGCCAGAATCTCGTCGATCAGCGGTACCGAGAGATCCTCGCTGCGCACGTCGGCGTACACGCCGTCCTCTTTCCCTTGCGGCGTCCGTACTGCCTTGACCACGACTGGCGTCTGTGACATATACTACCGAACGCCCTTCACGTCCTTAAATCCGGTCGAACTCTCGAGGACGGGAAAATCGTTTACGCGACGCAGCAGCGTCGAATGGCGGGTTTTTCGGCGGCCAGGACGGGTCGTATCGGCGCGATCTCCTGACTGAAAGTGGCGTTTCACCTAGCCGAGAGCCCTTATTACGAGGTCCGAATGAAGGCACTATGAACGGTCGAACGAGACTGATCGCGGTCGCCCTCGCGGCGCTGCTCGTGGGCTCGGTCGTCGGTGCCGGCCTCGCGGGCGTGTTCGAGACGGAGCGCCCTGCGAGTACCGACCTTGAAGGGGAGAATAGCGCGCTCGCCGGTGCGAGCGAACCCGAACTGACGACGTTTGCGTCAGAGAAGGCGTTCGTCGAGTACGTCGCCGACGATCGGTCGCGGACCGCCGCTTTCAGTCGGCCGCCCGTGACGGCACGGACGGGCGGTGCCGACATGGTCGAGGAGGATGACGCCGCATCGGCCGAGGACGGCGCGTCCGACGCGGGGACTTCCGCGTCGAGGTCGGCACCCGCGACGGGGGGTAGCGGCGAACAGCGCTACTCCGAGACGAACGTCCAGGAGGCGGCCCTCGACGAACCCGACGTGCTGAAAACGGACGGCGAATCGGTCTACTACGCCGATCATCGCTACGCGTCCGGCTGGGACGAGACGTCGATCGTCGACGTGAGCGATCCCGACGCCCCCGAAGCGGTCGGATCGATTCCCCGCTCGGGCGACCTGCTGCTCGCGGGTGATACCCTCGTCGTCCTCGGCGACGAGGAGGCCGCCGGCTACGACGTGAGCGATCCCGAAAACCCGACCGAACAGTGGCGCAAAGACCTCGAGGCGCGGATCGAGACGGCCCGCCTGTACGAGGGCGACCTCTACCTCGTCCTCGTCGACCGGCCGGGGGACGATCCGTGTCCGATCGAACCCTACGGCGATCAGGCGATCGAGTGTACCGACGTCGTTCGTCCGAGCACGGACGCGGACGCCGACGCCGTCTACACCGCCGCCCGCGTCGACCCCGAGACGGGCTCCCTCGAGAGCGAGGCGAGTGTCGTCGGCTCGCGCTCGCTGTCGGCGACCTACGTCTCCGAGAACGGGATCTACCTCTCCTACACCCGCTCGACCGACGAGTACGACCTGCGCCGCGCGTACCTCGGCAGCGAGAACGGGTCCGCGATGCTCGATGCCCAAGCCCGCGAGCGCGTGGCGGCGCTGGACGACCTCGAGATCTCGCAGCGCGCCAAGGCCGTCGAACTGCGCGAGATCCTCGCGGACCGGTACGATCGGATGGACGAGGACGAGCGCCGGGAGACTCGTCGAGCGTTCGAGCAGGGTCTCCGCGACTACGCCGAAGCCCACCAGCGCGAACTGACGTCGACCGGAATCGTCAGGGTCGACATCGACGGCGAGCTGTCCGCCGAGGCCAGCGGCGAGGTGCCCGGCACGCCGCTCAACCAGTTCTCGATGGACGAACACGAGGACCACCTCCGCATCGCGACGACGATTCCTCGAACGCACGGCGTCGACTCCGTGAACGACGTCTACGTCCTCGATGCAGACCTCGAGACGGTCGGCTCGGTGACGGGACTGGGCGTCGACGAGCGCATCTACTCGGTCCGCTTCGAGGGTGACGAGGGCTACGTCGTCACCTACCGCGAGATTGACCCGTTCTACACGCTCGATCTCTCGGAGCCGACGGATCCGACCGTCGACGGCGAACTCAAACTGCCGGGCTTCTCGGAGTACCTGCATCCGCTCGAGGACGACCTCGTCCTCGGCGTCGGCCAGGAGGACCGCCGGCCCAAGGCGACGCTCTTCGATGTGAGTGATCCCGAGGACCCCGTCGAACTGGACTCGGCGATCCTCTCCGCGGAGCGCTACAGTGACGTCAGCCGAACGCACACCGCGTTCCTGCAGGACGAGGCCCACGGCGTGTTCTTCATGCCCGGCAGCGAGAGCAGCTACGTGTTCGACTACGAGGGCGGCGATCTCGAGGAAGTCGCCCGCGTCGATCTCGGCGGTCGCGGCACCCGCGCGATGTACGTCGGCGATCACCTCTACGTCTTCGGCGAGGACGAAGCGGTCGTCCTCGACGAGACCTCTTGGGAGGAAGAGACGCGACTCGACCTGTAGCCCCGGGTCGATTCCGATCGCGTCTCGGTCATCGACCGATCCGTCGAAGGGGGAGGGGAATCCTTTTGTCCGCCGTTTGGTAATTGCTCGCCATGGACGGTAACGAGACGGTCGATCGGTCCGAGTCCGAGCGCCCGGAGCGATCCGACGGGCCCGCCGGCACGGACGACGACTCGAGCGCTGACGATGACGACGCGACGGACGCGACTCCCGCGACGAACGGAGCCGGGATCTCGAGTGACGGCGACGAGGCTCCGGCCGACGGCGACGAGCGGGCGTCGGCCGCGAGCGGCGGCGACGCGTCGATGCCGGGCGTGCCGGACCCCGAGCCCCAGGAAGACGACGTCCCCGAGGACGTACAGAAGTACGCTCGCTTCACGAAGATGGACGGCGCGCAGTACGACCGCGTTAACGAGTTCCTCCGGGATCGGACCTACATCACCGCCCGCGAGTGGGCCATCGCACGCCTCTGTTCTGACTTCCGGACCGAGACCGGCGTCGAGATGACGAAAATCGGCGAGAACCTGCCGGATCTGGTCCCCTTCATGACCGACACCTACTCGCCGCAGGCGGTCAATCAGGCCCGCTCGTCGTTCGAGGACAAGGTCCGAACTGCCGGCGCGACCTTCCTCTACGGCGCGATGTGCGACTTCTTCACCGCCGAGGAGCTCGACGACGTGATGTACGAGGCCACCGAGGTCGCCAAGTTCCTCCTCGAGGTCGAGGGCGTCGACCTCTCCGTCGAGGACGAACTCGAGGCCGAGGAGCGCATCTCGAGCGTCATGCGGGAGGTCCGCGAGGCCAGCGAGGAGCTCCGCGCGGAGGACATCGCCGAGAGCGAGGACTAGCGCCGCGCCCTCGCCGCCGAGCGAGTTTTTCCGCTCGAGCGGCCAGTGTCGCCCGTGACCGACCCCGTTCGAGTCTGCGAGGACCACGGCGCGTTTTCGGCCGAACGAGAGGGCTGTCCCGCCTGTAACGCGTGCGGAGTCCAGTCGCTCTCGGGGCCTCGACGTCGTCGCCTCTCGAAGTTCATGAGCGGTGCCCTCCGGCACTTTCCTGACGACGTCGGCCTCGAACTCGATGAGCGCGGCTGGGCCGATTACAACGAACTGGTCGCCGCGGTCGAACGGACGTACGACTGGGCGCGATCGGCCCACGTCGCGGCCGTGATCGCCACCGATCCGAAGGGGCGGTTCGAGCGAACCGCCACCGAGACGGCGGCGGCCGACGACGATATCGGCGGCCGCGTTCGCGCGTCCTACGGCCACTCCGTCGCCGTCGACCTCGAGCCGACGGACGCGCCGGTTCCGGACGACCTCTACCACGGGACCGCGCCGGACGCTCTCGAGTCGATTCGCGAGGAGGGGCTCCGGCCGATGAACCGCCGACAGGTCCACCTCTCGGAGCGCCCGGCGACGGCCCGCCGCGTCGGCCGGCGCCACGCTGACGAGCCGGTGGTGCTCGTCGTCGACGCCGCGGCGATGCTCGCGGACGGCCGCCGGATCACGAAACGGGGCCGAGAGACGTACACGACCGATCGCGTCCCGCCCGAGTATCTCTCGGTCCGAGGGGAGTGACGATGAAGCGACGAGACGCGGCTCACCGAACCGCGGAACCGACCGCGTGACAGCACCGTAATGTGGCTGCAGTGAGTCGGTCGACGTACGCATGAGCGGGTCACGCAGTACGGAGCCGGAGTCGACGGAGGACGGGCGACTGTCGCCGGACCTGATCGGCGGCGCGGTCGGTGTCCTCACCGTTCCGGTGTTCGCGTACCTCGGCCTCGAGTCGTTCGGCGATCCGGCGTTCGGCGCGTTCGCCGGACTCCTAATCGGTCTCGGGATATTCCTCTCCGCGCCCGCGTTCACGGCGGACGAGGGCCAACGGGACGCGACGGCCACACCGGTGGCCGTCGGCGATCGGCTCCGGCAGTTCCACCGGACCGCTGCCGGGCTCGCGCTCCCGCCGGCCGGCGTCCTGCTCTTCACGTGGCGGCTCGTCCCCGGGACGAGTCTCCTCAGCGCGCTCGTCGTCCCCGTCATCGCGGCGGTGATCTACGTCTCGCTCGCGGTGTTGCTTCCGCACCGACTCTCGTGAGACGACGGCGACGGACGCCCGCTCGATCCGTCGATTCGCCCCGTTGCGCTTGCGTGTCCGTTCCTTTTCTCCGCTCGATGGGGAGTCCGATTGCCTGTTCTCTCCCCTCGTACTCGACGGGAAAACCGCTCACTGGAGCAGCGATACCAGCCGTCTCCAACTCCAGACGACGAGCCAGACCGCGAGCAGGAGAAAGAGGAGATAGAACGGCAACGCGTCGACGGCGATCCCGCGAACCCCGACGGACCCGAGCAGCCCGCGCCGAGCCAGGACGCCGATCACCACCGCGATCAGCAACGAGCCGATGGCGATGGCGACCGCCGCTCGGTTGGTCGCGATTCGCGATCCCCCGCCGTCTCGATCCCCGGCCTCTCGGTCGCTCATCGCTCGTTTCGACGTACCGCTCCGCTCGAGGAAACGGTTGTACCTGCGCGTTCCGGTCGGCCAGAGTCGAACGAGACCGAGTCCGGAGTATATTCCTCTTTCTGAAATTCGATCGCTGTTGCTCGTGGCCGGTTCGTGACGAATGGCGAGGGTCGGGATTCGAACCACGCCCGAGAACCTGCTCGCTTCGCTCGCAGAACCTCGGTCTGATTCAAACCCCGCGTCTCGCATACACGACTCTCACCGTCGTTCGAGTCGGTATGCGAGGGTTGGGATTCGAACCCAAGGACCCCTACGGGAGCGGGTCTTAAGCCCACCGCCGTTGGCCTGCTTGGCTACCCTCGCACAGAAGTGCACTCGAGCGTTGTCCCGGGTCGGGGATGTGCGTTTCGGTGTGTGCCCGTGGGTCTCCCGCCTCGAGGGCTACCAGTCGACGCTCAGCGTACCGTCGCCGTGGGGGTCGGGCGCGATCTCCTCGTCGGTCCGGCGGTCGACGACGTGGATGCAGCCGTCGTCTTTCTTCGCCGGGCAGATCTCCGCCGCGCGGACGTTGTGCTCGAGGTCGTCCTCGTCGATGAAGTACTCGTTCGGCTGGGCCATACCCGACGCGATGGACATCTCCCAGTTGTCGCTGACTTCGGCGCACTTGCCCGCGCCGAAGCACTTGTTCGCCTCGAAGATTATCTTATAGGGCTTCTCCTCGACCGGCGGCGCGTCGCTCGACCCGACGTCGCTGGCGCGCTGAATGCCGTCGTCGCTCATGTGTACTCGTTCGAGCGAGCGGTCTTTCGCGTTACGGTTGCCGCGGACGTGGAGGACGCGGGACTTCCGACCTACGCGGGTACTTCGACCTTCGGTTCCGGGAGATCGTACTCGACGCCGGTCAGGTCTTCCGAGACGGCCCACAACCGACGAGCCGTCTCCTCGTCGTAGGAGCGATCCGAGGAAGCCTGTCGCTCGGGCGTGCCGCGCATGTTCTTGAACCCGCCGGGGCCGTAGTACGCGCCGCCCTCGGCCTCTGGCGCGGTCGCAGCGTACAGCGTCGGCAGCGCGCCCATCTCGGCCGACTGCGCGACGACCGTGTTCATCAGTTTCATCGCCGCCATTCGGAGCCGACTCCCGCTCTGTTCGGGGCCGCGGAACTGGAGTTGCGTGTTCGCGTAGCCCGGATGCACGGCCATGCTCTCGGCGTTCGTCCCCGCGGTGAGGAACCGCCGCTCGAGTTCGTACGCGAAGAGCACGTTCGCCAGTTTCGACTGGGCGTAGGCGTCCCACTCGTCGTAGGACTCCTCGCCCTGGAGGTCGTCGAAGTCGATCTCGCCGCGCTCGTGAACGCCGCTCGAGACGGTGACGACCCGCGCCGGCTCGCCCTCGTCGGTCGCCAGGTTCTCGAGGAGGAGCCCGGTCAGCGCGAAGTGACCGAGGTGGTTGACGCCGAACTGGGTCTCGAAGCCGTCCTCGGTCTCCGAGCGCGGAATCGCCATGACCCCCGCGTTGTTGATCAGCACGTCGATCGTCTCGTCCGCGAGGCGCTCCGCGAAGGCGCGGACCGATTCGAGGTCGCCCAGATCGCACTCCTCGACGCGGAGGTCAGCGTCGGGGACGTCCTCGCGGACGTCGCCGGCCGCGTCCTCGCCGCGCTCGACGCTCCGGCAGGCCATGATCACCGTCGCGCCGTTGCGCGCGAGTTCGCGGGTCGCCTCGCGACCAATGCCGCTGTTCGCGCCCGTGATAACGACCGTGCATCCGCTCTGATCGGGGATCTTGTCGGCTGTCCAACTCATATCTGTTCTCTAGGCGTTGACAGCCTAAATGAATGTCCTGTCGACCGTTGACACGGTTTTCGGGGCAGAAGCCATCGCCCTGAATTGAGTATGTGCGGACGATTCACGCGGAATCGACGGCGATCGACTCGAGGACGACCGCTTCTTTCGGTCGGTCGGCGTCGTCGGTCTCGACGCTGCCGATCTCGCGGACGACGTCCATGCCGGTGGTGACCGCGCCGAAGACGGCGTGGCGATCGTCGAGGTGGGGCTGGGGAGCGAGCGTGATGAAGAACTGCGAGCCGTTGGTATCGGGCCCGGAGTTAGCCATGCTCAGGACGCCGGCCTCGTCGTGGCGCAGCTCCTCGTGGAACTCGTCGTCGAACGTGTAGCCGGGACCGCCGCGACCGGTGCCGGTCGGATCGCCGGTCTGGATCATGAAGTCCTCGATGACGCGGTGAAAGCGGAGGTCGTCGTACAGCGGTTCGCCCTCGACCGTCTCGCCCGTTTCGGGATCGATCCACGCGCGCTCACCCGTCGCGAGCCCGACGAAATTCGCGACGGTCCGGGGCGCGCGCTCGTCGTAGAGTTCGACGTCGATATCGCCCTCGCTCGTGCGTATCGTCGCCGTCGTCCCCCCGCTCGCGGCCGCGTTCGCGGTCGAACTGTTCGCGTCGGGTTCCGATTGCGACGCGTCGTCCGAGCCGTCGCTCGCACAGCCGGCGAGGGGCAGCGCGAGACTCGAGGCGGTGCCGGCTAGTAGCGTTCGTCGATGGTGAGTGATACCGCTGGTGGGTCCGGCGTCGAAGTAAGGATATCGGATTCTCTCGGCGAACGACTGCCGAAAACGGGGTGAGCGCGGCAGCGATTACTCGTAGTCGACGGAGACGGACTCGAGGACGACGTCTTCTTTCGGCTGATCGTTCGCGTTCGTGTCGACGTCGCCGATCTCGTGGACGACGTCCATGCCGTCAGTGACTTTTCCGAAGACCGAGTGGCGGTCGTCGAGGTGCGGTTGCGGAGCGAGCGTGATGAAGAACTGCGAGCCGTTGGTATCGGGCCCGGAGTTGGCCATGCTCAGGATGCCCTCGTCGTCGTGGCGCAGTTCGTCGTGGAACTCGTCGTCGAACTCGTAGCCGGGGCCGCCGCGACCGGTCTCAGTCGGGTCGCCGCCCTGGATCATGAAGTCCTCGATGACGCGGTGGAAGGCGACGTCGTCGTACAGCGGCTCGCCCTCGATCTCCTCGCCCGTTTCGGGGTCCTCCCAGGTCTCGCCGCCGGTCGCGAGGCCGACGAAGTTGTCGACGGTCCGCGGTGCGCGCTCGTCGTAGAGTTCGACATCGATATCGCCCTTGTTGGTGTGCAGCGTGGCAGTAACGTCTCCCATAGGTTCCGGGACGGCGGGACGAGTGAAAACGCTAGTGGTCTCGAGGCGCGGGCCGCCGACCCGCGACCGACGATCCCTCGCGAGGGATGACGGTATCGAACACCGACGGCCGGCCGCAGGTACATACAACGGGACGTGGTACGACCGTTCATGAGCGACGGCGCGCACACGGCCGAGCAGATACCGCTCGCCCGGCTGCCATCGGGCGTGGAACTGACGACGACGGTCCACACCTACCGCGGCGACGAACCGGGACCGACGCTGTACGTGCAGGCGGCCCAGCACGGCCGCGAAATCAACGGAACGGAGGTACTGCGGCGATTTCACGAGCGACTCCCCCTCGAGTCGCTGTCCGGGACGGTGATCGCCGTCCCCGTTGCGAACCCGCTGACCTTCGATCGCGTCTCCTACACGACGCCGGAGCAACTCGACAGCGTCAACCCCAACATGAACCGGATCTGGCCGGGCGATAGCGACGGGAGCATCCATCAGCGCATGGCCGCGCGCCTCTGGGAGTACGTCGCAGCGGCCGACGCCCTCGTCGACCTCCACACCGGGAGCCCGGACATGCACCCCCACGTCGTCTACCGCGAGGACGACGAGCGCTCTCGCCGCCTCGCCGAAGCGTTCGGGACCGACCTCCTGCTGTCCGAACAGGCCGACGAGGACGCGCCCGACGAGTGGCACCGCCGCGGCTTCGCCGGAAAGCTCCGCGTCGCCGCCGCCGAGGAGAACGTCCCGTCGATCACGCCCGAACTCGCCCACAACAAACAGATCCTCGAGGACGTCGTCGAGGAGGGCGTCGAGGGTCTGCTCGACGTCTGCCGGTACCTCGAGCTGCTCCCCGGCGACGTCCCCGAGCGCGATCAGATCGTCGCCCGGAACCATCTCGGACAGGTCATCGCCGACGACTCCGGGCTCTTCCGGCCGAACCCGTCGCTCGAGGTTGGCGAGTCGATCGCCGAGGGAACGGCCATCGGGACGGTCTATCATCCGGCGACGTACGAGCCGCTCCACGACGCCAGCGCGGACCGCGACGGGGTGCTCTACGCGCTCACTCGCGAGGCGACGGTGACCGCGGGCGACCAGCTCGCGAGCGTGGCGCTGGTCCGCGGGGAGTGAGACGACGGCGCGACCGTCGACGGCGGTTCAGGCCGAGAAGCCGCCGTCGACGACCAGACCGTGGCCGTTGACGAACGAGGACTCGTCGCTGGCCAGGAACAGGATCGCGTCCGCGATCTCCTCGGGCTCGGCGAGGCGCTTGAGCGGGTACTGCTCGATCATCCGCTCGCGAGCTTTTTCGGGGTTTTCCTGCTCCTCGAGGTACTGGTCGAGCAGGGAGGTCTCGGTGAACCCGGGACAGACCGTGTTCGCGCGGACGCCGTAGGGACCGGCCTCGGCGGCGACCGCCTTCGTCATGTTCAGCACCGCGCCCTTACTCATCGAGTAGGCGGCCTGCTTCGGGAGTCCGAGGATGCTCGCCAGCGATCCGACGTTGACGATCGAACCGTGGCCCTGCTCCTTCAGATGCGGGAGCGCCGCGTGACAGCCGTTCCAGACCCCGTTGACGTTGATATCGGTGACGAAGTCCCGGATATCGTCCCCGAGTTCCTCGAGGTTCCCGGCCGGATGGCCGGTCCCGGCGTTGTTGATCATCACGTCGAGGCCGTAGTCGTCGGCGACCGCGTCCACGACCGCGTGGAACTGGTCGCTGTCGGTGACGTCGAGTTCGTGGAACTCGGCTTCGCCGCCGTCTTCCTCGATCGCCCGTGCGACCGCAGCCCCGCTGTCGGTATCGACGTCGGTGACGATGACGTGTGCGCCTTCCTCGGCGCAGCGCTCGGCCGTCGCCTGTCCGATTCCCGACGCCGCGCCCGTGATGACTACCGTTTCGTTGTCGAGTCGCATAGGACCGGTATCGGGCAGCTACTACATAAATTCGTTCATAATTTATCGTCCAAATACGGATGCTGTTCACGAAACTGCCGCCGAGAGCGAACAGTGGAAGCTATCGCCCGCTCGAATCGACTCGCCCCCGTCTCGGCGTAGTTCGAAACCGGATCTGGTATCGGGCCGTCGCGGGTTCAGTCGGCCGGTCACTGGTTCCGCTGATAACTGTGCGAACACGAATTGGTCAGTCTGTCTGAGATAGTGCTAATGGTCGGCGGGACGAACCACGTCCTGTATATAGTTACTATAGCTGGTAGCTCCTGTCTTCGATCACAATATAGATGTGATCTCGCGATTCGTTCTCGAAACTCTGTTGAGCGGGCGATCGATAGCGGAAACGATCGCTCCGATGGCTTCTGCACGATTTATCGTACACTCGAGCAATCCCCTCAGGTAGCGCTCAATGAGAAGCGGGCGGAACCGATTACTGCCCGATTCCACTGGTTTCTTCTCCTGAAGTCGGGTACAGCGACGTTCGGATAGGGAGCGATCTCGTTAAGCTTATACCAAAAATAATATAGTCAAGTGAAATTGGTACTATTGGCTCAACTGATTCGATCTGTTCTCGGTTTTGGTCGATCCGTCTTCACTCCCTCGAGGTATGGTTCGATACACGTCACGACGAAACCACTCTCGTCGATTTACCCTCATATGGATGTAAATCGGGCGCTGACGACGAACGAAAACCCGAGTCAGTTTCGAGACCACGATTTCAGGTCTCGAGGCGAGAGATGACACGAGGGGACGCGTTCACTCCTACTGAACGGCTACGAGAACATCATGTTCACTTCGATCGTGTTCGCCGTGGACAGCAACTGTGTGCGGAGGTCGTTTTCCTCCCACTCGTTCGTGAGTCGGTGTTCCGGCCCGGCGACGGTGACCGCGCCGTAGACGGTCCCGTCGGTGTCGAGTATCGGGGCGGCGATCGCACCGATCCCCTGGATGTACTCCCCGCGGTGGTACGCGACGCCCTCCTCGCGAATCGCGGCGAGTTCGTCGAAGAGGACGTCTGGGTCGGTGATCGTCTCGTCGGTGAACGTCGGGAGCCCCCACTCGTCGATGATTTCGTTGACTCGCTCGTCCGAGAAGTGCGCGAGCATGGCTTTCCCGCCCGCCGAACTGTGAAGATAGGTGTGTGTTCCGACATCGATGTCGCTGGTAAACGAGCGAGTGCCCTCGCTGACGTTGATGATCGTTCCGAGCCCGTTCTGGTGTGTCGAACAGAGCACCCGTTCCCCCACTTGCTCCGCCAGGTCGTCGATGGGACCGTCGGACGCCGCGTACAGCGGCTCGGCGTGTTTGACGTGCTCGCCGAACGAGAGGAATCGGAGGCTCAGCCGGTATTCGTCTCCCTCCTGAACCACGTACCCCTTCGACCGCAGCGTCGTCAGGTGGGCGTGGACCGTGCTCTTCGCGAGCCCCGTCCGTTCGGTGAGCGCCGTGACGCCGGCCCCCTCGGCCTGCCACAGCGCCTCGAGGATGTCTAACGTCTTGACCACCGCATCGATCCGCTTCCCCTCGTCCGTGTTCGATGTTGCCATGAGTCATATAACACCGCATCGAACCAAAGGTGTTCCGCTCTGCTGAACGCTGACTCTCGCCGAAAGAATCGACTCAAATCGAGTTCGGCCGTTCTCTCCGTCCAATTCGGCCGATGCATACAGTGTCTGCCGTCTATGATGGTTGAAAGCTAGTAACACGGTAACGCTTAAGTGATACGTTATGTGACATAGGTTATGGACTTCAGCGAACCGTCCGAAGCCGTGCAGATCAAGAAGGCCCTCGACGACTTCATCGAGCAGGAGGTCGCGCCCCTCGAGAACGAGTACGATCAGTTCCTCGGCGCCGACTACGAGAAGGAGATCGTTGACGACGAGCACCGCCAGGTTCCCGAGTACCGCAACATCGTCGAGCAGATCCGTCAGAAGTCGGTCGAGGCGGGCTTTTACGGCATGACGATGCCCGAAGAGGTCGGCGGCGGTGACGTCGACATCCTCACGCGGGCGATCGTCGGCGAGCACATGTCGAACCGACCGCCGGGCTTTCACAGTGCTATCTTCGGCGGTGCCGGCGGACCGACGCCGATCCTGCTGGCCTGTGACGAGCGCCAGCGCGAGGAGTACCTCGAGCCGCTGATGGACGGCGAGATCACGACCTGCTTCGCGCTGACCGAGCCGGGCCACGGCAGCGACGCCCACTACATGGATACTCGGGCGGAGAAAGACGGCGACGAGTGGGTGATCAGCGGGCAGAAGTGTTACATCACGAACGGCCCGTACGCCGACTTCGCGATGGTGTTCGCCCGGACGAGCGGGGAGGACGGTGATCTGGGTGGGATCACCTGCTTCCTCGTCGACAAGGACAACCCCGGCTTCGAGGTTGGAAAGATCCACCGCGCGATGGGGATGACCCCCGGGACGCACTCCGAACTGTACTTCAACGACTGCCGCGTCGGCGAAGAACAGGTGCTGGGCGAAGTCGATAAGGGCTTCCAGTCCGCGATGGACTGGATCGGCGGCGGTCGGATCAACATCGCCGCCGGCTCCGTCGGAACGGCGCAGTTCCTGCTCGATATGTCGGTCGAGTACGCCCGCGAGCGGAAGACGTTCGACAAACCGATCGGTCACCGACAGGGGATCTCGTTCCAGCTGGCCGAACTCGCGACGGACATCGAGCAGGTCCGCCAGCTCTACCGCTACGCCGCCTGGAAGATGGACGAAGGCGAGCGAGCCCGCAAGGAGGAGTCGATGGCGAAGCTCCGCGGCGCGAAACTGGCCAACGACGCGGCCGACATCGCGATGCAGGTCCACGGCGGAGCCGGTTTCATGAAGGACCTCCCGATCGAACGCAACTATCGATCGGCTCGCGTGTTCCGGATCTTCGAGGGGACAGACGAGATCATGAAACGAACGATCGCCCGCGAACTCATCTGATCGACGATGGAGGAACAGTCGGAGCGGGGAGTCTCGGGGGAGACGGTCGTCTCGCGGATCGACTTCGACATCGAGTGGCCGCCGAAACACGCCGCGGCCTACCTCATCGAGGAGCCGGCTCCGATCCTGATCGACACCGGCGATCCGGAGGAACGCGCCGAAGCGACGATCCGCGAGGGGTTGGCCGCGAGGGGGTACGACCTCGAGGACGTCGAAGCGGTCGTCGTCACGCATCCCCACAGCGACCACATCGGGCAGGTCCCGCTGTTGCGCGAGACCGGGGCGACGGTGTACGCCCCCCGGCCCGTGCTCGAGCAACTCGAGCGCGACGAGGCCGACCTCGCGGCGGGGGTCCGCGAGATCGGTCGCTCGGCGGAGTACCACGGCGAGGCGATCGAGCGCGAGATCGAACGCGCGAAGTCATCCCTCGAGCGCAATCGCCGTCTGCTCGCGCCCGAGGAAGCCGTTCCGTTCGAGTTCGACGAGCCGTTTACGGTCGCGGGCCGGGAGTTCGAGGCCATCCATACGCCCGGCCATCAGATCCACCACGCCAGCCTGGCGACGGACGTAAACGGCGAGCGCGTCCTCTTCTCGGGGGACGTGCTCATCGAGTCGTTCCGGCCCGGCGCGATCCATGTCGGGCTCGATTACGGGGCCTACGACGCCGTTGACGCGTTCCACCGCTCGATGGACCGCCTCGAGGGGCGCGCATTCGACCGCGTCTTCCCCGGCCACGGCCCGGTTTTCACCGACTACGAGGGGGCCATCGAGAGCACGCGCTCGGCTCTGGAGTCGCTCACGGCCGAGACCCTCGAGGCGGTCACCGCCGTCGGACCCGCGACGCCGCGGGAGATCACCCGGAATCGCACCGGCGAGGTCCGCCATCCGGCCCAGTTGCTCGATACGCTCGGGGCGCTGGGCACGCTCGAGGGGCGGGGCAGAGTCGAGTACGAGGACCGCGACGGCGTCCGCTACTACTCGTTTAAGAAGGCCTCGCCGTGATCGAGGGGGAGGACGACGCGGTCGGCGATCCCGCCGTAGACGTCCTCGGCGAGAAACGGCGTTCGAACCCGACGGACGCGGTCGTTCAGACGACGCGGTTCTCGAGCGCGTCGCCCTCGCGAAACCGCTCGTAGTTGCGCACGAAGACGTCGGCACAGCGCTCCCAGTAGTGGGGCGTGCTCCCGGCCATGTGCGGCGTCACGAGCACGTCCTCGCGGTCCCACAGCGGCGACTCCTCGGGGAGGGGCTCCGTCTCGAAGACGTCGAGCGCAGCGCCGCCGAGTTCGTCGCCCTCGAGCGCGTCGACGAGCGCCGGTTCGTCGACGATCTCGCCGCGGGCGATGTTCACCAGCACCGCCTCGTCGCTCAGCGTCGCCAGCGCCTCGGCGTCGATCAGCCCTCGCGTCTCGTCGGTCAGCGGGCAGGCGATGACCAGGTAGTCACTCTCGGAAAGCACCGTCTCGAGACCGTCCGGGCCGTGGATCTCGTCGACGGCCGCGGGCGCGTCGGTCGGATCGCGTTTGATGCCGATCACGCGGGCGTCGAACGGCCGGCAGTAGTCGGCGACCTGCGAGCCGATCGCGCCGACGCCGACGATGCCGACGGTTCGATCGCCGAGTTCGCCGCCCGTGTAGCGGTCCCACTCCCGGCGGTGCTGCTGGGCGACCGCTCGATCGAAGCGCCGCTCGAAGTACAGCAGGTAGCCCAGCACCTGCTGACCGATCGGTTTCGCGTGGATGCCCGAGACGTTCGTCAGGGCGACGTCGCGGTCGGTCAGCGCGTCGTAGTCGTAGACGTCGGTGCCGGCGCTCAGCGCCTGCACCCACTCGAGGGCGTCGGCGGCCTCGAGGACGTCGTCGGGAAGCCGGTGGGTGACGAGGATCTCCGCGTCGCCGACGGTCTCGAGCAACTCGTCCTCGTCGTCGACGTGCTCGAGGTCGATTCCCGGACGGCGCTCGCGGATCTCCTCGGCGATGAGCGGCCCGCCGCCCCCGAGGACGTGGGGTGTGACGACGACGCGCACGAGTCAGGCCTCCCCCTCCTCGCGATCCTCGTCTCGCTCTCGGTCCTCGAGCTTGTACTTCTGGATCTTGCCGCTGGTCGTCCGCGGGAGTTCGTCGATGAACTCGACCTCGCGGGGGTGCTTGTAGGAGGCGACGTTGTCGAGGAAGAACTCCCTGATCTCCTCGCTCGTGACGTCCTCGCCGGGTTCGACGCCCGGTGCGGTGACGACGTACGCCTTCGGGACCTCGTTGCGCCGCTCGTCGGGGACGCCGACCACCGCGCCCTCCGCGACGGCCTCGTGTTCGGCCAGTAGCTCCTCGAGCTCGCTGGGGTAGACGTTGTAGCCGGCCGTGTTGATCATGTGCTTCTTCCGGTCGACGATCTCGTAGTAGTTGTCCGCGTCCCGGCGGGCGATGTCGCCGGTTCGGAACCAGTTGTCTTCCGTAAAGGCCCGCTCGGTCGCCTCGGGCATGCCGTGATACCCCTTCATCACCTGCGGCCCGCGGACGAGGAGTTCACCCTCCTCGCCGACGGCGACCGTTTCGCCGCTGCCGTCGACGATCTTGGCCTCGGTCATCCGGGTCGGCTGGCCGATCGTACCGTGGCGCAGGCCGAACGTCGAGCCGCTCTGGGAGTGGGTCGCGCCGTTGGTCTCGGTCAGGCCGTACCCCTCGGTCATGTCGACGCCGGCGGTCTCCTCGAACTCCTCCTGGACCGCGACGGACAGCTTCGCGCCGCCCTCGCCGGCCGACTCGAGGCTGGTGAGGTCGTACTCGCCGAAGCGCTCGCTGTTTATCATGTCGACGTACATCGCGGTGACGCCGACGTAGTGGGTGATCCCCTCCCCCTCGATCAGTTCCATCGCGGCGTCGCCGTCCCAGTTGGCGGCGCTTCGCAGATAGACGCTGCCGCCGCGGACGAGGGGCTGCCAGGCGGTGTGCGTGAAGCCGGTGATGTGATAGAGCGGCAGCCAGACGAGGCTCTTGACGTCCTCGTCGTCGAGCGCCTGGTCCTGAGAGAGGACCGAGAACGTCTGGGCCCGGAAGTTGCGGTGGGTCAGCTGGACGCCCTTCGGTTTCCCCGTTGTCCCCGAGGTGTAGGGCAGCAGCGCCACGTCGTCGTCAGCCCGCTCGACGAACGTCTCCTCGCCGCGGACGTCCTCGAAGGCGCGGACGCCGTCGGCGTCGGTCCCGACCGAAATCACGACTGGGTCCCAGTCGATTTCGGCGAGGGCCTCCTCGAGGTGGGGCTCCAGCGCCTCGTGGGTGAGCACGGCGGTCGCCTCGGTGTCCTCGAGCTGGTAGGTCAACTCGCGCTTGCGGTACTGGGGGTTGACCGGCGAGACGACGACGCCGGCCTTGAACGCGCCGAGCGCGCCGATCAGGTACGGCGGACAGTTCGGCAGGTACTGGAGCATGATATCGCCCGGTTCGATCCCCAGATCGGCCAGCCCGCCGGCGAAGCGGGCGCTCTCGGCCGCGAGTTCGTCGTGGGTCAGCGTCCGCCCGTGGTACTCGATCGCCCGTGCGTCGCCGTGGTGGCGGGCGGTCTCGTCGTGGAGTCGGGCCACGTTCCCTTCCCTCGCACTCTCGGTAACGTCTACCAAATCCATGGCCCATGGTATCACGGATTGCTATAAAATAGTATCCATGTTTGGCAGGTGACGGCGCCGGATTTCGTTACGCTGGTAGCGAACGACGCCTCGTTACGAAACAGTGGTACTCGAGTGATGGCTATCGTGGTACTATCTACCACAAGCTATTTGCGTTCGGTCGGGATATCGGCAGACCATGGTAGGATCCGACACGCGGAGGGACGCCCGTGGCTGAACCCATCCTCGCGGGCGTCGCCGAGAGCGACCTCGGCGAGACGCCCGACCGAAACTGGCTGGACAACGCGGCGATCGCGACCGTCCGCGCCCTCGAGGACGCCGGCTGTTCCCTCGACGACGTCGACGGCGTCGCGGTCGCCGGCGGCGACGACTACATGCCGGCGCTGGTGCTCTCGGAGTACCTCGATCTCGACGAGCCTTCGTTCCTCGAGGGGACCGAAATCGGCGGCTCGTCGTTCGAGCACTTCTGTGGCCACGTTCGCAGCGCGATGGCTCGCGACGAGGCCGACGTGGTGGTCGTCGCCTACGGTTCCACCCGAAAGACGGGGCCAACCGACGAACGGTCGCTCGAGGAGACCCACCCGATCGACGGCTTCGTTCGGCCGACGGGGCTCTTTCGACCGCCCGGCGCGTACGCGATGGCCGCGCGTCGGCATATGCACGAGTACGGCACCACGGAGGAGCAACTCGCCGAAATCGCCGTTGCGACCCGCGAGTGGGCCGCGATGAACCCCGAGGCCGCCCATCGAGAGCCGATCACGGTCGATGACGTCCTCGAGTCGCGGAAAATCGCGGAGCCGTTCAACCTGCTCGACTGTTGTCTCGTCTCGGACGGCGGCGGCGCGGTCGTGCTCGTGAGCGAGGAGAAGGCCGCAGAACTCGGCGTTCCGGAGATCGCCGTCGCAGGGGTCGCTTCGACGAGCACCCATCGCCAGGACATCAGCGAGATGCCCGATATGACGACCACCGGCGCGGCGGTAACGGGACCGAAAGCCTTCGAACAAGCCGGGATTACCCACGACGACGTCGATGTCGCCGAAATTTACGACTCGTTTACCTACACCGCCCTGGTCACCCTCGAGGATCTGGGCTTCTGCGAGAAGGGCGAGGGCGGCGAGTTCGTCTCGGGCGGCACCACCGCTCCCGGCGGCGACCTCCCGATGAACACGCAGGGCGGCGGGCTCTCGTACTGCCATCCCGGCCACTTCGGCGTCTTCGTCCTCATCGAGGCCGCCCGTCAGCTTCGCGGCGACTACGAGGGCGACCGACAGGTCGACGACGCCGAGGTCGCGGTCGCCCACGGTACCGGCGGCTTACTGTCCTCGAGTAGCACCGTCGTCTTACGGAGGGAATCATGAGCGCACCGGTCGAGGACCGCCGCGAGGAGTGGGAGGGGCCGGTCCCCGTCCCCACCGGCGCGACGGTCCCGTTCTGGGCGGGCGCGCTCGAGGGCGAACTGCGCTATCAGGAGTGCGACTGTGGCCACCGCCAACTGTACCCGCGGGCGGTCTGTACCGCCTGCGGGTCCGAGGACCCACCCTTCGCGGCGAGCGATGGCGTCGGCACGATCTACACCTACACCGTCTGCCACGTCCCCGGCGAACCCGGCTTCGGCGATCGTACGCCCTACGTCGTCGGCGCGATCGACCTCGCCGAGGGGCCGCGCCTGCTCGCCCTGATCGACGCCGAGCCCGAGTCCCTCGAGATCGGCGCTCGCGTCGCGGTCACCTTCTGGCGGGTCTCCGAGGCGGCCGCGATTCCGGTGTTCGTGCCGGAGTGAAGCAATCGGCGCGCGTCTCTTTCTACTCGAGATCGGCCGTCGCCGTCCCGGTCAGCAGCGTCTCGCCGTCGGTCGTCCGCGCCTCGAGTTCCGTTTCGACCGTGCCCGCGTTCCGATCGACCTCGGCGACTTCGCCGCTCGCTACGACGGTGTCGCCGGGGAAGACCCGCGACTGGAACCGGACGCCGAACGACGAGACGTCCCGCAGGTCGAACCAGTTGGCGACGACGCGGGAGGTGATCCCGGCGGTGAACATCCCCTGCCCGAAGACGCTCTCGTTGCCCGCCGCCGTCGCGTAGGGCTCGTCGTAGTGGATCGGGTTGAAATCGCCGCTGGCCCCGGCGTACTTGACGAACTGCTTTCGCTCGAGGTCTTCCGCGACGACGGTGGGGCCGGCGTCGCCGGGCTCGAGGGAGTCGGTCGTGCGGACCCGCTCGAACTCGTCGACGGTCGGCGAGGGGGTCGCCGGCTCGGTCTCCGCAGTGCCGCCGTCGGGTTCCGTCGCGCCGTCGCTCGCGGTGCTGGCAGCGTCGCCGTCGTCCGCTCCGCTTCCGTCGCCCCCGTCGTCGACCGCGCCCTCCGTTTCGATTGCAGTCGAGCGGTCGGTCAGGACGAGGTCGCCGTCCCGGGTCCGGTACTCGGTCTCGAGGACGGCGAAGGTCATCGTCCCCGCGCGGCCGCCCTCGCGCTGGAAGACGTCCGCAAGGGTGGTCGTCCCCTCGAGGACGTCGCCGACGTAGATGGGGCGTTCGTACTCGTGGGCCTGCTCACCGTGGAGGACGTACTCCGGCCGGAACCCGAGGTCGAACCCCTTCCCGTCGACGTCGGCGGGCGTGTACCGCGGGAACCGGCCGACCTGCGTGTAGGTCAGCGGCGCGGGGACGCGGTCGTAGCCTCGGTCCACCGCTGCGGCCTCGTTCCGGAAGACCGGATCCTCGGCCGTGATCGCCCGCGCGAACTCCTCGACCTTGCCGGGCTCGATGCGGAACTCCTCGACCGTGACTCGGGAATCGCCGACCATCGCCTCGAGGTCCGCGAGCGGCCTAGTCGGCATCGTGGCCCTCCGTGGCTCGAGCGAACGCCGTCGGTCGGTCGGTCGTCGTCTGCCGGTCGGTCGTCGCGGTGCGGTCCGCGGGTCCGTGCTGTCCGCGTTTCATTGCCACCACGGTTTGGCCAGGATTGCCATAACAGTACCCCTCTCGGACGCTCTTCGTCGGTGCTCTCGTTCGATATGGATTCGCCAGTCGATTTCCTCTCGTCACAACGGAGACGAGTGTCCTGCTATCTCGGCAACGGGGGATCGCCACGCCCTCCCCAGCCGATTCGTTCGTTCACTCCGTTCACTCACTCACCCTCGCGCATCGTCGGCCCGCGGTTCGCCGTCGGTTCGGGTTCCCGACGGTCACCGCTCACGCGGCTCACCGCGGTCCAGCGCGTGCCACCGCAGCCGGGTGGGCGAATAGCTTATACCGGCGGTCGATGAATTCGGACACGATCATGCCAGTGACTATCACACTCGGCTCGAGAGAACGGTCAATCGAACGGAGTCGCGTCGCGGAGGGGCGTCGATGACGACCGACCAGTTCAGCGTCGCGGGTCAGACCGCGATCGTCACCGGCTCCTCGAGCGGGATCGGGAAAACGATCGTCGAGCGGTTCGCGGACGACGGCGCGAACGTCGTCGTCACCTCTCGAGAGCTAGAGAACGTCGAGCCGGTCGCCGACGCGATCAACGAGAGCGACCGGCCGGGCGAGGCCATCGCGATCGAGTGCGACGTGACGGATCGGGCGGCCGTCGAGCGCCTCGTCGACGAGACTGTCGAGACGTTCGGCGGCCTCGACATCCTGATCAACAACGCGGGGGCGAGCTTTCAGGCTCCGCTCTCGGAGATCAGCGAGAACGGCTGGAAGACGATCGTCGACATCAATCTCCACGGCACGTTCCACTGCTCGCAGATCGCCGTCGAGCACATGCGCGAGCACGGCGGCGGGCGGATCGTCAACTTCGCTAGCGTCGCGGGAACCCGGGGCTCGAAATCGATGAGCCACTACGGCGCGGCCAAGGCCGGCGTCGTCAACTTCACCACCTCCGCCGCGGCCGACTGGGCGGAAGACGGTATCTGGGTCAACTGCATCGCCCCCGGCCTCGTCGCGACCGAGGGCGTCCGGACCCAGATGGGCGTCGAGGACGACGCCGAGGAGATCGCCCGCAC
Source organism: Natrinema amylolyticum (assembly GCF_020515625.1). Lineage (NCBI taxonomy): Archaea > Methanobacteriati > Methanobacteriota > Halobacteria > Halobacteriales > Natrialbaceae > Natrinema > Natrinema amylolyticum. Next base: position 522,366 of record NZ_JAIWPJ010000003.1, read on the forward strand.
GACGCCGGACCGCACGATCGGCAAACCCGAAGAGGTCGCCGACCTCGCGCAGTTCCTCGCCAGCCCGGCCGCCTCCTACATGGTGGGCGAAACGGTCACGATCAAGGGAATCCCGCGCCTCGAGGAGTGACGGCGGGGATCACGTCTCGTGCGGCCGGATCGCGCCCGAGCACGGAGCGATCCCGATTCCCCCGAAACGTGGACCCTGTTACCAGTACCCGTATATTTTTCAGCCGGAACGACAAACCACGGGCAACATGGAGCTCGATATCGTCTCCGCAGAGACCCTCTTGGAGCCGCCCTACGACGGGAACGTCGCTCGCTTGCTCGAGCGAGCGGTCGCAGAACATCCCGACGCGGTCGCCGTCGAACACGCCGGCGAGACCATCACGTATCGCGACTTGGGCGACCGCGTCGCTCGGTTCGCGACCGCTCTCCGGGAACTCGGCCTCGAGGCGGGCGACCGAGTCGGCGTCTACATGCCGAACGGAATCCCCTTCTGTACCGTTATCTGGGCCTGCTGTCGCGCCGGGATCATCGCGAGTCCACTGAACCCCGAGTACCGCCGCCGCGAGATCGAATACCAGCTCGAGCACGCCGATGCCGAGACCGTGCTGGTTGAGGGGAGTGCCGACGAGTACGTCCGCGAGGCCGTCGCCGACCTCGAGACCGAGATCGTCAGCGCGACGGCTGGCAGTGACCACCCCTCGCTGCCTGAACTGGGAACCGACGCCGAGGCGGCCGTTGTCGATCGCGAGGACGACGACGTGCTCCTCCAGCCCTACACCTCTGGGACGACCGGGAAACCGAAGGGCGTCCTGCTGACCCACCGCAACTTCCGGGTCCAGATCGCACAGAGCGTCTCGAGCTACAGCGCCGGGCCGATCGAGGGTGACGGGATCATCGTCCTGCCGATGTACCACATCACGGGGATGATCGGGATGATGGCGTCGCTCTGTGCCGGCCGGACGCTGCACCTGCTCCGGCCGGACCAGTGGGATCCCGAGCTCGTCCTCCGGAAACTCGACGAACACGACATCCCGTCCTTCGTCGGCGTCGCCGCGATGTTCGTCGATCTGCTCGAGGCCCACGATCCCGACGAGTACGACCTGTCGACGCTGATCAAGGCAGGGCAGGGCGGGGACAAGCTCCCGAAACCGACCCAGGAGCAGTTCGAGGAGGCGTTCGACGTCCCGCTCACGGAGGGGTACGGCCTGACGGAGACGACCGCGACGAGCCACACGATCCGGTGGTCGTCGCTGGGCAACCGGCCTGGGAGCGTCGGCCAGCCGGTCGGCCACACCCGCTCGAAGGTCGTCGACGAGGACGGCGAGGAGGTCGACCCCGGCGAAGAAGGCGAGATCCTCATCGCCGGCTCGCAGGTGATGAAGGGCTACTACAAGAATCCCGAGGCCAACGAGGAAGTCTTCACCGAGGACGGCTACTTCCGGACCGGCGACATCGGCACCCGCGACGCGGACAACTACTACTACATCAAGGGCCGCGAGAAGGAGATGATCCTGACCGCGGGATACAACGTCTATCCCCGCGAAATCGAAGATTTGCTCTACGAGCACCCGGAGATCCACGAGGCGGCGGTCTTCGGCGTTCCGGACGACCGGCGCGGCGAGACCGTCGCCGCCGCGATCGCTCCGAAAGAGGGCGCAGAACTGACCGCCGCGGACGTCGAGGCGTACGTCCTCGACGAACTCGCTCCCTACAAACACCCGCGGATCGTCGAGATCCGGCGCGACCTCCCCAAGACGGGCAGCGGAAAGATCCGAAAGACGGTCCTGCGCGACGAATTCCTCGACGAGAACGAAATCGAATCGTGAGCCACTTGTACGCGAGCGCTCGAATCAGTGAGTACTGCCCGAATGTCTGAACAGTCCTCCTATTCGACGGCCGAGATACGAACGATCGCGCTCGCCGTTATCGCCGGCGTCTTCTTCGGCGGCGTCGCGACGGGCGTCGCCTTTCCGACGCTCCCGCTGCTCGACGAGAAACTCGTGATCAGCGCGGTCATGCTGAGCGTGATCCTCTCGGCCAATCGGATCGCGCGACTGTTCATGAACACGCCGGCGGGGACGATCATCGACCGGGTCGGCGCGCGGAAACCGATGATCTTCGGGCTGTTCACGCAGGCGCTGGCTCCGTTCGGCTACATCGTCGGCCTCCACACGCCGCCGACCGAACTCGGAACGGTGCCGTTGCTCGGCGAGGTGTCGCTGCCGGGAGTCGTCTTCATCCTGGCGCGGCTGTTCTGGGGCGTCGGCAGCGCGTTCGTCTTTATCGGCGCGTTCGCGACGATCACGTATGTGACGACGTCCGACAACCGCGGCCGGTGGGTCGGCTACATGCGGGGCGGACAGTCACTGGGCTTTCCGACCGGCCTCGTCGTCGGCGGCGTGCTGACCGATCTCGCCAGCATGCAGACGGCCTTTCTCGCCGCGGGCGTCCTCGCGCTGATCGCCGGCACCCTCGCGACGCTGGTCCTGCCGGACGTCCACGGCGGCGCGGACGAGAGCCGCGCCGCGAAACTCCGGGAGGTCCCCGCGCTGCTCGCCGCGAATCCGACCGTCGTCCTGATCGGCTACGGGAACTTCACCGTGCGGCTCCTCTGGGGCGGGATCATCCTCTCGACGCTCGCCCGCTACGCCAGCGAGTACGGCCTCGAGCTCTCGGCGCTCGGCGCGGCGGGCATCAGCGGGATCGTGATGGGACTGGGCGTGCTCACCTCGGGGTCGATGACGATCGTCACCGGCTGGGTATCGGACATGGTCAGCGACCGCACGCTGCTGACGGTCCCCGCGTTTCTCTCGATGGGTGCGGGCTTTCTGGTGATCGCTTACGTGCCGACGATCGAGGCCCTGCTCGGGGCCATCGTCCTCGTCGGCGGTGGGATGGGTGCGGCCGCGCCCGCGATGCTGGCGATCATGGGCGATCTGACTCCCGGCGACGAACTCGGCCGGATGGGCGGCGTCTATCAGGTGATGGGCGACGTCGGGCTCAGTCTCGGCCCGCTCGTAGCCATCCCCGCCGTCGATCTCTGGTTCGGCTACCGATTGACGTACGTGCTCTGTGCCGCGCTCGTCTTGAGCTGCCTGACGATCGTCTCGCTCCCGCTGTTGCGGAATCCCGACGTCTCGAGGACGGGCGTCAAAGCGGACTGAGCGTTTCGGACGCTATTTCGTGCGGCGGCGAACGCGGCCACGACGGCCTCCGCGCGATCCGCCCCCTCCGAACCCTACTGACGTGCGCGAAGCTTTCATGTTCGCCCGACCCCCATTGACACACAGCATCATGGTAAAGTCACGCATATGGGGGGCGGCCGCTCGCGTGCGCCCGTGGCTCCCGGCGTTCGCCGTGGCGCTCGCTGCGGGACTCGCCGCCGTTGGGGGGTCGTACCTGTCCGTCGGTCGACGGCCGGCCTTCGTCGCGACGCCGATCGACCGGCTCGTCATCGCGGCCAGCCCCGACGCGCTCGTGACGTTCGCGATCACCCAGTTGGGGACGCTCGGCCACCGGGTGGCCTTTCTGACAGCCATCGCACTGACGGCCGTGCTCTTGGGGCTGGCGGCCCTGCCCGGCGCGGTGCTCCTCCAGGGTCGCGGGTCCGTCTCCGGCGCGTCGGGCGTCCGAGGCGGCGCGCTCGTCGGCGTCGCCGCCGGAACGGTCCTGCCGGGCGCAGTCGCGTTCGGACTGACGCGGTCGCCGATATCGAGCGCCGGCACCGCCGCCGGGGCCGGACTCGTCTTCCTCGTCACGGCCGGGACGACCCTCCTCGTCGGCACCGAGGACGTCGCCCTCGGTTCGCTCGGCCGGCGGCGCGTCCTCGGTGCCGTCGGCTCGGCGATCGGCGTGAGCGCGCTCGGACTCTTCGTCCGCGGCACCGGCGAGGAGACCGTCCCGTCGGGCCTCGAGATCCCCGAGGACGCCCGACCCGAGGTTCGGGAGTCACTTGCGCGGGCGAGAGACCGCTCTCTCGACGTCGAGGGGCTCGAGCCGCTGGTCAGCACGGACTTCTACGAGGTCGACATCGCGAACGTCAACCCCGCCGTCGACCGCGAGGCGTGGACGCTCTCGATCACGGGGGCCGTCGAGGAGGAGGTGTCGTACGACGTCGCGGATGTCGAGGCCATGGACATTGAGGACCGGTTCGTCACGCTGCGCTGCGTCGGCGACCAACTCAACGGCCGGCAGATGGACACCGCCCTCTGGAGCGGTGTGCCCGTCGAGCGGCTGCTCGAGGCGGCGAACCCCCAGGGCGACCGCGTCGTCCTGCGCGGGGCCGACGACTACTACAACGAGTTCCCGATCGACGCGCTGTGGCCGGGACTGTTGGCCTACCGAATGAACGGCCGGCCGTTGCCGCGGGCCCACGGTGCGCCGGTGCGCGCCCTCGTCCCGGGTCACTGGGGCGAGATCAACGTGAAGTGGCTGACCGAGATCGAGGTTCGCGACGAGGAGACCATGGGCTACTGGGAGCACCGCGGCTGGCACGGCACCGGTCCGGTCGAGACGGTCGCCAAACTCTGGCAGGTCAACCGCCTCGGAGGCGGCCGCTACGAGGTGGCCGGGCACGCTTACGCGGGCACCAGGGGTATCGAGGGCGTCGAGGTCTCGACCGATGGCGGCGACACCTGGGTCGCCGCCGAACTGTCCGAGCCCCTGCCGGGAGACGATGTCTGGCGGCAGTGGCGTCACGAGTACGGGGCGGGCGGGAGACACGACGTGATCGTCCGGGCTCGCGACGGCGACGGCAACCTCCAGATTCCCGAGCAGGACGGCCCGAAACCCGACGGCGCTACCGGATGGGTCACGGAGACCGTCCGGCCGCAGTAAGCGCGACGCCGCCGTCCGTGCGGAGAGCGGTTCGCTCGATTCGACGCAGTCCGTCTCACTGACCGCCGTATGATAACTGGAAGTAATCGGGCCGTAAATCATCTGAAAAGATGGTGAAGTTTTATGTGGTTGCCCGAATCTGTTAGCACTGTGCAGGCGTGGCTTGATTACACATGACAAGGAATGAGTTCAACAGACGTCGGGTGCTCGCGGGTGCCGGTGCGGGACTGACCGGTGCAATAGCGGGTTGTCTGGGTGGCGGCGGCGGTGGTGACGACGAGGTTCACTTCATCACGGACTACTACAACGACTCCTGGGAGGCCCTCTGGGGCGACCTCGAGTCGGAGTTCGAGGACGAAACCGACATCCCCATGAACATCGAGGAGGGCGGGATGTCCGGGACCCAGGAGGGTCGTCTCGCCCAGTTGATCCAGTCGGGCAATCCGCCGGACGCGAACACGTCCACGTTCGATCAGGTGGCCGACATCTGGGAGACCGGACAGCTCGACACCGTCAACGACGTCGTTTCGTCGATCGAAGAGGTGAACGGAGAGATAAACACCGACGCGTTCCTCGGCGAGGGCGACGACCTCTATCAGATCCCACACGGGCTGTACGTGTCGAACTTCCAGTACCGGGCGGACATCTACGAACAACTGGGTCTGGAGGAACCGCAGACCTTCCAGGACGTCCTCGACAACGCCCAGGCCATCGACGAGGCGGACGAGGTGGACGCCCGTGGGTACGGGCTGGCCGGGATGCCGACCGGCAAGAGTCAAGACGAGTTCCTCGTCCTCCTGGCGAGCGCCGGTGTCCCCGGCATCGGTCTCCGCTGGAGCGACCCGGACGCCCGCGAAGAGCTCGAGATTCACTTCCCCGAGGAGGAGGTGACGACGGTCCTGCAGTACATGAAGGACCTCTCCCAGTACTCGCCTGACCCGACAAGCATCGGCTGGGCGGAGTCACTCAGCCAGTGGCTTCAGGGCCAGTACGCCCAGTGCTACCACCTCAACGCCTGGCCGGTCGGTCTCGCCGCGGCCCAGGCCGAGGCCCAGGACAGCGACGCCCTGCGCGGACTGGCCGAGGCCACTCAGGTCAGGGCGTACCCGACCTGGGGCGAGATCGACAAAGACGAGAACTGGCTGTCCGCCCCGGCGCCGGACGGCTACCACGTCTTCGCGAACGGCACGAACCCGGACGGCGCCAAGGAGTGGTTCGAGTGGCTCTACGCCGACAGCATGGAGCGGACCGTGCAGTTCTACGAGGCGGATCCGGGCCGGTTCCTGCCGACCTACGCCGACGTACTCGGGTCGGACGCGTTCCAGAACCAGGACCTCTTCCAGGCCCACCCCCACCTGCTCGAGAAGCTCGAGTACTGTCAGAACGAGATCTGGGCCAACCACTACGGCAGCGTCGACGAGGCCGACATCTCCTCGCCCGAGTCGCTGTACATGCAACGCCAGTGGTTCTACGGCGAGATGGTCAATCGCGTCGTCACCGACTCGATGTCCGTCCAGGAGGCCTACGAGTGGGGATACGGGCAGCTCGAGGACGCCTTCGCGGACGCTCAGGAGCAGTTCGGATAGTCGACCCGCGACCTGTCGACACTCCTTCGGCCGCGTTCGGTGCGGAGCGGATCATTCACGAACGACCGTGAGATTAACATACATGGATGCAGAAGCAACGTAAATATGGCCAGTGAAACCGGAGAATCGATTCGACCTCGCGGGACGTATATCCCGTGGGATGAGTTGCCCGTAGAGCGGGAGACCGTCGCTGGGATCGGGACGGTTCTTCCAGTCGTCGTACTGTACCTACTCATCGCGGTGTTCCCGATCGCCTTCGCGTTCTGGGCATCGCTCCACAACATTCACACGCTCAACCCCCAGTGGGAGTGGGTCGGCCTCGCGAACTACGTCGAGGTCCTGAACATTTCGACGTTCTGGGGGTCGCTGTGGCGCGGGATCGTGTATATGGTCGGCAGCACCCTTCTCCAGCTCGCCGTCGGGCTCTGGATGGCGCTCGTCCTCAACCGCATCACTCGCGGCCAGAAGCTGCTCACCGCGGTGGTCTTCACGGCCTACCTGATTCCGACGATCATCGTCTCGCTGGTGGCGCTGCGGGTGTTCGACCCGCTCGGCGGCGTGTTCCAGATGATGGGTGCCGAGTGGTTCGGCCTGTGGGACAGCCAGACGGCCCCGTTGGGCTCGCGCGATTGGGCCATGCGGCTGCTGATCCTCATCGGGAGCTGGAAGTTCGCCGTCTTCGTCACCATCTTCACGCTCGCGCAGTTGCGCGCGATTCCTGACCGGTTCTACGAGGCGGCGAAGGTCTGCGGCGCGAACCGCTGGCAGATGTTCCGCGACATCACGCTGCCGCGTCTCATGGGGATCGTCCTGGTCGTCGTCTTGCTCCGGTCGATCTTCATGTTCAACAAGTTCGACATCATCTGGCAGCTCACGCAGGGCGGCCCCGGTAACGCCACGACGACGCTCCCCGTGCTGGCCTACAAGACCGTCTACACCGACCAGGCCTACGGTCTCGCCAACGCGATCTCCGTCGTCATGTTCTTGTTCCTCTTTGCAGCGGCGATCATCTACTTCAAACTCTTCAATCCCAGCGAGGAGGTGGAGACGACAACATGAGTCAGAGCGAACCACCGGGAGGCCTGCTGGGCCTCTCATACGACGGCGAGACTCGGGTCTTCGAAGCACTGAAGATCGTTAGCACCGCGATCATCGTCCTCGTCGGCGCCTGGCCGATCTACTGGATGACCCAGCTCGCGTTCACCGAGTACGAGACCGTCGAGGGAGCCGTCACCGTCTTCCCCACACCCGAGATCTTCACGGTCGGTAATTTCACGGTCCTGACGGACCCGGAGATGTACACCTATATGTTCAACACGGTCGTGGTGGCCATCGGCACCATCGTCACGGTCGTCATCGTCTCGTTGGTCGCCGGCTACGGCCTCGCACGACTGGACTTCCCACAGAAGGAGAACTTCGCGCGGATCCTCCTGCTCGGTTACCTCTTCAGCCCCATCGTCATCGGCATCCCGCTCTACCAGATCTGGCGGAGCATCGGGCTGCTCGGCACCCGTATCGGGCTCATCATCGCGCTGTCGGCGGTCTCGATGCCCTTCGCGGTGTGGCTGATGTGGAAGTACATCATGACGATCCCGGAGGCCCACGAGGAGGCGGCGTGGGTCGACGGGGCCTCGCGCTGGCGGGGCTTCCGCGACGTCGTCGTGCCGCAGTGCCGTCCGGCGATCATCGCCGCGGCCCTGTTCGCCTTCGCACTCGCCTGGAACGACTTCACGTTCGCACAGATCCTCCTGCCCCAGACCGACACCACGACGTTCGCTCCCGGGATCCTCCGGGCGATGGGGCAGGCCCAGTTCCTGCCGGACGCCTACCTGATGGCGATCTCGCTGGCCATGACGCTGCCACCGCTGCTGTTCGCCTACTTCATGCAGAGCTACCTGCTGAAGGGGTTCCAGGTCAGGGCCCTCTGAGATCGTGCACCACACTTACAACTACTACCACGAGATACACTAACATATGCCAGACATTAAGATCCGAGATCTGACGAAAGTGTACGAGGAATCGGGCAATAGAATCGTCGCCGTGGACGACATCGACCTGACCATCGAGGATGGCGAGTTCGTGACGCTCGTCGGCCCCTCGGGCTGTGGCAAGACCACGACGCTACGCTGTGTCGCGGGGCTGAACAAGCCGACCAGCGGGACGATCACGTTCGGCGACCGCGACGTGACGGACAAGCCGGTCCAGGAGCGCAACATCGCGTTGCTCTTCCAGGACATCGCGCTGTACCCGCACATGAGCGTTCAGGAGAACATGGCCTACGGCCTCAAGATCGCCGGCTTCTCTCGAGAGGAGCGCATCGCCCGCGTCCAGGAGGCCGCGGAGCTGCTCCAGATCACCGACCAGCTCGAGAAGATGCCCGCGGACCTCTCCGGCGGCCAACAACAGCGCGTCGCGCTCGGCCGGTCGCTCGTGCGCGATCCGGAGATCTTCCTGTTCGACGAGCCGATGTCGGACTTAGACGCCAAGCTCAAGGCGGAACTGCGGCCGGTCATCGAGAAGGTGACCGACGAGATCGGCTGTCCGACGCTGTACGTGACCCACGATCAGGAGGAGGCGATGACGATGTCCGACCGCGTCGCGGTCATCAACGACGGCGAACTGGCACAGGTCGCCCCGCCGAAGGAGGTGTACGACGAGCCGAACTCGCAGTTCGTCAGCCAGTTCATCGGCCAGCCGTCGACCCAGTTCTTCGACGGGAACGTCAGGGCCGTCAACGGGACCGCCGAGCTGGTCGTCAGCGGCTACGAGTACGACCTCGCCCGCGATGGGCTCGAGGGGTGGGCCGGCGACGACGTCCGCGTCGGCCTCCGGCCACAGTACATTCAGGTCAGCGACGACCCTGAGGTCGGCATCCCGGCGACGCACCTGCTGGACGAGCCCCTGGGGGACGCGACGCACAGCTTCTTCGACACGGAGTTCGGCGAGATCGTCGTCGTCACCGACCCGGACTTCGAGGGCGGCGGCGAGCAGTACGGGCTCGTCTTCCGGGACGAGTACATCCAGCTGTTCGACGCGGACTCAGGCGTTCGAATCGCGTGAGTCATTGATCGGAGAATCAGTTATTTCCGTTCCGATCCGCTCGAGCGGCCGCGCTCGTGTCCGCGTCGGCCGAGACAGCCGCATCGCGATCGGTCGGGGCCGTCGAGCGGACGACGATCGTGCCGCCGGCGCGGTCACCCAGTCGACGGCCGTCGGTCGCGAGCGCTGCGACGAGGCCGAGGACGAGCGGCGGGACGCCGAGCAGGTCGACGTACAGCAGGAGGTTTCGCACGGCGCTGGCGCGGTAGGTACACGGGCTGCCGTCGGCCATGACGACCAGCAGGTCGCGATTGACTTTCCCCGGCGTCCGGCCGTAGCGCCACTCGAAGACGAACGAGTAGGTGGCGTAAATCGGGAGGAGGACGAGCAGCGAGAGGGGGACGACGTATCCGCCGAGCGCCTCGTAGGGTTCGCTGAACACCGTCCCCAGCACGTAGATCGCCGGGAATTCGATCAGGACGTAACAGACGAACAGGTCGATCGCCGCCGCACCGCCGCGGGCGAGCACCACGTCGCGGTCGCCCGCGGTCTCCGGTACCGGTGCCGGTTGCCGTCGGGTCGGCAGGAACCCGTCCAGCTTCCAGTCGATCACGGTGCCACCGCCTCGCCGTTCATGGCGGAGTCATTCATCAGGGCGCACAAAATACCTGCCCTCTCCCCCGACTGCGGGTCGGCGTCAGCGACGCTCACTCCATCTGGACGTCCGTCCGGAGCGTCACGAGGAAGTAGAGCAACAGGAGGGCGGTGATCCCGGCGAACACCTGCGAGTCGAGCGAGAGGTAGCCGTCCACGCGGTACAGCAGAACGCTCGTGACCGCCAGCACGACGATGGAGCCGACCGTTCGCTGCCGCTCCCAGATCTTCTCCATAGTCACCGCTGCCGTGGACTTCTCCACCGCGTCCGACGCCTCGCGGATGTTTTCCAGACCGCCGCCTTCCGAGGTCCGATTCGTATCTCCGCTCATATATACCGGGTATCCCGGTCCGGACGTAAATAGCTGTGGGTGAGTATGACACGCACTCGAGAGGGGAGGGAGAGGATGCTGTCGACGTCTGACCGCCGCGTCGCGGTCGGCCGATCTCACGCGTCGCCCGATCTCGATTCTCGGGCACCGACGCGGCGACTATCGGCGTCGAACTCCGACAGCGACGCCGCATCGACCGTCGACCGACGACCCGCGCGCCGGATCAGCACGCGGAGTCCGAAATCGACCGCTCGAGTTCGATCTCGGGTTACTCGTCGAGTTCGTCGATCCGCAGCTCCTCGTCGAACTGCAGGGTGTTTTCGATCTCGGCCTCGTCGACGTCCTCGAAGGCCCAGCGGGCGATCGAGCGGCGGTGGACCTCGTCGGCCCCGTCGACGATGCGGAACGCGCGGACGTTCTCGTAGAAGTGGGCGATCGGGAGGTCCTTACCGATCCCGTTGCCGCCACAGCACTGCAGGGCGAGGTCGATCGTCTCGTTCGTGACGTTCGCGGCGAACATCTTCGACATCGCGACCTCGATGCGGGCGTCGCTGCGGTCGAGTTCGCGCGCGGCGTGGCGAACCATACAGCGAGTGGCGTGCAGGCGCGTCTCGGCGTCGGCGATGCGGTGGCGCAGCGCCTGCTTCTCCTCGAGTTTCGAGCCGAAGGCCTCGCGCTCCTGCAGGTAGGCCTTGGCGATGTCGAGCGAGCGCTCGGCCATCCCGGAGTAGCGCATGCAGTGGGTCAGTCGGCCGCCGCCGAGTCGCTTCTGGGCGATGCGGAACCCCTCTCCTTCCTCCCCGATCGTGTTCTCGACGGGGACGCGGACGTTGTCGAACTTCACTTCGGCGTGGCCGCCCTCGCGCTCGGTGATCCCGTGACCGCCCAGGTGGGGGATGTTCCGCTGGACTTCGACGCCGTCGGCGTCCCGCGGCACGAGGATGATCGAGGTCCCCTCGTAGGGGTGGGCGTCCAGATCGGTCCGGGCCATCAGCAGATAGAAGTCGGCGTCCAGCCCGTCCGAGGTCCACCACTTGTGGGCGTTGATGACCCACTCGTCGCCGTCCTTGACGGCGGTGCTCTGGAGCATCTTGGGGTCCGATCCGGCACCGACCTTGGGCTCGGTCATCGCGAACGCCGAGGAGATCTCGCCCTGCACGAGCGGGCGCAGGTACTCTTCTTTCTGCTCTTCGGTGCCGGCGAACTCGAGGGTGTGCATGTTCCCCTCCTGGGGCGCGTTGGCCCGGATCGAGATCGCGCCGATCAGCGAGCGGCCGACCTGTTCGAACGATGGCAGCATGTCGCTGAAGTCCAGCCCCTGGCCGCCGTACTCCTCGGGGACCTGCGGTGCGAACAGGTCCCGTTCCTTGGCCATCTCCCACATGTCCTCGATCTCGTCCATCGTGATCTCTTCGTCCGTGGCGAGCGCCTCTCGCTCGCGCGGGATGACGACCTCGTCCATGAAGTCTGCTACGCGGCCCGCAACCTCTTTCGCTTTCTCGGAGTCGTGGTACTCCATATCACCCATGATCGTATACAGCATTGTAAAGCTATAGGTACGCGATCACATAAATTGGCAACCGGTGGAGAAACGGTCGGCTCTTCGCCCCCGAGACGCCCGAGTCGGCGCGGTCGGTCGCTCGACGCGAGCCCCGACGACTGCGTCCGGGTCAGACTCGCTCGAGGATCGTCGCGACGCCCTGGCCGAAGCCGATACACATCGCCGAGAGCGCGGTGTCCTGACCGGTCCGCTCGAGTTCGTGGGCCAGCTTGGTCAGCAACATCGCGCCGGTCGCGCCCAGCGGGTGGCCGTGAGCGATCGCGCCGCCGTTGACGTTGACGTCCTCCCAGGACGCGCCCGTCTCCTCGAGCCAGGCCGCGACGACCGACGCGAAGGCCTCGTTCACCTCGAAGAGGTCGACGTCGCTGATCGACATGTCGGCCTTCTCGAGGACGTTCTCGGTCGCCGGGATCGGCCCCTTCAACATCGTCACGGGATCGACACCGACGACTTCGGTCTGGCGGATGCGGGCCATCGGTTCCCAGCCGTGTTCTTCGGCGGCTTCCTCGCTCGTAATGAGGAGTGCAGCGGAGCCGTCGACGATCCCCGACGAGTTGCCCGGGTGATGGAATCCGTTGCCCTCCTCGCGGAACGACAGCGGCAGTTCGGAGAGCGTCTCGACGTCAGTCCCCGGTCGGGGATGTTCGTCCTGCTCAACGACCACATCTTCCCCATCGAGCTCGGTTTCGACCGGCGTGATCTGGTCGTCGTAACGACCCTCGTCCCAGGCCTCCTTCCAGCGGCGCTGGGAGTCGGCGGCGATCTCGTCAAGTTCCGTCCGAGTCAGGTCGTACTCCTCGGCGATGCGCTCTGCGCCCTCGCCCTGGGTGGTCAGCTCGTCGAAGTGCTCGAAGTACGTGTCCGTCAGTTCGTCGCCGTCCGACCCCATCGGGACGCAAGTCATGTGCTCGACGCCGCCGGCGATCAGCACGTCGTGCTGACCCGCCATGACGTTCGCGGCGGCGAAGTTGGCCGCCTGCTGGCCCGAGCCGCACATCCGGTTGAGCTGGACCCCGGGAACGATATCGCCCCAGCCGGCGACCATCGGCGCGAGCCGGGCGATGTTCAGTCCCTGCTCGTCGACCGGCGTCACACAGCCGTAGATGACGTCCTCGATCGTCTCCGGTTCGAACCCGTTGCGTTCGCGCAGCGCCTCGAGCGGTTCGGCGGCCAGGTCTTGGGGATGCGTGTCTCTGAACGAGCCGTCGCGTTTTCCGAAGGGCGTCCGGACGGCGTCGACGATGACTGCGGAGTTCATGACGTACCCCTGAGTATTCCACGATTCGTCATAGAAGTTGTGCATAAATTCGTGTTCGTCTGTTCTGGACTCTTTCCGGACCGATTCGAGTCGCCGTCAGCAATGTTGTCTGCTACCTCGCCACAATCGTTAAGTCAGATAACGAAGTAGTCGATCGGGAGATGGATCTCGGAATCAGTGACCGGACCGCCGTGGTCACCGGCGGGGCCGGACGGATCGGAAGCGCCGACTGCCGACTGCTCGCGAACGAAGGGGCGAACGTCGTCGTCCTCGACGTCGACGCGGACGGCGCGGCTGAAACTGCCGACGAAATCAACGAGACGGCCGATAGCGGCGAGGCGATGGCGCTGGAGTGCGACCTCACCGACCGCGAGGACGTCGCCGACTCGATGGCCGAGGTCCGCGACGCCTTCGGCGGCGTGGACATCCTCGTCAACAACGCGGCGATGGTCGACGCGCGCTCGCGGATCGGCGACTACGACGACGACGTCTGGGACCGCGACGTCGAGATCAACCTGACCGGCACCTACAACATCAGCAAGGAACTATTCCCGCGGATGTGCGAGCGCGGCTGGGGCCGGATCGTCAACATGTCCTCGATGGCCGGCTGGTACGGCGGCTTCGGCCAGTTCTCCTACTCCGCGACGAAGGCCGCCATGATCGGCGTCGGCCGAACGATGGCGCTCGAGGGGGCCCAGTCCGGGGTCACCTCGAACGTCATCGCGCCAAACATCGTCGTCGGCGACTGGGCGGACATGGATCCCGACGAACTCCGGGAGAACGTCGACGAGTACTACGCCCGCATCGCCGAGGCGACACCGATGCGCCACCTCGGCACGGAGGAGGACGTCGCCAACATGGTGACCTACCTCTGTTCGGACCAGGCCTCGTACGTCACCGGGCAGGTGATCGGGGTGACCGGCGGGATCGATCTGTTCAGCTTCTAATCGCTGTCCCGCAGTGGCGCTCGGGCTCCGTCTCTCATCGCCCGGGATACGCGTCGCGCCACGGCCGCTGCCGTTCGACGGCGGCGCTGGCCGCGATGACGTCGTTGTCGCCGTGTCGCCGGCCCGCGATCTGCATTCCGACCGGGAGCCCGTCGACGAACCCGGCCGGGACCGAGGCCGCCGGATGGCCGGTGAGGTTGTACGGCTGCGTGAGCACCCAGCCGCGGTACGGTTCGATTTCGACGCCGTCGATTTCCTCGGGCTCCTCGCCGTAGGGAAACGGCGTCGTTCCCGCCGTCGCCGTCACGAGGAGGTCGTACTCCGCGAACAGGTCCGCAAACCCGTCCAGAACCCGCGTCCGAACCACGTCAGCGCGCTTGTACTCCCGCGTCGTCGGCTCGTCGGCGTCCATGATGAGGTCTACGAGATACGGCCGCAGGCGGTCGCGGTCCTCGCCTCGCGGGTCGAATCCTTCGTCCTCCAAATTATCGAGCAGCGACTGCCACCGGACGGTCGCCATGGTGTAGTAGGCGTTTAGGATCTCCTCGTTGTCGTGTCCCAGTTCGGGATCGACCGCGTCGACGGTCGCGCCGGCGCGCTCGAGCGCCGAGAGGGCGTCCTCGAGCACCTCGCGCACGGCGGGCTCGACGGGATAGGTACCCATGTCCGGACTGTAGGCGATCGTCATCCCGTCGATCGGACGGTCGACGGCGGCGCGGTACTCGCCCCCCTTCGGGACCGAGAAGGGGTCCCGCGGGTGGGATCCCGCCATCACGTCCAGCGAGAGCGCCGCGTCCTCGACGGTTCGGGCCAGTGGCCCCTTCGTGGCGAAGGGTGTGTGGCTCGCGAACGCGTTCGGCCGCGTGACGTTCGGGATCACGCCCTGCGTGGGCTTGAGTCCGTACACGCCGCAGAAGCTCGCCGGAATTCGGACCGAGCCGCCGGCGTCCGAGCCCGGCGCGAGCGGGACGAGTCGGTCGGCCAGCGCCGCGCCGGCCCCGCCGGAGGACCCCCCCGAGACGCGGTCGGGATCGAACGGCGTCCCCGTCGGCCCGGTGACGCGGTTGTCGGTCGTCGTCCCGAGTCCGAACTCCGGCGTGTTGGTCTTCCCGACGACGATCGCGCCTGCCTCCTTCAGCCGGGTGACGAACGGCGAGTCCGACTCAGCGACGCGGTCCTCGAAGAGCAGGGAGCCCGACGTCGTCCGGACGCCCGCGACGTCGTCGAGGTCTTTGATCGCGACGGGGACGCCGTGTAACGGTCCGAGCGGCTCGCCCTCGGCGATCGCGCGGTCGGCCTCTTCGGCCATCTCGCGGGCCAGGTCGTCCGTGACGGTGACGAAGGCGTTCGTGCGATCGTTCCGCTCGCGGATCCGCTCGAGGACGGACTCCACGACTTCGGTCGGCGAGCACTCGCCGTCCCGAATCGCCCTCGCGAGGCCGGCAGCGGTCATGTCTGTGGGGTGTGCGACCATATCGTATCAGCTCGTTGCGCTCGATGAACGCGACTCGTCCGGACCGTCGTGGATCGACTCGGTCTCCCCGCTGTCGAAACGCATACTGCTCGTGGTGGGTGATATCATACTGAAATAGTTCGTCGGAACGGTTACTGCTGAGGTGCCTGCTCGTCGTCCTCGGCCTCGAGTTCGTCGTCTTCGGTCTCGAGGACCACGTCGAACTGGTCCCGGAGCGTCTTCTTGTCGAACTTTCCGGTCGAGGTCTTCGGAATCTCGTCGATGAACTCGTAGACATCGGGCAGCCACCACGAGGGGAACGTCTCGCCGAGGTGGGCCTCGAGGTCGTCCGCGGTGAGGTCGGCCCCGCCCCGCGGAACCACGATCGCCATGGGTCGCTCCTGCCAGCGCTCGTGCTCGACCGCGATGACGGTCGCCTCGGTGACGGCCTCGTGGCCGATCAGTTCGTTCTCGAGTTGCACCGAGGAGATCCACTCGCCGCCGGACTTGATCACGTCCTTGTCGCGGTCGACGACGTCGACGTAGCCCAGTTCGTCGCGGGTGGCGATGTCGCCGGTCCGGAGATAGCCATCGTCGGTGAACGCCTGCTCGTTCTCCTCGGGCCGGTTGTGATAGCCGTCGGTCACCCACGGGCTCCGGACCTGCAACTCGCCCATCGTCTCCCCGTCTGCGGGGACCTCCTCGCCGTCCTCGTCGACGATCCGCGTCTTCATCCCCGGAACCGGAAGGCCAGCCTTCGCGCGGTACTCGTACTGCTCGTCTTTCGGGAGGTCGGCGGCCTCCTTGCGGAGCGTACTGAGGGTACCCAGCGGCGAGGTCTCGGTCATCCCCCAGCCCTGGATGATCGGCGCGTCGTACTCCTCGTCGTACTTCCGAATGAGCGACTCCGGCGGCGCGGAGCCCCCGACCGTCAGCCGATCGATGTTCGAGATGTCGACCTCGGGATTCTCGTCCAAGAACTCGGCCATCTCGAGCCAGATGGTCGGCACCGCCGCGGAGAACGTGACGCCTTCCTCGTCGATCAGGCGGGCGATCGCCTCGGGATCGGTGTGGACCGAGGGGAAGACCTGCTTCGCGCCGACGAACGTCGCGGCGTAGGGCGTCCCCCAGCCGTTGGCGTGGAACATCGGGACCACCGGCAGGACGACGTCGTCCTCGCCGATCCCGTTGGCGTCCGTATGGCCGCACATGATGCTGTGGAGGTACATCGCCCGGTGGGAGTAGGGGACGCCCTTCGGCAGTCCCGTGGTCCCCGAGGTGTGACACATGCCGTACTCCGCGTCCTCGTCGATGTCCGGCCACTCGTACTCCGTCGACTGGCCGGAGAGCAGCGACTCGTAGTCGGTCACCGGCTCGAGGCTCGTCTCGGGCACCTCGTCGTCGAGGACGACGTACTGCTCGACCGTCTCGAGATCGTCGGCGTTGGCCTCGACCTTCTCGATGAGTTCCGGATCGACGAAGATCACCCGGTCCTCGGCGTCGTCGATCGTGTGGACGAAGTGGTGGTCGGGCAGCCGCATGTTGCACATGTGGATCGACCGCCCCGAACACGCCGGGCCGAAGTAGAGTTCGAAGTGTCGGTAGTGGTTCGTCGCGACGACGCCGACCCGGTCGCCGTCGTCGAGCCCGAGGTCGTCGAGCGCGCCCGCGAGTTGGTTGATTCGTTCGTACGCGTCGGCGTACGTGTACCGGTGCGTGCTCCCGTCGGGCAGTTTCGTCACCAGTTCCCGGTCGGGGAACAGGTCGACCGCCCGATCGAGTATCTTGTCAAGCGTTAACTCGACTCCCATCATGGTCGTCTCCACTGATTCCGTCCAGTACCTTAGGATTTAGGGTGCGTACGCCGCCCTCTCGACCGAACGGCTCTCTAGCGGACGGCCCCCGTCTCGCGGAGGTCGGCCCGCTCGCTCTCGTCGTACCCGACCTCCGCGAGCAGTTCGTCGGTATGCTCCCCGTGGGCCGGCACCGACTCGTCGCGGTGCTCCGGGACGTTCGTCCCCGTCGCGGGGAAGCCCACCCGCGGCGGCGCGTCGTCCGGCCGCTCGATCAGCCCGCGGGCCTCGAGCTGCGGGTGTTCGACGGCTTCGGCCGGCGTACACACCGGCCCGGTCATCGTCTCGTCGCTCAGGTCCGCGAGCCAGGCGTCCCGCGACCGGCTCGCGAACAGCGCCTCGAGTTCCTCGCGGACGGCCGCCAGCTCGGCCGGGTCGTCGGTCCCGTGGGCGTCGATCAGTTCCTCGCGGTCGACCTCCTCGCAGAAGGCGGTCCAGAACTTCGGCTCGAGCGCGGCGAGAGTGACGTATCGCCCGTCGGCGGTCTCGTAGACGTCGTACCAGGGGAACTCCCCGGTGAGCGCGGTCTCGCCCGGCCGCGGGTCGTCGCCGGTCAGCGCCCCGTGGGCGATCGCCTGCGAGAAGGAGGCGACCACGTCAGTCATGGCCACGTCGACGTACTCGCCGCCGTTGCCCAGTTCGCGAGACAGGAGGCCGCCGACGATCGAGAAGGCGGCGAACAGGCCGCCGCCGAGATCGCCGATCTGGTAGCCCGGTATCTGGGGGGCCATCGCCTCGTCCTCTCGAGTCATGTCGAGCAGGCCCGCGACGCCGACGTAGTTGAGGTCGTGGCCCGCGCGCTCGGCGTACGGGCCAGTCTGTCCGTAGCCCGACAGCGAGCAGTAGACGAGGTCCTCGTTGTGTTCCGCGAGCGTCTCGTAGTCGATCTCGAGACGCTCGGCGACGCCGGGCCGGAACTGCTCGAAGACGACGTCCGCCTCCTCGACGAGTCGGTAGAAGGCGGCCCGCCCCGCCCCCGATTTCAGGTCGAGCGCGATGCTCCGCTTGCCGCGATTGACGCTGTCGAACAGCGCGCCGACGTCTCGTTCAGTCATCGGCGGCGTGTGTCGGGCGTAGTCGCCCGCCTCGGTGTCCTCTACCTTGACGACGTCGGCACCCGCGTCGGCGAGCAGTTGCGTCGCGTACGGGCCCGGTAGCAGGCGCGAGAGATCGAGTATTCGAACCGAATCGAGCTGCATGGTACCACGTCCCGGTCGCCTCTCAAAAGTGTACTGTCCCCAGTCATCCGCACACCGCGCGATCGCGTCGGGTCCTCAGTCGTCGCCCTCGAGCGCCACCAGTTCGTCGACGTCCGGAACGTCCGCCGCGGCGTCCGTGATCTGTCGCATCCGGTCGGTGTGTTTCTCGACCGCGTACTCGGCGAGCTTCCCGTCTTCTAAGCCGACACGCTCCTCGGGGTCGTCGGGCTGGAACCGCTCGTCCTCGGTGATCCCCTGTACGAGCGGGACGAGGTCCTCGACCGTCTCCCGGACGAGTTCGGGATCGACGCCCTCGGCGATGAGCTTCTTGAGCTGGTTCATCCCGAAGCCGACGTGGCGGCCCTCGTCGCTGCGGATCTTCGTGAAGCCCTGGACGAGCCCCGGCAGATGCGGGAGGTCCTCGAAGTCGCCGCCGTAGGAGGTCTGCATCCCGTAGTAGCCCGTCTGCGCGAGGATGCCCTCGACCGTGAGGTGATAGTGGCAGTACGCTTTCGCCCGATTTTCGGGGGTGTCCTCCTCGAGCAGCCGGAACTGCGCCTTCCGATTGCGGTCGAACAGCTCGATGTACGGGTCGTTGAACCACCGGTCGTGGCGGGGGTCCGATCGCTCCCAGCCCAGTTCGTCCTCGACCGTCCAAACGACTTCCCGCCAGTAGCGGTCGAAGAAGTCCGCGTGTTTCGCCTCCTCGTACAGCTGCGTCGTCAGGAACAGCTGATCGTCGATGTCGTCGAGAACCGCTCCGAGCGGTGCGAGGTCCTCGGTGACGGCGTCCTCGCCCGCCCCGAACTTCGCGATGCCGTTGAGCGTGCCGTACCACGATTCTCGGTCGTACTCGTCCGAGGCCTCGATATGGGACAGCAGGTTTTCGACGTCCCGCTCGAGGTCGATCTCGCCGGGATCCCAGTGGCGTTCGACCGCATTGCGATAGTAACGGTTCGACCTGGACTCCCGATCCATCATCTCGGTCGGCGTGTACTCAGTTCCCATACCACACGGTATACGGGGTGACTATTAAATGTGCAGGCGTTGAGACGTCCGCCGGCACCCCCGACGTTCGCTCCGGGTTGACAAGAACTAAGTCGATTCTCGTGAAGGATGGTGCCATGGCACAACAGAGTGCTGCCGTCGTCGGTGGCGGCATCATGGGCGCCGGTATCGCGCAGGTACTCGCACGGAACGGCTACGAGGTGGCCGTCCGCGAGATCAACGAGGAGCTGGCCGACGAGGCCCGCGAGCGCGTGATCTCGGGCAACTACGGCCTCGAGGACGCCGTCGAGGGCGGCTATCTCTCGGAGGAGGAGAAAGACGAGGTCCTCGATCGGATGACGTTCACGACGGACCTCGACGCGGCGACCGACGGCACCGACTTCACAATCGAGGCGGTCACGGAGGACCTGGCGATCAAGGGGCAGGTCTTCCGTGATCTCGACGAGGTGACCGACGATCAGCCGCTGTACTCGAACACGAGCGGGTTCGCCGTCACATCGATCGCCAACGCCGTCGACGACCCCTCGCGGGTCGCGGTGACGCACTTCTTCAACCCGGTCGCGGTCATGGACATGGTCGAGATCGTGCAAGCGCCCGAGACCGACGAGGCCGTCGTCGAGCGCGCCGAGGAACTCGTCGACGAACTCGGGAAGACGCGCGTCACCATCGACGACGACCCCGGCTCCTACGGCTTCCTCGCGAACCGCTGTCACGCGGCGATGCGCGAAGAGGCCAAGAAGATCGTCGACGAGGGGATCGCCACGGAGGAACAGGTCGACAAGGCGCTCGAGGACGGCTACAACCTTCCCGTCGGCCCGTTCTCGCTGGCCGGCATCGGCGAGGAATGGGACTGACGTCTCGGTTTGCTCCCGTACGGACTCGGTTCTATTCGGACCGACGAACCAATATGCGGCGGCGCGCGCTGAACCGCAGTGAGCGACGAGCGAACTGCGGTTCGATACTGCGCGAGGGATGAGCGAAGGAACGGAGTGACTGAGCGAATCGGTTGGGGAGGACGTGGAATCCCTAGTTGCCACGATAGCAGGATGCGCTTACTCGTCGGTTCTACACACCGCTCAACGAGTATCGTCGACCAAGATAGAGTTCGCTGCTATCGTGGCAACTAGGGATTCCACGCCCTCCCCAGCCGATTCGCTCGCTACACTCGCTCATCCCTCGCGCACTGTCATCGGCCGCCCTCACTATCGTTCGGACGACCGACAGCGCGCGCCACCGCAGGTCGAACATCGGTCGAGAGTGAGACGGCGTTCGCCAGTCTCGCGCCGTTACTTCCCTTCGAACTCGGGCTCGCGGTCCTCGGAGAACGCCGCCGCGCCTTCGGCGTGGTCCTCGGTCTCGAGGAGGCCCTCGAAGAGCTGGCGGTCGTACTCCAGCCCCTCCACGAGCCCGCTATGAACGGCCATGTCGGCGGATTTCTTAATCGCCTGGACGGCCAGCGGTGCCTGGCCGGCCAGATCGGTGACGAACGCGTCGACCTCGTCTTCGAACTCGTCGTCGGCGTAGACGTGGTTGACGATGCCTTCCTCGCCCGCGCGCTCAGCGGAGATGTGCTCGCCGGTCATCGCCAGCTCCTTTGCGACCGCGGGGCCGGCCAGCTTCGTGACGTACTGGACGCCGCCGGCACCGGGGAGGATGCCAAGGTTCACTTCGGGGAAGCCGAACGTCGAGCCCTCGCTGGCCAGCCGGAAGTCACAGGCCAGCGCGGTCTCCAAGCCGCCGCCGAGACAGTAGCCGTCGATCTTCGCGATGACGGGCGCGGGGAAGTCCCGGATGAAATCGTAGTGCGAGCGGGCCGAGGAGCCGCCGGCCGACTCCTCGGAGAAACCGCCGATGTCCGCGCCCGCACAGAACGCCTTCTCGCCGGCCCCCTCGAGCACGACGGCTCGCAGCGCGACCCCGTCGCGTTCCTCGTTTCGCTCCTCGAGCAGTTCGAGCCCCGCGACAATGTCGTCTCTCAACTGCCCGTTCAGCGCGTTCAACGCGTCCGGACGGTTCATCGTGAGCGTGCCGACGCCGCGCTCGTCATCGTACGCTACCAGGACCGTTTCGAGTTCGTCGTCCATGGACGATGGTCACGGCCATCGATCAAAAAGGTATACCGTTCGGTTTCGTCTCGAGCGGTGCGAATCGACCGCTCGCGCGCGAATTCGGTCGCTGCCGTCCGCGATCGAGTTCGGTCGACGAGTTCCGGGACGATTTCCCTGTGGGTGTCTCTCTCTCGGCCGGAACCATCAGTTATGTTTCAATGGTTGAATTCAATCATGTTGATAAGCGAGCCCGTTCGCTCACCCGATCTCGTTAGCGGAGTCGCACCGGGCGACGAATCCGATGGAGCACGGAAGGACGGCGACGCGACGACCGGTGGGACGCTCGTATCGCCAGAAGTCGGCCCAGAGAGGGTCCCCATCGATCGCCCATCGAACGAGCACCGGCGAAAAGACGACTCTATTCGTGCCACCGCCCGTCCGGGAACCGAATTTCGACGAGGCGAACGCCCGTTCCGACGTCGCCGATCGATCAGAACGCTCGGAGGTCCTCGAGGACGGCCTGCGCGCTGCCGTCCGAAATGACCTCGCGGGCCCGCTCGAGCCCGTCGTCTAAGCTGTCGACGTCTTGGCGGGCGTACATCCGGAACGCGCCGTTGAGGGCGATGGCGTCGGCGAAGTGGTCCTCGCGGTCGCCGGCGAGCACCTCCTCGGTGATCGTCGCCGAATCGGCGGTGACGTCGTCGACCTCGAGGTCCTCGTTTTCCATGTCCATGCCGTACTCGGCGGTCTCGATCTCGTAGTCCGCTAACTCCTCGCCCTCGTCCCACTCGGCCACCTTCGTATAGCCGGGACGGATGTCGTCGTAGCCCTCCATCCCCTGGAAGAAGATGGCGCGGGAGTAGTCGAGCTGCGCGCTCTCGTCCATGAGATCGGTCATCTTCTTTGCGAAGGTGAGGTGGTAGAACGAGCCCAGGTGGACGTCGGCGTTCGCGGGGTTGGCGACGGTTTCGACCGTGTTGACGAACGTCCGCACGCCCATCTCGTCACGTCGGTCATAGAGGTCGTCGACGCCGGGGTTGAACTTCGGCTGGTAGTAGAAGCCGAAGCCGGTGTCGTCGACCATGTCCGCGCTCTCGTCGGGCTCGAGTTCCGTCCGGACGCCGAGTTCGTCGAGGACGTGCTTGTACGCCGTGGCCTTCTGCGTCGGAACGCGGTCGCCGGAGTGGGCGACGACGGGGGTCCCCGCGGCGGCGGCGACGATGCCGGCACCGACGCCGAGGACGGCCGAACTGTGCTTGCCGTCGTAGTTCGCGCCGCAGTCGACCGGATCGCAGTCCGGCTCGGCAGTCACGACCGACTCCTCGCGCATGACGTCGGTGTAGGCCGCCAGCTCCTCGGGGTTGTTGCGCTTCCAGCGGTTGGCCAGCCAGAACGCGCCGAGCGTGGTCGCGTCCGGTTCGCCCGCCAGAATCCGCTGGAAGGCCTCGCGGGCCTGCTCGCGGTTCATGTCGTCGGCCGATTTGGGACCCGAGCCGACGACCTCCGTCATCAGGCGTTTCAACGGCCATTCGCCGAATTCCTGCGTTGCCTGCGCCATGTGTCGCCGTTGGGTCGGCCGGCGCAAAAACCCCCCGTTTCCGGTCCCTCCTCGCCGTCGAATACGGGAGTTCGATCGCCGACGGACGGGACCGAAAACGGACCTCCGGCCTCGGTTTCACCGCGGCGTCTCGTTCGCGGAGTCGGTGCCAACGGCCCGGCCGCCTCGACGCGCCGCTCGACGGCCCACCGACCGGCGCGCTACAATAGTACGTGTACTGGTGTGTTCAGAGAAATATTTCACGAGTGAAATGATTATCGGATCGAATTCGCCGAGATGCGAGATGCCCACCGTTTAGCGTTCGTTTCGTTCCCCTCGTCTGCTCGCCGTCTCCGAGTCTCCTTTCCGTTCCCTTTCCGATTCGATATGGGAGACGACGACGACATCCGATTACCTATCGTGTATTTAGGCGCACGCTACTGGAAATAACGGATGGAAACTATCCGGCCGCCAGCGAGGCCGATCCGCGGCGCAGTCGGCTCCGCTCTCGACCGCCCTGCGCCGCCGATATGGGTCCGTTCCGTTCCTCGAGACGAGCGCTGTAAGATGATATTGAGACCGTCCGGAGACGCGCCGCGAGCGCGAACAGAACGCATAGCTATGTGTCCCCGACTCGAACGCGAGGCCGTGAGTGATTCGCACGCGAGTAGCGTCGTCTTCGTCGCCGTCCTCCTCGTGCTCGCGAGCGGCGGTGTCGGCGTCGTCGCGGGCACCGCGACCGCGTCGCCCGCGGCGGTCGCCGCTGAGCCGGCGGTCGAGACGTCCCAGTCCCGCCTCCTCTTCCAGGCGGACGACGATCCCGACGACAACGTCACCCGTCGGCACAGGGACCCTCGCGAGTACGACGAGGACGGCGACCTCGAGGCGCTGGAGAGCCGACTGATGACTCGAATGATCGACGACCTCGAGGCGGGCGCCGTCAGTCTCGAGGACGGGGAGTACGAGCGCGCGGCTCGATCCGTCGACGAGTCGTATTACGACTCGCTCGGTCGGTACGCGGAGATCGCGGACGACACGGGCGGCGAAAACTACGACGAGCTATTCGAGCTCGCGGGCGAGAATCAGGAGCGGATCGTCGAGGCGGCCCGGCGGTACAACGAGACCAGCGCCGAGTACGAGCGAGCGCGGGCGGCCGGCGACGAGGGACGCGCGCGGTCGCTCGCCCGCGAACTCGAGACGATCGCGACGTCGGTCAACGAGTCGAGTCACGAGCTCCGCGCGAACTACGACGACCTCGAGGCGGAGACCGACGCGAACCTCTCCGAGTCCGACGCGGCGATCGAGGCGGTCAACGAGGAGATTCAGGCCGAACAGGCGACGGTCCGCGAGACGGAGTTCGTGGCGACCGACCTCACCGTCGACGCCGACCGCGAGTCGATCTCGTTTCGCGAGCCGCTGACCGCCACCGGGCGGCTGCGAACGGCGACCGGTCGGCCGGTCGGATCCGAGACGATCCGGCTCGAGGTCGGGAACGGCTCCGTCCGGACCGAGACGGCCGCCGACGGCTCGTTCGCGTTCGAGTACCGGTCGACGGCCGAACCGCTATCGACGGAGCGGCTCTCGATCGAGTACGTTCCAGCCAACGAGTCGATCTATCTCGGCAGCGAGACGGCCGTCGACGTCTCGATCGAGCAGGTCGAACCCACCGTCTCGGCCCTCGAGACGCCGACCGAGACCGCCTACGGCGAAACCGCGACCGTCGGCGGGGAGCTCCGCGTCGACGGGACCCCCGTCGACGGCGTCCCGCTCGCGGTGACGCTCGGCGACGAGCGGATCGGGCGGACCGAGACCGCGGACGGCTCGTTCGAGACTGCCGTCGAGGTGCCCGCGTCGGTCGCCGACGGCGAGCGCGAACTCGGCGTCCGGCTCGACTACGAGGACCGGGCGCTCGCCGGGACGGCGGCGACGAACGACGTGACGGTCCGCGAAACCGGGGTCGACGTCACCGTTTCCGCGAGTCGCGTCGGTGACACCGGGCGAACGGTCGCGGTCGACGGTACGCTCGAGACGGCCGACGGGGCGACGATCGCCGGACGGTCGGTCCGACTGGACGCGGACGGAACCACCCTCGAGACGGTGACGACTGACGACGACGGGTCGTTCGCTGCCACGGTCGAGATCCCCGACGAGGCCGCTCGCGGCGACGGAGAGATCGTCGCTGTACACGACGGATCCGGATCGAATCTCGCCTCTGACACCGCGACGTCGACCGTGACGTTCTCGAGCGACGGGCGCTCGTGGGTGGGGCTCCCCGCGTGGGCGTGGCTCGGGGTCGGGGGCGGGCTGATCGTCCTCCTCGGGGCCGCCGCGATCAGGCGATGGTCGCGTCTCGGATCCTCTCGCGCGAGTCCGTCGGCGTCTGCGGGAGAGGCGACGACCGACGCGGCGACGGGCCGGATCGCCGAGCGATCCGGTACCGAGATCGCCGAATCGGTCCTCGAGCAGGGTCGCGACTCCCTCTCGCGCGGCCGTCCCGAGCGGGCGGTCGAACTGGCGTACGCGGCCGTCCGCCACGCCCTATCGGATCGCATCGACGCGAGCGCCTCGAGTGCGGCCCTGACGCACTGGGAGTTCTACCGGCGCTGGGTCGATCGCCGTGACGACGAGCCCGACGACGACGGCCGGTCCGATCGCGCGCTCCTCCGAACCGTGACCGAACGCTACGAACGAGCGACGTTCGACGTCGCGGACGTCTCGGCTGCAGAGGCCGAGCGCGTCCTCGACGGTGGAGCGCAGTTGTGCGATCGATACGCGGACGGCGACGGTGGGACTCGGTCGGAAACGGACGATCGATAACGGCGGGTAGTCTCGTCTTTACGGTCGCGGCTATCGCGAATCGGCACGGCTAACTTTCAGTCTCGACCGTCGGTACTGGAACCGATGGCCGTATTCAGTTCACTGTGGCGGCTCCTCCCGAGATCGGTTCGCGAAGTGCCGGCGGACCTCGTCGCAGTCGTCGGTGTGGTCGTCGCGACGAACCTGGCCGTGTTCGCGCCGGTAGTGAGGGACACGCGGCTGCGAGTTCCGCTCGGACTCGCGTTCGTGCTGTTCGTTCCCGGATACGCGTTCGTCGCGGCGCTGTTTCCCGAACGCGGGACTCGGTCCGTCGCCGGTGCTGACGGGACGAACGATGGCGGCGAGTTCGAGACCGACCCGTTTCGACGCCGCGTGCTGGCTGACCCGATCACCGACGCCGGACGCGTCGTTCTCTCGGTCGCCTCGAGCGTCGCGATCGTCCCGTTGCTCGGTCTCGCGATACACTTCTCCCCGGTAGCGATCCGACTGCAATCGATCGCGGTCGTCCTGAGCGCGGTGACGGTCGCGCTGGCGGTCGTCGCGACGGTCAGACGGCGATCGGTCCCGCTGGAATCGCGCTTTCGAACGCCGTACCGACGGTGGGTCGCTTCGGCTCGAACCGCGCTGTTCGACGCGGATTCGCGGGCCGAGACGGCACTGACGGTTCTGGCGGCGACGACGCTCGTCCTCGCCGTCGGCGGCGTCGGCTACGCCGTTACCGCTCCCCAACACGGCGAGACGTTCACCGAGGTGTCCGTGCTGACCGATGCCGGCGACGGCGAACGCACCGCCGACGTCTCTCCGTCGTCCGATGGCAACGGTTCCGAGAGCGTCATCGTCACGCTCGAGAACAACGAACGTCGGACGGTCAGCTACGCCGTCGTCGCCGTGGAACAGCGGATCGCGTCCGACGGCGACCCCGATAACGCGACCGTCCTCGAGCAGAACGAACTGCGACGGTTCGAGCCGCGGCTCGCACACGGCGAGACGTGGTCGCACGCACACGACGTCGAGCCGACGCTGACTGGCGACGCGGTTCGCGTCGCCTGGCTCGTCTACGCGGGCGGGGACGTTCCCGCGACGCCCTCCCTCGAGAACGCCGACTACTCGGCGCATCGGTGGGTCAACGCGTCGACGGAGTGAGCGGGATCGAGCCGAACTGCGGACGCCCGATTCGTCTATTCGTCGGGGTCGACGAGCCAGACGCTGAAATCGCCGTTGCTGTAGACGCGGTGGGCCGTCGGGTCGGCTCGCAGGCGGGCGAGGTCGCCGGCGGTGTAATGATCGATCTCCGCTCGGCGATCCGGCGGTCGGTTCGCCGCCCACTCGACGTCGGCCGTTTTCGTGACGAGGTACGTCTCGTTCTCGTAGACATCGCCGACCGACCCGTGATCGTCGTAGCCTACCCTCGTCGGGAGCTGATATCCCTCGAGCGATCGGTGGAACTGACGGTCGTCGGGGTCCGCACCGGTCGTCCCGTCGAAGTACCGTTGAAGTTGTTCGGACATTCGGAACGCCCGCGTGTCGATTCCGGACTCGTGATTTTCGTGATGCCACTCCGCACCGGCCATCGTCGCGTGAGTCACGTGGCGCTCGTCCTCGTACGCGACCGCGCCCGCCAGCAACGCGACGACGATAACGGTCACGCAGAGGCCGCAGAGGGCGACCGTCGCCCCTCGTCGTTTCCACCGGTCGTCGACGGTGTCGCGGAACGATGCGAGGCCGGTGATCGCCAGTCCGATCAGTAGAATCGCTCCGATCACGGTGTAGTTGTTGATCCGGACGACGTTGCGGGAGAGCACCCGCGCACCGATGAAGAGGACCGCGACGCCGATCCCCGCGCCGTACTGGGCGACACAGAGTGTCTCGAGACGGCTGCTGTGTCTCCTGAGGAGGCGACCGAGGATCACGGCGGCGACGACCGCCCCGACGCCGGCGTAGACGAGTACCGTTCCCCATTCCAAGACGAGAAACTCCCAGACCAGTTCCCACGTCGAGTAACTGGTCTGCTGGGCGGTGCTCGCGTAGCCGGCGGCACCGCCGTCGATATCGCTGGTGACCACCCGCTCGAGGAAGTGGGTAACGCGGCTGATCGAGAGATACCACAGGACGCCAGCGATCGCGAGGACGATCGGATACCAGTAGGGGACTGCGTACACCCGTCCGGATTCCGTTTCGTCGCGGCGAACACGGCGGAGCGACGGCGCGGCGACGACGCCCGCGTACAGTACGAGCGCGAGCACGGTCACGAGCGCCGTCACCGGGTGGTAGAACACGAGCGCGAGACCACAGACGAGTGCCGCGCCGAAGATGCCCGTCCGACTCGAGCGCCGTCTCGCCCAGCGGTGAGCGAGGGACAGCGAGAGCGGGAGAGACGGGAGCGCGAACAGCCAGGGGAGCGTCGTCAGGTGATGCGAGACGAAGACGAGCGGCATCGCGGCCCCGAGCGTCGCGAGGCCGCCGCGCCGGCCGAAAAACGACAGCCCGAGGAGGAAACACGAGCCGACGAACAACAGGAAAAAGCAGAACGTGACGATCGGTTGTAACACGCGTACAGGGACGCCGGTGACGGTCGTCAGCGTCGTGTACAGCAAGTGAGTGGCCGGATACCCGGTTTCGGGGATCGTGCCGGTTTCGAGAACGTCTCGGACGATTCCGAAGTGGTAGAAGGCGTCGGACATCGGCGTGCCGTAAACGTAGTAGCCGCGAAAGAGCGGCAGTGCGAAGAAGACGGCGTACACGCTGCCGAGCGTGACGACACCGTGGTGCCATCCCGGACGATCGGTGATCGCTGAGCGAAACACCAGCGTGAGGCCGCCGACGAGTGCCAGCCCGAATCCGACCCACGCTTGCGGCGGGTAAGCGTCGTGGATCGACGATTCGTATCCCGTGGCCGGCGGCGTCGTCAGGACGCTCCCGACGAAGCCGATCGCAGCCAGCGCAGTGACTGCCGAGACGAGTCGCCACCGGTGGTTCATTTGTCGTCGCTATCACCGTCGACTACCGTGACGACCAAAAGGTTACCCCAATCGGTACGATCTCGTGTATTTCATCCCGACGTTTGACTTCGCTATCGATTTTCGTCGGGAACGCCGATCCGGATGACGCACCATTATTTGCGAAACTATACGGTATGAACTAATTTACTCCGGTCGTTGATACGTTTGGCACTCCGTTCGACAACTAGGTTTAAGCGTTTTTACAGTGACGAGCGGGACATGTCAGACACGCTCTGTGTACTCGGTCTCGACGCCGCCGACTACCGCCTCGCGAATCGGTGGGGGTGTGAGAACATGCTCCTCGAGAACCACGGCGAACTCGAGTCGATCACGCACTCGTTGGATGTCCCGGCGACGCTCGAGGTGTGGCCGACGATCGCGACCGGACTGTTGCCGACGGATCACGGCGTCACGCTCGATACCGTCGGCTGGGACAATGCGACCGGCCTGAGCGCCGTCGTCCGCGCGGTACGACTGCTCCCCGATCCCATGCACGAGCGCCTCGCCGATCTCAAAGCACAGTTTTCGGACGGCGGCTACCCGCGCACCGACGAGACGACCGTCTTCGACGACGGGACCGTCCGCAATTGGCCCGGCGTGACGCCCTGTCACGTCTGGGAGCGCGAGGGCGAGTGGTTCGAGCGAGTGACCGACGGCGACCTGTCGACCGACGAGTTCGTTCGTCGTTACTTCGGCACGACCGGCTCCTGTTTCGGGTGGCTCGCCGGGCAATCGCTGTCGTCCGTTCCGATCGTCGGCGTTCACGCTCACATCCTCGACCACACGGGCCATATGTACGCGCGACGGCCGACGGCGCTTCGCCGGATCTACGAGCGGGTCGATTCGCTGCTCGGCTGGCTCCGGTCTCGCGTGGACCGACTCGTCGTCCTCTCCGATCACGGGATGCAGACGACCGCGACTGACGATCCCGAGCCCGGCGTTCACTCCGATCACGCGCTCGTCTCGACGACGGAACCCGGCCCGTTGCCGACGGACGTGCTGTCGGTTCGCGAGTGGCTCGAGGAGCGGATCGACGCGGACCGATCCGAACGGACGAACGCGACGATCGATGCCCCTCGAGAGCATCTCGAGGACCTCGGCTACCTCTGACCGGTCGGCTGAGCGCCGCATCCACGCTGCGTCGATCCACCCGTGGCGGTTCGGATCCCTCGCGACCGATCTACCCGTCGCGATCCCTCGATCCGACTGCGTCGACGACCCGATCGGGACAGAGCACCGCCAGTCGGGTCGTCGGAACGGGACTGGCCGACGCGACGCGTCGAATCTCTCCCGGGCGTACCGCACCGGTCGCGAGCGCGAGCGCGGCGAACGCCGCGGCACCGACCGGCGGCACGACGATCAGCGAGAGCAGGTCCGACTCGAGGAGGCGGGGGAGACCGAGGATCGGCACCGCGGCAGCCAGCACGGTTCCCGCGACCGGGAGGGCGCGGACGTCGGCGAGGGGATCGAACCCGAGCCCGCGGGCGTTCCAGACGTGGAGTCCGAACATCGATCCGTAGCCGAGACTCGTCGCGATCGCGGCCCCGCTCGGCCCGAATCGAGGGACGAGCACGAGGTTCAACGCGGCGTTCAGCAGCGCCGCGACGCCCGTGACGCCGAGCAGGAGACGCAGCCGCTCCTGTCCCTGGCTGATCGCGAAGACGGGGCGGGCGATCGCGAACCCGATCGCGCCGGGCAGCAACAACAGTAGCGGGACGACGGCCGCGTCGAACGCCGGTCCGAAGTAGAGCGTGAGAACCGGTTCGGCGAGCCCGGCGACACCGAGGGCCAGCAGCGCCGTACAGAGGACGGTGTACCGGACCGCTCGCGTACTGATCTCCGTGAGCCGATCGTATCGTTCCTCGACCCAGAGTTGCGACGTTGAGTGCAGGAGGGTGATCTGAATGGCGGTGGGCACAAACCAGAGGAACTCGGCGATGACGAGGGCCGCGCGGTAGTAGCCGGTCGCCGTGTTCCCGACGAGCAGTCTGAGGAGGATGACGTCGACGTGGTACAGCGAGAGCAACAGGAACGACAGCGCCATCGTCGATCCGCTGTAGATCGCGAGGCGCTTCGCCGGCACCGGCCCCGCCGAACGGCTCGCCAGCTTCGAGAGATCGATCCGACGCGAGACGAGCGCGAGCGCGAGGAGGGCCGCGATCCCGGTCGAGACGACCCGACTCGTCAGGGCGGCCGCGACGCCCCCGCCGACGACGCTCACGGTGACGATCATCGCCGCGAAGAGGATGCGGTCGAGTATCTGGAGCGGCTCCGAGTACGACTCGAGGCCGAGCCCCATGAGGGTGCTCCGTCCGATTCGGAAGACGGCTCGAACGGGGATGATGAGCGCGAGAACGGCGAAGTACCGGGAGAACTCCGGACCGAGGAACGAGACCACGTGCGACGATCGGGAGAGGAGGACGACGGCGGTCACCACGACGGCCGCGAGGACGACCACGAGCCGGAAGTAGAACGCGAACACGTGGTCCGTCCAGTCGTCGGATCGGTCTTCGGCGATGAACTTCCGGGTCCCCTTGAACGCCCCGGCGTAGACGAACACCAGCACCCACTGCAGCGTCGAGAGCAGGAACGAGTAATCGCCGTAGCCGCCGCTCCCGAGGAGGCGAACCAGGATCGGCGTCGTGACGAGCGTCAGCGCTAACACGCCGACCTTGGAGCCGAAGACGGCGCTGAACCGTCGGACGATGCTTCGACTCATCGCCGCCTCCGCGTTCGCCCGTCGGTCGTCATACGCTTTCCCGACCCGATTCGGCGTCTCGACCCGATTCAGCAGTCGCTCGTTCCGTCTCGCCCTCCAGGAGGATGCGGCGATACCGCTCCCTGATCGTCGAATAGGCGTAGTTGCGCTCGATGTAGTCGCGAGCGGCGTCGCTCACCGCGTCCAGATCGTCGCGCTCGAGGACGGCAGTCACCGTCCGCTCGATCGAGGCCGGGTCCGTGTCTCCGAGCAGGAACCCGTTCGATCCGTCGTCGACGAGGTCGGGAATGCCCCCGACCGCGGCGGCGACCGGGACCGTCCCGCAGGCCATCGCCTCGAGAACGGCTTTCGGAACGCCCTCCGACCTCGAGGGCAGGAGCAGCGTTCGCGCGTCGTCGAGATGTGCCGGGAGCTCGTCGTGGTCGACCCAGCCGGTGCAGGTCACGTTCTCCGAGAGGTCGTGGCGGTCGACGAACGCCGCGACCTCCGCCGAGAGTTCGCCGTCGCCGATCAACGCGATCCGGATATCCGGATTCGACTCGACGAGCAGGGGGAGCGCTCCCAGGATGTCGTCGATCCCTTTGACGGCCGCGAACCGCCCGACGAAGGCGACGTCGACCGGTCGCTCTTCGATCGGCGTTCGCTTCGCGAACGCCTCGCAGTCGACGTAGTTGACGTTGACGGCCCGGACCGTCGGCGACGTCGGCCACTCGAGCGCCGGATGGTCCATCCCGCTCGAGAGGAGGATTACGTCGTCGGCGAGCGTACACGTGACGCGTTCGACGAGGTCCACGATGCTGGCGAGTCCCCGGACGAGCGGTCCCGTCCCGCGGCGGGCGTAGACGCCCTCGGTAACGGTTCCGGTCACGAACAGCAGCGTTCGAACGCCTGCGAGTTTGCACGCGAGCAGGGGGAGGAGGAGCATGGTCCCGCCGATGTGAAAGAACGCGGCGTCGAGCCGGTCGCGGTCCCGCCAGAGCGCCGCTGCGATCCGTAACTGATAGCCGACGTATCCGGTGACCGCCGCCGG
This sequence comes from Natrinema amylolyticum, assembly GCF_020515625.1. Lineage (NCBI taxonomy): Archaea > Methanobacteriati > Methanobacteriota > Halobacteria > Halobacteriales > Natrialbaceae > Natrinema > Natrinema amylolyticum. The sequence goes on from NZ_JAIWPJ010000003.1 coordinate 555,251, forward strand.
CGGGACGCTCGATTCCGGGCGCTGTACCGGGACCGGATCGACGACCGACCGATCGATATCGATGTGCTCCGGGCCGACGACGGCGATTCGGTCGACGTCGGACTCGTAGACGTCGACGAAGTTCTGTACTGCCCCGTAGGCCGCGTGTTCGCGATCCAACTCCGCTGCGAACACGACGAGCGCTATCGAACTCGAGGGCATCCGACCCGGTCTTCCACCGACCGCACCTTAATTCTTGACGCGATACTCGTGATCGATACCGTCGGCCATGATCCCCGAGACCGCGGCCGGCGGGGCATCGAGACGCGACCACGCGCGGTCCGTTCGTCGGACCCACCGCACCGTTCGCACGCGATCCGAGAGCCATTACGGATCTCCATTACCGTTCGTAATGGCCCCGTACTCGTTCCACTGCGCGCGAAGACGGGGGATTCACCGAAACTTTCCTTACAGTGCGGGTGATCAGTTGGGCCGATGACAGCTAGCCGTCAGCTCGTCGCGGCGCTCGAGGCGCTCGAGGTGGAAAACGTGTTCGTCTACGTCGGCGACGCCGTCCGTTGGGACGCGACGTCGGATCGAATATCCGATCGGGCGGCGACGGTGCGAACGGTGAGCGCCTCGACGCACAGTCCCAGTTCGTTCGCCTCGCTGGCGACCGGTCGCTACGCGACGAACCACGGCGTCGTCACGTTCGATCGCCGACTGCCGTCCGACGCGTTCCGGCTGTTCGACGTGCCGGACCGCGAGACGCGCTTTCTCAACTCGATCTTCGCGTACGCCGAGCGGGAGCACGGAAACGCCGTCGATCCGATCCACTCCGTCCTCGACGTCGAGCCGCCGGCCGTCGACGACCCGTTCGACGGCCTCGAGCCGCCGTTCGTCGCGATGGAACGGGGGCCCGGCGGACACGCGCCGTACGGCGACTTCGCCGGGACCGCATCGGAGTACTTCCGGCGGCGGGGCGGTGCGGACGCGGAGCGACTCCGCGACGAGTATCGGCGGAGCGTCGAACTGGACACCGACCGCTTCTTCGAGCGGCTGACGCGCCTCGAGGAGGCAGGGCTCGCCGAGGAGACGCTCGTCATTTACACCTCGGATCACGGTGAACTGCTCGGCGAGGGCGGCGAACTCGGGCACAGTTCGCCGATGCGGCCCGAACTCGTCTACGTGCCGACGGCGTTCTTCCATCCGGAGCTCCCGGCAATGACGATCGACGACGTCGCATTCCACCACGCCGATCTGCTCCCGACGATCCTCGACGCGCTCGGCGTCGAGCCGCCGGTGGACCGGTCGACGTCGTTCGACGGCCGGTCGGCGGCGCGAGCACTCGCGGACGAGCCCCGACCCTGTGCGTACGAGAATCGGGTGCTACCGTCGTCGCTCCCGCTCGGGTCCGGCTCGCTCCACTACGAGGGGGTCTGGGACGCTGGCGGGGGCTACGCGTTCGCCCGGACGCCGCTGCCGGAACGGCTGCTCGTCCTCGCCGGAAAGGCGGTCGCGAGCGCGAAGCGCGGATACGTTCGCCGACACCTCCCGCACGCGCTCGGCGCGTACGTCAGCGGCGGCGCGAGCGAGTACGGCGAGCCGGCGTTTTCCGAGCGCGAGGCGACGCAACTGCTCGAGCGACTGACGGCGGATTCGGTCACCGGCGAGCGGGTCGATCTCTCGGCGGACGCGGAGCAACGACTTCGGGATCTGGGGTACACGTAGCGCGACCCCCGTCCGGCGTAGCGCCGACCTACGATCGTTTCGCGCGGCGTCGGCCGCGAGTAAACGGCGAGTTTTCCCGCCGCTCACCGGTACGTTTTATACCGAACCGCGTCGAACGCTTCGGGCACGAATGCGGGTCCTCAATAGCCTCGCCGACCCTCGAGTGGGCGGTCCCCAGTTGCGCGCGCTCGCCGTCGCGACGGGGCTTCGCGACCGCGGTATCGAGACGGTGTTTCACCTGCCCGACGGCGACGACGCGTTCGAGCGCACGGCGACGGACGAGGGATTCGAGGTCGTTCGTCCGGGGCCGTCACAGATGCGACCGCCGCCGAACGTCCTCGCGAACGCGCGCTTCGCCGCTCGCTTTCTCCCGTCCGTCTCCCGGCTCGCGGCGACGATCGAGCGCCGGGAGATCGACGTCGTCCACGCGAGCATGACCCTCGCCGTTCCGGCCGCGATCGCCGCCCGGCGGACGGACACGCCGCTGGCGTGGTTCTTCAACGACACCGGCACGCCGTGGCCGCTCGACCGGATCGCGGCCCGGCTCGCTCGAGCGACGGCGGACGAGATCGCCCTCGCCGCGGACGCGGTCGGCGACCACTTCTTCGACGACGCGGTTCCGACGCGGACGGTGTACCCGCCGGTCGACGTCGACGCGTTCGATCCGTCGACGGTGGCCGACGGCGGGACCGTCCGCGAGGAGTTGGGCGTCGCCGACGACGTCCCGATCGTCGGGACCGTCGGCAACGTCAACCCGGTCAAGGGTCACGAGTACCTGCTGCGGGCGATCGCTCGCGTCCGCGACCGGGTCGGACCGATCGCCGTTCCGATCGCCGGCAAACTGCTCGAGTCTCGCCGGGAGTACGCGGACCGACTCCGCCGCCTTCGCGCGCGCCTCGGGCTCGAGGGGACCGTTCGGTTCCTCGGCCATCGCTCGGACGTGCCGCGACTCCTCTCGTCGTTCGACGTGTTCGTCCTGCCCTCCGTGACGGAAGCGTGCCCGATAGCCGTCTTGGAGGCCATGGCGATGGAGTCGGCGATCGTCGCCACGCGGGTCGGCGGCGTGCCCGAACAGCTCGCGGACGGTACCCACGGCTGGCTCGTGCCCCCGGCCGACCCGGACACGCTCGCGACCGCGATCCGGGAGGCGCTCGCGGCCCCCGCGGAACGGCGTCGACGGGGCGCGGCGGCGCGACGCCGGGCGATCGCCCGTTTCTCGACGGAGCGATGCGTCGAACGCCATCACGACCTGTACGAGGCGGCCCTGTCCCGGTCGGCGACGTCGCGGCCGATCGAGTCGGTACGCGCCCGATAGGGGCGGCGAACGGTCGGCTTGCCTCGCGAAGCCGGTCGTTACGGGCTGCGTATTTTTCACCCCAGACGTATTGGGGAAGACACACATGTCGACCCCCCGAATAGCGTTCGTGCTCGGCACTCGACCGGAGATCATCAAGCTCTCGCCGCTCGTTCGGGCGTGTCTCGAGCGGGCGATCCCGCACGTCGTCGTCCACACCGGACAGCACTACTCCGAGTCGCTCGATACGGTCTTCTTCGAGCAACTCGAGTTGCCGACGCCGGCCCACGACCTCGCGGTCGGTTCCGGCGACCACGGCGAGCAGACGGCCGCGATGATCCGCGGGCTCGAGGGCGTTCTCGAGACGGAGCGACCCGACCACGTCGTCGTCCAGGGCGACACGAACTCCGCGCTCGCCGGGGCGATCACGGCGAGCAAACGCGAGGCCTCGCTGGCGCACGTCGAGGCCGGACTGCGGAGCTTCGACCGCGAGATGCCCGAGGAGATCAACCGCGTACTGGTCGATCACGTCGCCGATCACTGCTTCGCGCCGACCGACGAGTCGGCGCGGCTGCTCGCGGCGGAGGGGATCGACGGCAATCGCGTCCGCGTCACCGGTAACACGATCGTCGACGCCGTCTTGCAGCACCGCGAGCTGGCGACGGAGAAGAGCGACGTGCTCGCGGAATACGACCTCGAGCCCGGGTCGTTCTCTCTCCTGACGGCCCACCGAGCGGAGAACGTCGACGACCCCGAGCGCTTCGCGGGGATCCTCGAGGGCGTCGGCGCGTTCGCGACGCGGACCGACCGCGAGGTCGTCTATCCGATCCATCCGCGGGCGCGAGAGACGCTCGCGGCGTTCGAGCTGTCGGTCCCGGAGCCGATTCGGCTCGTCGACCCGCTCGACTTCCTCGACTTCCTGACCCTCGAGGACCACGCGAGCCTCGCGATCACTGATTCGGGCGGGGTCCAGGAGGAAGCGTGCATCCTCGGGACGCCGTGCGTCACGGTTCGAGACAGCACCGAACGACCGGAGACGGTCGATATCGGTGCGAACCGACTCGTCGGGACCGACCCGGCGGCCGTCGTCGAGGGGGCCGAGGCGATGGTCGATCGGCCCAGTACGTGGTCGAATCCGTTCGGCGACGGCGACGCCGCCGACCGGATTTTGGACGCCTTACTGTAGGGTATCTGTACCTTTCGGCGGACAACTGTCATAAGATAATTACCACTGTCCGTGGAGCGTCGAGTCATGGCATCAGTGCTGGTAACCGGTGGACTGGGAGCGATCGGTGCGCCCCTGACCGAAGAGCTCGAACGACGCGGCCACGACGTCTGGGTCGCCGACCGCCCGTGGAACGAACGCGAGCGGTACTACCGCTGTGACGTCAGCGAGTACCGACAGCTCGAGCGGGTCTTCGCGGACCGCGAGTTCGACTACGTCTACCACCTCGGCGCGGAGTTCGGCCGCCGGAACGGCGAGGACTTCTACGAGACGATGTGGCAGTCCAACGCCGTCGGCACGAAGAACGTGTGCCGACTGCAGGCCGAGCACGACTTCCGACTGATCTTCTCCTCGAGCAGCGAGGTGTACGGCGATTACGACGACGTGATGGAGGAGTCCGTACCCCTCGAGGAGGGGCCGCGGCAGCTGAACGACTACGCGATCTCGAAGTGGGTCAACGAACAGCAGATCATGAACGCGGCCGACCGGCACGGCACCGAGTCCGTGCGGGTCCGCTTTTTCAACACGTACGGGCCGGGCGAGCGCTACAGCGAGTACCGGAGCGTCGTCTGTAAGTTCTGCTACCGCGCGTTACACGACCTGCCGTACCACGTCTACGAGGACCATCACCGCTCGTTCACGTACATCGACGACACCGTTCGCACGCTCGCGAACGTCGTCGACTCCTTCCATCCCGGGGAGGTGTACAACATCGCCGGCGAGGAGTACTACGACATCGAGGAGCTCTCGAACATGGTGCTCGGCTACCTGGGCAAGGACGACGAACAGGTCGAGTACCGAGGGACCGAGGAACACAACACGCTCAACAAGAAGGCCAGCGTCGAGAAGGCCGTGCGCGACCTCGGCCACGAACAGCGCGTCTCCCTCGAGGAGGGGATCCCGCGAACGATCGACTGGATGCGCGAGCACTATGACATCGAGTGATCCGCGACGCGACGGCGCAGTGGAACCGGCACGGTCCGGTGACGACGAGTTCGACTCGGGCGGGACCCGCGACGGCCCCGCTCCCAGCGACCCCGAGGGACCGGCTCTCGAGCCGATCGAGGAGGTGGTCGTCGTCGGCACCGGCTTCGTCGGCCTGCCGCTGGCGCTGTTGCTCGCCGACCGCGGCAAGCGAGTCGTTGGCGTCGACATCGACAGCAACCTCGTCCGGGCGATCAACGACGGGACCCTGAACGTCGACGAGGCCGAACTGCAGGCGCTGTTGGAGTCCGACGCCGTCGAGCGAAACCTCGAGGCGCGGACAGAGCCGACCGACGGCGACGCGTTCGTCGTCTCGGTTCCGACGCCGCTGACCGAGCCGAACAAGAGTCCGGACCTCTCCGCGCTCGAGGCCGCCCTCGAATCGATCCGGCCGTACCTCGAGCCGGGCGACCTCGTGAACGTGGAGTCGACGGTGCCGCCGCTGACCTGCGCGGAGACGGTCGTCCCCGCCCTCGAGGCGGCCGGGCTCGACCCGGGCGCGGAGATCCAGCTCGCCCACTCGCCCGAGCGGATCCTCCCCGGCGACGTGTTCGAGGAACTCGTCACCAACGACCGCATCATCGGCGGGATCGACGAGCGGAGCCGCCGCCGCGCCGCCATGCTCTACGAGCCCTTCCTCGAGGGGAGCGTCTACTACACCGACCTGCTGTCGGCCGAGCTCTGCAAGCTCGTCGAGAACACCTACCGGGACGTCAACGTCGCGCTGGCGAACGAGATCGCGCTGATCGGCGAGGAGCTCGACGTCGACGCGAGCGAGGTGATCGACCTCGCGAACTATCACCCGCGCGTCGACGTCCTGCAGCCGGGGATCGGTGTCGGCGGTCACTGCCTGCCGATCGACCCGTGGTTCCTGAACGAGGTCGATCCGGAGCACACGAACCTGATCACGACCGCGCGCCGGATCAACGACAAGATGCCAGCCGTCGCCGCGCGGAAGGTCCGCCGGGCGCTGGCCCCGCTCGCGGACCCGACGGTCGTCGCGTTCGGGGCCGCGTACAAACCGAACGTCGACGACCGCCGGAACAGCCCCGCGGAGCGGATCGTCGCCGACCTGCGCGCCGACGGCTACCGCGTCCGCCACTACGACCGCCACGTCGACGAGTTATCCTACGACGAGCTGTGGTCGGTCCTCGAGCGCGAGTCGCCGGACGTCGTCGTCCAGTTAGTTCCCCACGAGGAGACGGTGGCGGCCCTCGCGGAGCACCGAGTGCGGCTCGACGACGCGGGCATCGAACTGCTCCAGTTCGGCGTCGAGAACCCGATCGAACCGTGACCGGGGACGCCACGCCGACGCGGTCACCGTCGTCGGACCGGCGTTCAACCGGCGAGCGGACGGAACGGGGCGACGACCCGTCCGTCCTGGTCGTCTCGCAACTGTTTCCGCCGGAGTCGATGGCCGGCGCACACCGGTGGGAGAAACTCCTCCGGAACGCGCCCGATCGCCTCGATTCGCGCGTCGTCTGCCCGCAGCCGTCCGTTCCCGTCGGAGAGTTCGAGCGGCGATACAGTCCGTGGTCGAGCGAGCGAGTCGGCGGCGTTCCCGTCACGCGACTGTTCACCTACCAGCCCGTCGAGGAACGGACTGACCTCGAGCGGATCCTGAACCACGGGGTCTTCGCGATTCTCGCGACGATCTACGTGCTCGTTCACGGCCGCAAGTACGACTGCGTCGTCGTCCAGATCGGTCCGCACACGACGCTCCTACCCGGACTCGCGGCGCTGGCGACCGGACGCGGCCTCGTCGTCGACGTCTACGATCGCTGGCTCGACAACGCGGTCGACTTCGGGTTCACCGACGAACGGTCGTTCGCCTACCGGCTGCTGCGGTGGGCGGAACGGGTCGCCCTCGAGCGCTGCGACCGGCTCGTCACGCTCACGCCGACGATGGCGGCCCACTACCGCGAGACGTACGACCTCGACGACGGGAAGATCGAGACGGTCCCGTTCGGCGTCGACGACGACCTCTTCGATCCCTCGGTCGCGAGCGAGGACCGGCCCCGAATCGTCTACACGGGCAAGCTCGGCGAGGGGCAGGCGTTCGAGCCGTTCCTGCGCGGCTTCCGACGTGCCGATATCGACCACGACCTCGTCATCTACGGCTTCGGCGAGCGCCGGGCCGAACTCGAGGCGCTGGCTTCCGACCTCGGCATCGACGAGAGCGTTCGGATCAACGGGCCGGTCCCCCGCGAGGAGATCCCGGGGTTGGTGGCGTCGTCGGCGATCAGCCTGGTGCCCCTCGAGACGGATCGCACCCTCGAGTACGCGCGGCCGACGAAGTTCCTCGAGACGATGGCGCTGGGCACGCCCTACGTCGCCAGCGCCGTCGCGGAGATCGAGGCCGTCACCGCGGACGCCGGGGCCGGACTCGCCGTCGAGAACGAGCCGGACGCCGTCGCGACGGCGCTCCGGGAACTCGCCACTGACCCAGAGCGGCGGCGAGCGATGGGGCGGCGCGGAATCGAGTTCGTCGACCGGGAACACCGCTGGAACGAACTGGGCGACAGGGTCGGCGACCTCCTCTCGGGAGTCGCTCGAGAGCGGAGGGCCGCCGGCTCCGGGCTCCGCGCCCGGCTCGGTCGGCTCGCGGCGGCCGCCGGCCTCCGTCGGTAGTCGTCACTCGCTCGCTTCCCTTTCTCTCCTCGTCGAATGGTCCGGCGCATCGCTCGCAGCGGTGCGGCCGGCGAGCCGCCGCCGGTCGGCGAGCGCGGCCGATAGACGATCGACCGGTCAAACGAGTCGGAATTGACGAGTGGTCGAAAGCAGTCAGGACCGACCAGCGGTCGAAAACAGTCGGGATCGACGAGCGGCCGCCGGCCGCGTCTCCGAACGCGATCGACTACTCGCCGCTGCGGGCGGCGACGACGGCGAGCGTGCTCTTGCCGACCCGGTCCGGCAGGACGCGCTCGCACAGCCAGCCGCCGATCTGGAGCGGATCGGCGAGCGTGAGCCGACAGTCGCCGACGTACGCGATCTCGATCGGTTCGAACCCGTACCGCTCGAGGAGCTGGGTCAGGGTCGTGGCGTCGAACCAGCACGTGTGGCCGGTGTTGACGAACTCCTGGTCCAGGAGGCGGAGCGCGGTCCAGTGGACCGCCATCGCGTTCGGCGTCGTGACGACGAGTTTGCCGCCGTCGGCCAGGTGCTCGTCGACCGACGCCAGTAGCCCGTCGAAGTCGACGAGGTGTTCGATCAGTTCGCCCACGACGATCACGTCGAACGTCTCCTCGAGCGCGAGATCCTGTGCGTCGCCGGTGGTGACGTCGTATCCCGCCTCAGCGAGCGCGGCGAGTTCGTCCTCGAGGACGTCGATGCCGAGCGCGTCGTCGGCCGCCCGGACGACGAGTTCGTGGAGCCACGCCTCGTCGTGTCGCTTGGCGGAGTCGTGCGCGACGCACCCGACATCGAGGACGGTCTCGTCTCTGACGTGGGGCTCGATACAGCGTTCGAACGTCGTTTCGACGTTTCGTTTCCGCGTTTCGTTCGCTCTCATTGGAATCAGGTCCGTGCGTTCCGCAGTCGCGTCGCCGTCGGTCGCCGGCCGCATGCGGTCGAACGCGGCGTCATCGCAGCCACGCGACCACGATGATCCGCGTCAGACCGACCGCGAATCCCAGTTTCGGCTTCTTGCTGTCGCCGTCCTTTCGATCCTCGATCCTGATCGGGATCTCCTCGAGTCGGAGGCCGTTCTTCCGGGCCTCGATGATCAACTCGGGGGCGTTGAAGCGCTCCTCGGTGAGCGTGAGCCGCTCGAGCATCGATCCCCGGATCGCCCGGTAGCCGTTCGTACAGTCGGTGATGTCGGTGTTCATCAGGACGTTGATCAGGCCGGTGAAGAACCGGATGCCGGTCCGTCGAACGACGCCGTTGCCGGAGCGATCGACGCCGAGGTACCGCGAACCCATCACGTAATCGGCCTCGTTCTCGACGATCGGTGCGACGAGCCGGTCCAGTTCCGACGAGGGGTGCTGGCCGTCGCCGTCCGCCGTGACGACGATCACCGCGTCGTTCTCGAGTGCGATCTCGAACCCGGTCTTCAGGGCACCGCCCTGGCCCTGATTGATCGGGTGCTCGACGACCATCGCGCCGCTCGAGGCGGCCCGCGCGGCGGTCTCGTCGGCGGACCCGTCCGATACGACCAGCGGCTGGACGTCGTATCCGCGGACCGACTCCGGCAGCGACGAGACGACGGCGCCGACGGTATCGCTCTCGTTGTACGCGGGAATCACGACGAACACCGTCTCCGCGCCGCCGTCCGTCCGCGGGGCCTGCTCGACGGAGAGCGATCGGGTCAGCGCCGCGACCTCGTCGCGGGCCGCCCTGGCGACGCTCAGCGCGTACAGGACGACGCCGAGCAGGACGAGCGTCGCGAGCAGCGACACGACGACGTAGCGCCGTTCGATCTCGAGCGCGGTCCCGACGAGGTCGAACGCCTCCGGGACGAACACGAGCGATGCCACGCCGCTCGCGAGCGCGAGCGCGATGGCGAGGTCGCGTCGATCGAACCGTCGCCGGTAGCGGTCGAATCCCCAGTAGAGGATGGCGACCGTGAGCGCGAGCAACGCGACGTCGAGCGGGTCTGGCGGAATCGGACTCATGCGTTCCGTTCGACGAGTCGTCGGATCGTGTCTTCGACCGTGTGCGTCGGGTCCCAGCCGAGGCGGTCGTGCGTCCGCGTCGTCTCGACCGGGAAGGCGTCGACGAGCGTCTCGTCGCCGCGGGGGTTTTCGACGAGTTCGGTCGGGACGTCGATGCCCAACACGTCGTCGACGCAGTCGCTGACGACCTCGGCGAGGGCCATCACACTGGGGTCCTCGTCGCTGGCGATCGTGAACGCTTCGGTGCCCGTCGCTCCCTCGTCCAGCCGGTCGACGAGCACGTCGGCGCTGCGGAGATAGGCCCGAGCGACGTCCTTGACGTGGACGAAGTTCCGCGATTGGGTCCCGGGTTCGTAGACGGGCAGCGGTTCGGCCGCGAGCGCCCGTTCGACGAAGAAGTTGAGCACCGCTCCCTTCGTGATGACCTGGCCGTCGATCGTGTGATCGCCGTACAGGTTCGACTTGAGGAACAGGTGCGCCGGGAACGAGTCCTCGGCGAGGGCGTCGACGAGCCGCTCGCCAGCGAGCTTGGTCCGTCCATACCAGTTCAGGGGTTCTCGCGGCTGATCGGCCGTGATCGGGAACTCCTGGGGATCGCCGACGACCGCCATGCTCGCGGGGAAGATCAGGGCCGCGCCGCGTCGCCGGCAGAACCGCGCGACGTGGCTCGTCCCGGTCACGTTGCTCTCGTAGGCGAGCTCCGGGTTCGCCTCGCAGTCCTCGACGCCGCTGATCGCGGCGAGGTGCATCACGACGTCGGCCCCCTCGAGGGCGTCCCACAGGCGGTCGCGGTTGCGAACGTCGACGTGCTCGACGGTGACGTCGCCGATCCGTCGCAGCGAGCCGCGATAGAAGTCGTCGATCGCCGTGATCGACCACGCCGGACGTTCGGACTGGAGGAGCGAGACGACGCGACTCCCGATATAGCCAGCCGCCCCGGTGACCGCGACGCGTACCTGCCGGGACTCGTCGCCCGTCGATGCGACGCCGGAGCCGCCCTCATCGGTGGCCATCGACGTTCACCTCCTGCGACGGCGAGTTCGGTCGCGACGCGTCCAGTGTACCGGCGGTGTCCCGCGACTGCGCGAACCGATCGGCGAGCTCTCGAACCCCCGATCGCAGCGTCCACGACGGTTCGAACCCCGTCTCCGAGAGGCGGTCGAACTCGACGTGGTAGGACGGGCCCGGCCGTTCGTCCTCGAGATAGGCGATCTCGAGGTCTCGGCCGAGTTCCTCGCTGACGACGCGAGCGACGTCCTCGATGCGGTAGTTCTGGTCGGTGCTCCCGACGTTGTACACGTCTCGCGGCCACTGCTCGGGCGAGACCGCCGCGTGTTCGTACGCTCGAGCGGCGTCCCGGACGTGAATGAACGGCCGCCAGTTCTCGCCGTCGCCGTACACCGTCAGCGGCCGGCCGGTCAGTCCCCGGAAGACGAAGTGATTGACGACGAGGTTGAACCGAATCCCCGGCGCGTAGCCGTAATTCGTGCTCATTCGGAGCGACGTTGCCGAGAAGTCGCTGGCGTCCGCCGCGTCACGGACCGCCCGCTCGGCCTCGACTTTCGCCTCGCCGTACGGATTGCAGGGTGCCGTCGTCGTCGTCTCGTCGATGTTCGTGTCCGCGGCGTAGCCGTAACTGTTGCACGAGGAGGCGTACACGACCGATTCGACGCCGGCCTCGCTCGCCGCGGTCACGACGTTTTCGGTGCCGCCGACGATGACGGCGCGCGTCTCCTCGCGGCGGTCGTGCGTGCTCTCGGCGCCGGTGATCGACGCGAGGTGGATCACGCGGTCGACGCCGCCCATCGCGCTCTCGACGGCCTCGTAGTCTCTGACGTCACCTCGCCGAAACTCGAGGTCGTCACCGATCGCTCCCAACAGCGCCCGCGGTGAGCCGGCCGCGAGCGAGTCGAGGACCACGACCTCCGAGACCGCCTCGTTCTCGCGGAGGCGAGGAACGAGCGCGCTCCCGATGTAGCCACAGCCGCCGGTGACCAGTATCCGCACGGGTCAGCCCTCACTCAGAACGTCGGGGAGGAATCGGTCCTCGTGCGCGACGATGACGTCCTCGTACCTGAGAAGCGTCTCGAGGATCGAGCGAACGCTCGCTTCGAACGACGTCGTGCGACCGTCGATCAACGCTTCGTAGCGATCGTTTTCGATCTCCATCGCATGGGTCTCGTCCTCCGACCGCGGGTTCTCGAAGTGTTCGACCTCGACGCCGAGCCCGAACTCGTTCGCCACGTCGGCGACGGTCTCGGCGATCTCGACGATGCTGATCGCCCGCGTCACCTGATTGTAGACGGTGTGGTCGTCGGGGCGCTCGTCCGGATCTCCGAGCGCGAGTCGCGCCAGTCCCTCGACGGCGTCCTCGAGCGCGATGAAGGGCTTGCGCTGTTCGCCGCGTCCGTAGACGGTCATCGGATAGCCGGCGACGGCCTGCGCGCAGAAGCGGTGTGCGACGACGCCGAAGTAGTAGTCGAAATCGAACCGCGTCCCGAGCCTGGGGTCGGCCGCCGTCTCGGCGGTCTCGATGCCGTGAGTGATCGCCGTCCGGACGTCCGATACCGGAACGTCGAACTGGTCGTGTGCCAGCCGCATGTTCGCCGCGTCGTGGGACTTCGTCAGGTGATACCAGCTCCCGGCCATCGCCGGAAACGGGACGTCGTCGCGCTCGCCGCCGTGTTCCATCGTCGCCTCGCCTTCGGGGATGGGGAACTCGGGCGCGCCGTACACCCCGGTCGTCGTGGTCTCGATGAAGTGCGTGTCCTCGAGGCCGTGTTCCCGCAGCGACCACAGGAGGTTCCGCGTCGCCTGGAGGTTGTTGTGCTGAGTGAAATTCGCCCGGTCGCGGCTGATCTGGGAGTACGGTGCCGACGGTTGGGCCGCCGTGTGGACGATCGTCTCGGGTTCGTGGATCCGGATCAGCCGGTCGACGAACTCGCCGTCGGTGAGGTCGCCCTCGACGAACGAGAGGTTCCGAACGCCGTGGACCTCGCCGACCGTCTCGAGCCGATCCGTCATCGAGGCGACGGGCGTCGCACTCGTCGATCCGACCGTCTCGACCCAGTCTCGTCGCCCGAAGTTGTCGACGAGGACGATTTGATCGTCGGTTCGGGATGCGATGCGAACCGCTGTGGGCCAGCCGATATATCCGTCTCCACCGGTGAGCAGCATTGACATGATGCTACCAGATAGTGATCCGAACGATAGCAAAAAATGTATCCATTGGAAAGATCCAATGATAATGCTAGCGCCATTATTTACTGAACATCTTAGCTATCTTCGTTCACTTGGCGAAATAGTATAAGGATCTAGTGAATCAAATTTATTGCCGGTGACGTCGCAAAACGGTTCGTATGGCTGAGACAGGCGATTCCGACGAGCCGTCAGAGACGTGTGACCGATGCGGCGAACTGCTCGATGACGAACTGATGGACGACATCGAGGACGGCGTGGGCTGCGTCGAAATTTGGAGACACCTCAGCGAGAACCGTGACGAGGAGTGAGTCGTCCGGGTCGACCGTTCCCTAGCGCGGTGTCGCAGCGATCGGTGATGACCAGTAGTTTCAACACCGCTCCGATAGGACGTGATACACGGTATGCGACTGACGCGTGACCTCTGGGGCCGTCTCTCCCTGGCGGGGTTTCTGGCCGCGTTCGCGGTCGTCATCGGTCGGCCGCTCCCCCTGGCGGGAACGGTGCTGATCGGCGCATCGATCCTCGCGTCGCAGTACTCGTTTCTCGCCGCGCTCGACCGGACGAGACGCCGACTCTCGGTGACGCGATCGCTCCCGTCCGCGCCCGTTCGAGCCGACGAGTCGACGCCGATCCCGATCAGTGCGACGCTCGCGGACCCGGCGCCGTTCGCCCTCGAGATAGCTGTCGGGCTGCCGACCGCGGCGACGTCGGACCGCGACGCGGCGGTCCTGACGCTCGAGCCGGACGCGACGACCGCGACGGAGACCGTCTCCGTCACGTGGCCGGTCGTCGGGAGCCACCGGTTCGACGCGGCTCGAGTGACCGCGACCGACGGCCGGTTCGTCGAGACGTTCGCGACGGGCGAGCGACCGACGGTCTCGGTCGAGTCGCGAGGCCCTCGGCGGATTCACGTCGGGGAGGGCGGCGACCGGCTCGCGAGCCTGTACGGTGCCCACACGCTGCGTCGGTCGGGTCGCGGGCTCGAGCCGGCCGAAATACGGGAACACGTTCCCGGGGACGCGGCCAAACGGATCGATTGGAAGGCGACCGCGCGGCTCGCGACGCCCCACGTCCGCGAGTACGAGACCGAGACGACGCGTCGGACCCTCCTCGTGGTCGATCACCGTCGGTCCCTCTCGACCGGCCCGCCGGCGGTGACGAAACTCGACTACCTCCGAGAAGTGATGCTCGCGACGGCCGAGAGCGCCCGCGAACTCGACGACCCGCTCGGACTCGTCGCCGTCGACGACCGCGGCGTGACGACTCGTCTCGAGCCGACCGCGACGACCGAGACGTACGCGACGGTCCGCCGCGAACTCCTCGACGTCGAGCCGACGCCGTCTGAACCGACCGCCCGACGCGCTGCTGAGTCGACTGCCCGGCACGCCGCCGAGCCGGCCGCTCGAGCGCCGACGCGAGCGAGCGACGGCGGGTGCGCCGCGCGAGGACGGTCGGCTGGGGCGACCGCCGACCCCGATCCGTCGATTCACGAGCGGCCGACGCGGGCGACGGCTCGCCGCTCGGTCCGGGATCTCGAGGGCGACGGCGATCCCTTCGCGGAGACGCTCCGTCCGTTCTACGCCGATTCCGGGCGGTACTACCGGCTCGCACGGGAACGCCCGCTCTTCGACGCCGTGGAGACGGCGCTGACGTCGAACGCGTCTGCGACGTGGACGGTCCTCTTCACCGACGACACCGACCCGTCCGAGCTTCGCGAGACGGTGTCGATGGCCCGCGCGAACGGCGCCGCCGTCACGGTCTTCCTCGCACCGACGGTGCTCTACGAACCCGGCGGTATCGACGACGTCGAACGGGCGTACGACCGCTACCTCGAGTTCGAGGCGTTGCGCCGCGACCTCGCGCGACTCGACCGCGTTCGCGCGTTCGAAGTCGGGCCCAGCGATCGACTCGCGGCCGTCCTCGAGGCCGGGCGCGAACGGGGTGGGCGACGATGAGCGGCCGGTCGACGGATCTCGACGTGCCGACGGTCCTGGTGCTCGCGGCGCTCGTCGCGGTGTTCTCCTACGCCGCCGGCTGGCCGGGTGTGGTCGCCGGCGTCGCGACCGTCGCCGTCTGGTACGTGCTCGAGACGCCGTCCGCGGTGGCGATCGGCCACGTCGCGCTCGTCGGGCTCTTTCCGGCCGGGATCGACCCGGTCCCGTTCGCGATCGTCGAGGCCGGGTTCGTCGCGCTCGTGCTCGCGTCGGCCCCGCGAACGGCGAGGCGCGCTCGGATCGGCCACACCGTGGCCGTGCTCGCGAGCGTCGGGGGGCTCGCGGGGATCGCCTGGGCCGTGCTGGGTCCGGCGGGGCGACCGCTGTGGGCGGCCGCCGTCGCGTCGCTCGCCGCCCTGGCCGGGGGCGTGTACGGCCTCCACCGATACGGACTCGTCTTCGTTCTCGACCGCAGGGAACGCGACCGCACCGAGCCGCGGCGACGACAGCGCGAGTCGATCGCCGAACCGGCGACCGCGGCGACGGAGCGCGTCGGTTCGTCGCCGCCGGACGCGGACTCGACAGCCGACGCTGATAGCTACCGATGACTCAGAGCACTGACGACCCAGATCGGACCGACTCACGACCGCCGCAGCGCGACGATGCCGCTGCGGAATCGACTCCGGACCGGGCCGAGGCGGCCGCCAGGGCGGAACTGCTGGCCGAAGAGAACGCCCGCCTCCGGGCGGAGTACGCACGCTCGATGCGGGGGATGTACCGCCGAACCGCGCGATGGCTCGCCGTCGTCGGCGCAGTCGCCGTCCTCGGCGGCGGCCTGTTTCCCGACGGCCGAAACGTCCTGTTCGCCCTCGGCGCGACCGGCCTGTTCGGCGCGATCCTCACCTACTACCTCACTCCCGGCCGGTTCGTCGCCGCCGACGTCGGCGACTGCGTCTACGCCGCCGCCGCGACGAACGCGCAGGCCCTGGCCGACGAACTCGCCCTCCGGGATGACCGCCTCTATCTCCCCGGAACCGGCGCGTCGTCGGTCCGGCTGTTCGTCCCACAGCGGGCCGAGTACGAGCTCCCCGACGACCGATTGAGCCCCGTCAGTACCGGATCGGCGGACCGAGGTCTCGTCCTCGAGCCGACCGGTAGTAGACTCCTCGCGGAGTTCGAGCGGACGCTCGACGAGTCGCTTTCGGCCGAGCCGACGGCCGCGGCGACGCGGCTCGCCGACGGCCTCGTCGAACAGTTCGAGCTCGCGACCAGTGCCGACCCGGCAGTCGATGCCGACGACGGGCGCGCGACCATCGCCGTCGAATCGTCCGCCTTCGGCGACGTCGACCGGTTCGATCACCCCGTCGCCTCGTTTCTCGCGGCCGGGTTGGCCGACGCCCTCGATCGGCCGGTCGAACTCGAGGTCGATTCCGGCGCGGAGCGAACCGAGTGGCTGATCACGTGTCGCTGGGAGCCGGCGTAACTCGCCTCGCGTCCGACTGCCCGGACCGGTGTTCTCTCGGTCCGACGTCACTCCGTCGAGGCCGCGTCGCCGCCGTCGCTCACTGCCTCCTGCTCGAGCCCCGCCTCGGTCCCCGGGACGTCGACGGACTCGAGGACGTCCGCGACGACTTCGTCCGCGGCGACGTCGCTCAGCCCAGCGTCGGTCGTCAACACGAGCCGATGCGCTAAAATCGGCTCGGCCAGCGCCTTCGCGTCGTCCGGAATGACGTACTCGCGACCGCGAATCGCGGCCCGTACCTTGACGCCGTCGAGATACGCGAGCGTCGCCCGCGGCGACGCTCCGTGAGCGACGTCGGGGTGGGCTCGCGTCGCTCCGACGAGATCGACGAGGTACTCCTTGACTGGGCGGGCGACGTGAACGTCGTCGGCGCGCTCCCGCGCCGCGAGTATCTCCTCGCGGTCGACGACCTGCTCGACCGCAGTTGGGCCGAGCATCGGCTCGTCGTCGAAGCGGTCGACGAGCTCCAGTTCGGCGTCTTCGTCGGGGAGCTCGATCCGGTGTTTGAACTGGAAGCGATCGCGCTGGGCCTCCGGCAGCTCGAAGACGCCCTCCATCTCGATCGGGTTCTGCGTCGCAATGACCACGAACGGCCGCGGCAGCTCGAGGGTCTCCCCGCCGATGGTGACGTGGCGCTCTTGCATGGCCTCGAGCAGGGCGCTCTGGGTCTTCGGCGTCGCGCGGTTGATCTCGTCGGCGACGACCACGTTCGCGAAGACCGGGCCCCGCTGAAGCTCGAACGTGCCCGTGCTCTCCCGGTAAATCTCCGTCCCCGTGATGTCCGCCGGGAGGATGTCCGGCGTCATCTGGACGCGGTTGTACTCGAGGCCGCTCGCGCGGGCGAAGAGGGTCGCGAGCGTCGTCTTCGCCACGCCGGGGACCCCCTCGAGCAGGAGGTGGCCGCGAGTTAGCAGCGTGATCGTGAGCAGTTCGACCGCGTCGTCGTTGCCGACGAGGACGCGGCCGATCTCCGCGCGTAACGCGTCGTAGATCGCTTCCGGATCGCCCGTGTCTGTACGACTGCCGTCGGTTCTCGGATCGTTCTCGCTCATTCGTAGTCTCGTGTCTGGTCCGTCGGGTCGCTTCGGACGGGTTCGTTCGTCGCGCCTCCGGTCCGCCGCATGGACCGGGCCCGTTCAGTCGACGGTATCGTGGTCATCACGGTCCCGTCGGATACGGGTACCGTCTGCTATCACGCGCTGGATCCGATCGTCGTCCCACTCGGGATGCCGTCGTCGAACGATCGCTTCCCGCTCCGCGTCGGACAGGACGGACACCGAGGACGACCGCGCTGACGATGCCGAGCCGTCGCGCGGGTCGGCGCGTCGGGAGCGGTCGCCGGGCAGCAGTCGCCGGGCGCGCACCGCCACCGAGCGGGCGCGTCGTCCGGACGCCGCTGCGATCGCGACGACGCCGCCGACTCCGAGCAGCAACTGCAGCGGTCGAACAGCGCGTATCGTCAGGACCGCGGCGGTCAGCGGCGGGACGTCGGCGGTGTGCGAGACGTCCAGCAGGACGCGGTCGGCGTCGCCGTACAGCTCCCGGACGAACCGACCGTTGTCCGGTCGGCCGATCATCACGTTGATCACGAGGCTCGGATCGCCGACCGTGACGACCCGTCCGCGCTCGACGCTCTCTACGGTCGCGACCGGATACGTTCCGAGTTCGTCGTCCGGCCCGAGCCGGTCGTCGTCCGCGGTGAGGTAGGCGAGATCGCTCGTCGTGACGAGCACCGTCGTATTCTCCGATCCCGGATCGACCGCCGTCGCGTAATTGAGCGTCAACCGGTCGACCCCGTCGGTCAGCGAGTGGTTCTCGACGCCGGTCGCGACCGGCATCGCCGGCCCCCCGTCGTTCTCGTACTCGTCGCGGAGCAGGCGTCCGTCCGCGCGGGCCGAAGCACCGACGTCGGCCAGCAGCGCATTACCGTTCTCGCCGACGTTCTCGAGGACGACGAGCGTGCCGCCGTTCTCGACGAACGTCCTGATCCGCGCGGCCTCCGCGTCGGTGTAGGGCTCGTCCGGCGCGACGACGAACGCGACCGTCCCGTTAGCGGCGGACTCGTCGGAAAACGCCTCGTATTCGATCGAATCGCGGATGAGTTCGCTCTCGATGTCGGGGTCGGCTTCGATCTCGTCGCGGAGGTCGGTCGCGCCGTCCCAGGTGGGATTGTGCGGGCTAAACGCCGCCGTAGACGTCGCCGCGAGGATCCCCAGCGTGCCGACGGTCGCCAGCGCGAGCGTGACCAACAGGGCGCGCGGCCAGACGATTCCCTCCTCGTCGACGGTACCGGCGTGCCAGTTCACGGGAGCACCTCCGGCGGAAGCACTTCTGGCGGGAGTACCTCGAGAAGCCGGTGGGCGACGAGCGCGGCGAACCCGACGAGGCCGAGCAGCGTGAGCCATTTCAGCCGAGATCGCCACGTCGGCGTCACGTTAACCGGCGCGGTGAGTTCCGTGACGACGAGCAGGCCGATCAACGAACACACGAAGAACAGTTCGGCGGAGAGCGAGCCGAACAGCGCCAGGAGGAGTACCGTCGCTACCATCCACGCGAGCTGTCCGCGGACGAACCGCATCCGGCGCGGAGTCGCCATCTAGCGGTCCTTCGCCGTCGCTGTATCTAACTATGCGGAGGATAATTGGAGATAGGTATCGGCTATTTCTAATAGTAGCTGGCCGCAGTCGGTGTGATTTTCCGCGAGAGCACGTCTTGTCCGGTGTTTTTGTACATTATTCATAGATAATAACTAGGTAACGCTAGACTTTGTTTAAAGCGGTATTTTCAGAACCTTCCATTACTGTCCACTAATGACGAACTGTCGATCGGACCGTTCGGTCGACAGACGTATTACAGACATACGGCTGTAATGTATACTGTAGTCAGTCGTTCCTGAAGTCCTTCTCGACGAATTCGTTATCGTTCGCGGTCCGTTATCGTTCGTCATCGCTCGCGGTTCTGGGATGGGGCATCCCGGCGTGCTGCGTCGACCAGTCGCCGCCTCCGGAGGTAGCTTCTCGAGGAGGGGCCGCCGTCCCCGTGGGACTCGTTCGGACCGACTCCGCGACCGCTGCGGGGGTCGAAAACGAGAGGGACGGAGGGGGAATCGGTACCGGTTTCCTCCCAGTTAGCAGTCGGCGACGATCACCGTCCGCGATAGGCACGTTCGACGAGCGACCGATAGCGCTGCTCAAATACTATGAAATCTGGTAGGTGGCACAAAGTAAAATCTAGATATACTATTTCAGAGCCGATCGCCGCTCGGTTCGCATCCGGGTAGAGACCGACACCGAGAGTGTTGTCGGCCCCGTCACCCGCCCAACCGACGAACCGGTTCGGAGACGTCTCTCTCTCTCGAGAACGGGCGGAACGACGGACGCGCTACTGTGCCCGTCGAATCCCGTATCGTTCGATCCTATTGGAGGCCCTCGCGGTCGGGACGCGATTCCCGCGGCTCTCGCGTTGATTCCTCGGCAAAGCACGTCCATTGGTGCCACTCGACCGGTGGAAGCGCGGTCTCGGGCCGAACGGGGGTGGACTCCGTTCTCTCCCAATAGCAGGCAGTGCTCTCGCTCGTTCTGTGTCGATATGTGATCTATCTTTTGATACACATACGAAAGTGTATTACTATACTAATCTGGTATTTAGCATATCTCGGTCGGCCGCTCGAGTTTGCCAGTGCGGCGTCATCGCTCGTCGGCGCGACCGACGGACTGCCGAGCGCGAGGCGAGCGCCGCACTTCGCTGTGCGACCGCTCAGTCTCGCCGTGGAGTCCGAGCACGCTCAGCGTGGGATCCGAGTCAACTCGAGCAGACCCGAAAACGATACGGCCCCCTTCTCCCTAGGACAACTAATGAGTACCCTGTCGGGGAACTGGCGCGAGGCCATCGACGACGTGGACGCGGCGCTGATCGACGGCTATCAGAGCGGGTTCCCGGTCGAAGAGCGTCCGTTCCGCCGCGTCGGTGCCGATCTCGGAATCAACGAGTCGGCGGCGATCGAGCGCGTCCGCGCCCTGCGGGAGGCCGGTATCGTCCGCCGGTTCGGTGCCGTCCTCAACCCGCCCGTGATCGGCTCGTCGACGCTCGCCGCGGTGCAAGCGCCCGCGGACCGCTTCGAGGAGGTCGCCGCGATCGTCAACGACTACCGGCAGGTCAACCACAACTACGCCCGCGACCACGAGTGGAACATGTGGTTCGTTGTCACCGCCGGCTCCCGGGCCGCTCGCGACGACATTCTGGCCGACATCGAGCGCCGCACCGGCTGTGACGTCCTGAACTTGCCGATGCTGACCGACTACTACATCGATCTCGAGTTTCCCGTCGTCAACGGCGATCGCTTCGCGCGCGAGTCCCTCGAGGAGCGACTGGACTCCTCCGCGACCCGGATCAGCGAGGAAGCGGCGGGCGATCTCTCCGCGCTCGAGGCCGAACTCTTGCTCGAGATTCAGGACGGGTTCCCGCTATCGGCGACGCCGTACCGCGATATCGCGGAGTCAGTCGGCTACGCCGTCGAAGACGTGCTCGCGGCCGTCGAGCGATTGCTCGAGAGTGGCTGTCTCAAGCGCATCGGCTGCGTGATCAACCACGTCGTGACTGGCTTTGACGCCAACTGCATGGTCGTCTGGGACGTGCCCGACGAGTCCCTCGACGAGTGGGGCGAGCGGGCGGGCGGGCTGCCCTACGTTACGCTCTGTTACAATCGGCCCCGCCGACCCGAACAGGAGTGGCCGTATAACCTGTTTACGATGATCCACGGCCGCGATCCGGAGGCCGTCGACGCGAAGATCGACGAACTCGCCGCCGACTACCTCCCCGTCGACCACGAGCGGCTCTACTCGACGGAGACGCTGAAACAGACGGGTGCGCGCTACGACGATCTGGTCGGCCGCTGAGTCGCCGCCTCGCCGCCACGAGTCCGTTGTGCGGTCGGTTTCGGTTCGTGACGCCGTCGTGCCCGACCGGGTTCGTCTCATCGGGGACTTCCTGCCGAGTACCGAGGGATCGGCTGGGAATTCCGGCCACTATGCGATTTCTCGTCCACGCGTCGAGTGAGATCGGGAAATTTCGCGGAGGAACGCGTTTCTCGCTTCCGCTCCGGACCGTGTCACCCCGGCTGTCGAATGAAATGCGATAGCAGACGAACCCGTGGAGCCGGACCGGCCGTCGAATGGATCGTCTCGGAGCGGCGTCTCGAGCGGGGACGGCCTCGAGACCCCACGTGTCGAGTGAACTCGTCAGCGGACTACCACCCCAGGTGTCGAATGTAAGTGTGGTAAATTAGGTAATAGACGCCCGAGAAGTACCGTTCCGAATAGAAACACCCCGACTGTCGAGTGAAATGTGATAGCGAGACACGACCCTCGAGACGCACATCGGATGAAGTCTGAACCGTTTTGGCGAGTGATGGCTGAATCGTCTTGGCGGATGACGTCAGAATCGTCTTCCACCCCAGGTGTCGAGTGAAATCACCTACTGAAAATGATCTCCTGTCGAAAATGGCTACGCTCTACGCAGCTACCCCGGCTGTCGAATGAAATCCGCCGAGTTACGTTCGGTTGAGTTCCGAGAAACGAGTATCGTTGCGAATAACGGCCTGTACGACGGATGGATCCTCCAATAGGTAGTAGTAATTCGTGACGCCGCTACTGTACCCGCGTCCGACTCGTTCGGTCCGCCCGAGAATATCGAGAAACACCTGTTCGTCGAGTTTGTCGCTCATTCGGCGCTGAGAGAGCGTTTCGATCCCGAGAGCGCTATCCGACGTGATCGTTTGGTACATCTCGTAGATCTCGCGGGTGGCGAACTCTTCTCGGTCGCTGTGTTGCTCCGCGAGTATCGACAGCGCGTAGACGGACGCCTTGATCTGCGTCGGTTGCCCCTCGAGAAGCTGGGAAAATCGGTCGATATCGGCTCTCTCTCGAGCGTTCCGTACGTGCTCCTCGGTCACTTCCTCGGCGTCTCCGTCCTTCGCCAGTTCGCCGGCGTTCCGGAGGATATCTAACGCTTTCCTCGCATCGCCGTGTTCTTGGGCAGCGAACGCGGCGCTCAGTGGGATGACGTCGTCCAAAAGGACGCCGTCTCTGAACGCATCCTCTCGATTCGACATGATCTCGCGGAGTTGGTTCGCGTCGTACGGTGGGAACACGAACTCGCGGTCCTGCAGACTACTGAGAATCCGCTCGTCGAGCGATTCCTTGAACGAGATTTTGTTGCTGATCGCGATGATCCCCACGTTACAGGAGTCCAGTTTCCCGGCTTCTCCCGCCCGAGACAGTTGCATGAGGATCTCGCTGTCCTGGAGTTTGTCGATCTCGTCCAAAATGATGATCGCGACGTCGTAGCGCTGATCGAGAATCGACCAAAAGCGTTCGTAGTAGACGTCGGTCGATAATCCGGTGACGGGGATACTGATGCCCGTCTCTTCCGGATCGTTCAGCGTTTGAGCCAGATTGATCACGACGCGCGTTTCGGTCTTCGTCTGCGTACAGTCGACGTACGCTCTCCCCAGCTCCGTCCCGTTCTCGACCGAATACTGTTGGGCGCTTCTGGTGACGTGTTTCGCGACGAGCGATTTACCGGTCCCCGTTTTCCCGTAAATGAGCGTGTTTCGAGGCGACTGGCCTTTCACCGCGGGATGAATGCTCGAGGCGACGTTCTTGATCTCGCTGTCTCTGCCGATAATTCGATCCTCGTTCGGAACGAGGTCGATGTCGAGGAGCTCCTTGCGGCTGAATATCGGGTCCTCCGTCGCCCAGAAGTCCTCGAGGGACCCGTCTTCGGTCCCGGTGCCGTTTTCCATACCCGTCCCGTACCGATGGGGATCATATATAGGCTAGTGATTGGGAGCGACCAGTCGTCGGGTGTAGAGTGCACAAATCAGCGTAACTATGGCTTGTGTTCCCAATCTGGTCTACAGACGTGGCCCCTCATGTCGAGTGAAATCGGAGGATGACGTGGCCGAGGAGTTCTGTGGAAATCCAGTCGTCAAACGAGATGGTTTCGTGGAAGGGCGGTGAAACAAACTCCCACACCCCAGGTGTCGAGTGTAGAGTGCCGAAAAGGCGTCGTAAAAACGCTAAAACGAGCGTCCAGCAATTCGCGATCCGTCTCCCTCGATTCCGTTTCAGTGGAGTACGGGTGTCGTTTCTAGCTATCGGATATAAATCTTTCCCACTATAGTTATAGTTACTTGACTACAATTTGGCAGTCGATATCCGATTATTTCCTGAACAGTCCAGATAGACGCTCTCTCATAGCCTTTCGACCATCTACACTCGACACCTGGGGTGTGGGTGTAACATATTCTTTTAGACAGATAGTCAACCGGCGTCATAAACGATCTTCTCTACCACTGTAACTCCCACGAGACCACTGTAACTCCTGCGAGTCCCGATTACTCGAGCGCCTCGGCCACGACTTCGATCGGCGTCGGCGGCTCCGCTGGGGCGTCGGGTCTGTTCTCGAGTTGGGTGCGACAGGAGGCGCCGGGGGCGACGACGCGGTCGCCCTCGCTGTCGTCGACCTGCTCGTAGAGGATCGAGGCGATGGCGTCGCTCATCGAGGCGTGTTCGGACTCGTAGCCGAAACTGCCGGCCATCCCACAGCAGCCTGAATCGAGCGGATCGACGGCGTAGCCGGCCCGTCGGAGCACGCCGACGGCGTGGTGGTCCTTCGCGACCGACTTCTGGTGGCAGTGGCCGTGATAGACCAGGTCGTCGGTCGCCGCGCGCTCGTCGAACGCGATCTCCTCGTCCAGTCGGAAGGTGTCGACGTACTCGCAGACGCCGTAGGTGGCATCGGCGAGCGTCTCGGCGGCCTCGGTCGAGAGCAGATCGAGGTAATCGCCCTGGAACATGACCGCGTCGGAGGGCTCGATGACGACCACGTCCCAACCGTCGGCGACCCGCGGCGCGAGCGCGTTGACGTTTTCGCGGGCCGCGTCTCCCGCCTTCTCCAGAAAGCCCTTCGAGAACGCCGGTCGACCCGTATCGCCGAGATCGTCGGGGACGGCGACGTGGACGCCGGCGGCCTCGAGCACGCGGACGGCCGCCTTCCCGGCGTCGGGGTGGCTGTAGTTGGTGTAGGTGTCGGGGTAGAGGACGACCTTTCGGATGGCGTCGGCCTCTCTGACGCGCGCGCCGCCGCGCTCGTGGAACCAATCACGGAAGGTCTTCGCATGGAACGTCGGCAGCGGTCGATCGGAATCGATCCCGAGGGTCACTTCGAGCGCCTTGCGCGCGCCCGGCAGCTTCGGCAGGGCGTTCGACAGCGGGGCGAGCTGGCTCCCCCACTTCGAGAGAGTCGCGACGTTGGCGAAGAGCCGATCCCGGAGCGTCGCGCCGTTGCGCTGGTGGTACTCGTGGGTGACCTCGGCCTTGAGCTTCGCCATGTCGACCTCGCTCGGACAGTCGATGGCACAGCCCTTACAGCCGATACACAGCCCCATCACCTCCTCGACGAACTCGTCGGAGACGGCCTCGTCGGGATCCAAGTCGCCGCTCATGGCCTGTCGGAGCGCGTTCGCCCGACCTCGAGTCGCCGTGATCTCCTCCCGACTCGCGCGGTAGGTCGGACACATCACGCCGCCCGTGGTCTCCTGTTCGCCGCGACAGCCCCCACAGCCGTGACAGAGCTCGACCATGCCCTGCATGCCGTTGTCGTTCTCCCACTCGAGCGCGGGCTCGAAGCCCGCGTCGAACTCGTAGTCGGGATCGAACCGCAGGTGCTCCCGCAGATCAGTGGGATCATCCTCGCGGAAGACGACCTGTCCCGGGTTCAGGAGCCAGTCGGGATCGAACGCCGTTTTGAGGTCCTGAAACGTCTCCCAGAGTTCGTCGCCGTAGCGTTTGTGATTCCACTGGGTGCGGGCGCGGCCGTCGCCGTGCTCGCCCGAGACGGAGCCCCCTAATTCGACCACGAGGTCCGTCACGTCGTCCGCGATCCCGTGGAGTTGCTCGAGGCCCACTTCGGTCTTCGTGTTCACGAGCGGCCGGACGTGGAGGACCCCGGGCCCGGCGTGCGCGTAGAAACTGGCGTAAGTGTCGTGTTTCTCGAGGATCTCTTCGAACGCCTCGACGAACTCGGGGAGCTTCGCGGGCGGGATCGCGGTGTCCTCGATGAAGGAGATATGCTTCTCGTCGGTCGTCCGCGAGAGCAAGATCGGCAGGCCGGACTTGCGGAGCTTCCAGAGCTTCGCACGCTCGGCGTCGTCGTAGGCCTCCAGGGCCTCGAGCGCGAGGGTCTCGGCGTCACTGTTCGGGGCGTCTTCGGCCGGCTCCCCTGCGGGCGTCGCCGACGGCACGCGGTCGGCGAGCAGGCCGGCGACCTGCTCCCTGCCGTGGTCGTCGTCCTCGGCGTAGAACTCGACGAGCAGGACGGCGTTCGTCCCGTCGGGGAGCAGCTCGGTGACCGGGCCGAACTCCGCGGTGTCGCGGGCCAGATCGATCAGTACGTCGTCTAACACCTCGACGGCGGCGGGGTCGTGTGCGAGGATCGGCTCGACGTCCCGCATCGCCTCGTGGAGATCGGGATAGCAGAGCAGGGAGACGGCCTTCGTCTCGGGCACCGGCTCGAGCGAGACGGTGGCCTCGGTGACGATCGCGAGGGTGCCCTCGCTGCCGGCCAGCAGCCGCGCGAGATTGACCGTTCCGGGCTCACCGGTCTCTTCACCACCTGGCAAGTCCTCGCCGCGGGCCTCGGCGACGAGCCGGTCGAGGTTGTATCCGGAGACGTTCCGTTTGAGATCGGGATACGTTTCCTCGATGCGGTCCGCGTCCTCCGCGATGACGCGCTCGACTTCGGCGTAGATCCGTCCCTCGAGGTCGCCATCGGGCTCAGCCCGCTCAGAAATCTCCTCGAGGCTGACCTCGCCGAAGCGAGTGACGGTGCCGTCGGCGAGGACGGCCTCGCACTCCTCGAGATAGGCGTCGGTCTTGCCGTACTTCAGGGAGTGTGCGCCGGTCGAGTTGTTCCCGATCGCGCCACCGATGGCGCTCTTGTCGCCCCAGGCTGGGTCGGGGGCGAACTTGAGGTCGTACGGGTCGAGAGCCTCGTCCAGCGTCCCGAGGATCGTCCCGGGCTGGACCGTCGCCGTGTGGCCGTCCGGATCGATCTCGAGGATCTCGTTCATGTACCGCGTGAAGTCGAGCACGACGGCCCGATTGACCGTCTGGCCGGCGAGGCTCGTCCCGCCGCCCCGCGGGAGGACCGGGATCTCCCGCTCCGCACAGTACTCGAGGATCCCCGCCACGTCGGCCGTCGACGTCGGGAAGGCGACGGCGATCGGCGTCATCTCGTAGGCGCTCGCGTCGGTCGCGTACAGTTCGCGGGAGTAGGAGTCGGCGCGGACCTCGCAGTCGACGATCCCCTCGAGGTCCGCGACCAGGGCCGGGCGATCGACGTCGTCGCTCCGATAGTCGTAGTTCGCTCGCCGGTCGGCGGCCGGGTCAGCGCTCGGCTCCAGGGACATACGTCACCCTTGCTCAGGGGCGGCTAAAAATACCCGCATTCCGACAATCAGTCGACACCCGGCCCTGCTGCCGATTCCGTCCCATTCGGTGGCCGGATCCGAGCATCTATCGAGGGGGGATGGGACGAGGCCGGCCAGGCGGTTCGAGAGCCGCCGCCCGGCCGGCACGCGGACGTTCCGATACTGGGAGTGGTGACCGAATCCGAAAGTGGCCCCGTCGTTTTTCCACGTGCGCCCCCGGGGCCGCCGCCCGAGTCGCCGGGCGGTACTCTCTCTACCAGCGGCGGCGAAACAAACGCTCTGCCTAACTAGTTGGGGCAGAGCAGGGGCTGATCGGATATGGGGTGTTCGGCTCGAGTCCGGTTCGACGCGCGGCGGGACCATCGCGACGGTCGCGTTACGCGTCGTCGCCCCACTCGCCGCTCATGCCGACGCGCTCGCCGTCTTCCCAGACGTAGTAGCCCTCGCCGGTCTTCTTGCCGAGGTTGCCCGCGCGGACCTTCCGGCGCAGGGACTGCGGCGGTTTGAACCGCTCGCCGAGTTCTTCGCGGAGGTATTCCGCGATGTGCAGGCGCACGTCCAGCCCGACGTGGTCGGTCAGCTCGAGCGGCCCCATCGGATGCCCGTAGCCAATCTCCATCCCTTCGTCGATGTCGGCCGGGCTGGCGACGCCCTGCTCGACCATCCGGATCGCCTCGAGGCCCAGCGCCAGCCCGAGTCGCGACGTGGCGAAGCCGGCCGTGTCCCGGACGACGACGTCCTCCTTCTCGAGGCCCTGCACGTAATCGACGGCGAACGCCTCGGTGCGGTCGTCGGTCTGCTC
The DNA here is from genome assembly GCF_020515625.1 of Natrinema amylolyticum. NCBI lineage: Archaea > Methanobacteriati > Methanobacteriota > Halobacteria > Halobacteriales > Natrialbaceae > Natrinema > Natrinema amylolyticum. The sequence continues at coordinate 583,031 of NZ_JAIWPJ010000003.1, forward strand.
GGCGATGACGATCTCGACGAGGTCCATGATGTGGGGCGGGTTGAAGAAGTGGAGGCCGACGGCGCGCTCGGGGTGCTCGAGCGCGCTGGCCATCTCGGTCACCGACAGCGAGGAGGTGTTCGAGGCGATCACCGTCTCCTCGTCTGCGGCGTCCTCGACGTCCGCGAAGACCTCCTGTTTGAGGTCCATGTCCTCCGGTACCGCTTCGACGACCAGGTCGGCGTCCGCGACCGCGTCCGCGAGGTCGGTCGTCCCCTCGATTCGCTCGAGGGTTTCCTCCATCTCTTCCTCGCTGAGTTTGTCCCGATCGACGCCGCCCTGCAGGTTCTCGCGGATCCCCTCGAGGCCGTTATCAACGAACTCCTCCTCAATGTCCCGGAGGATCACGTCGTGGCCCGCCATGGCGGAGACCTGTGCGATTCCGTGGCCCATACTGCCGGCTCCCAGTACGGTGACTTGCATGTGCGAGGCCACAGCGGAAACGATCAAAAGCGTTCCCTTTCGAACGAACCGCTCGAACCGTACGAACGCGGTACCAGTCCGAAATCCACTGCGCATCAACCGCTCCAGAATCCACTGCGCATCAGCCGCTCCAGTCCAGTGGCGCGCGCTGTCGCTCGGGACGATCGACAGCGAAGGTCGATCGACGTAACGGCTGGGGACTCCGGGCCCCTCGCCCCTTTCAGTCCCATCCCACACAGCGCCTCTTCCTCCCCAACCGACTGCGGTCCTCGCTCCCGCTGGTCGCTCCGGTCCTCATCCCTCGCACGGCTTCGGACCGCGGCTCACACGATTTCGCTGCGGCCCAGCGCGCGCCACCGCACGTGGGACGTCCTTCGCACCGAACCGAAGCCGAAAATCCCCGACCGGATACCGGAGAACGGAGCTACTTTAGTTCCGGAGCGCGAGCCACTCACTACCAATGAGCGACCGCCAGCCGGTTATCGTACAGGCAGTCAGGACTCCGCAGGGGAAACACGGTGGCGTCTACGCCGACACGGGGAGCGAGGAACTCTCGGTGCCGCTCGTAAACGAGATGCTCGAGCGGACGGGGCTCTCGGGCGCGGCCGTCGACGACATCAGGTGGGGCTGTGCCAAGCAGGTCAACGAGCAGAGCAACAATATCGCCCGCGTGATCGCGCTCCTCTCGGACCTCGGCGAGGAGGTTCCCGGCACGACCATCGACCGACTCTGTGCCTCCTCGGCGGAGGCGATCATGAGCGCCAGCGACGCGATTCGGGCGGGCCAGCGCGACGTCATCGTCGCCGGCGGCGTCGAGAACATGTCCCGCAACGAGCGCCGGAAGGGGATCGACTCCTACGCCGGGATCGCCGAGCAGTACGACGCGGCCGGGCTCGCGATGGGCCAGACCGCCGAGACGGTCGCCGAGGAGTTCGATATCGGCCGCGACGAGCAGGACGAGTACGGCGCTCGCAGCCAGCAGCGCGCGGTGGAAGCGACCGAGGCGGGAACATTCGACGAGGAAATCGTCCCCATCGAGACGGCCGACGGGACCGTCACCGAGGACGAAGGACTCCGTCCCGGCACGACCAAAGAAAAGATCGCCGGCCTGCCGCCCGCGTTCCGTGAGGACGGCACCGTCACCGCCGCCAATGCCTCGCAGGTCTCCGACGGCGCCGCCGGGGTCCTCATCACGAGCCGCGAGTTCGCTGAGGAACGGGGCCTCGAGATCATGGCCGAAATCGAGGATCACAACGTCGCCGGCGTCGATCCGACGGTGATGGGGATCGGCCCCGTTCCGGCGGTCCGCGGAATCTGGGAGCGAAACGGTCGCGACGCCGACGACTACGATCTCGTGGAACTCAACGAGGCCTTCGCCAGCCAGACGATCTACTGCCGGGACGAACTCGGCTTCGACGACGAGCGCTTCAACGTCAACGGCGGCGCGATCGCCATCGGTCATCCGTTGGGTGCCTCGGGCGCACGACTTCCCGTCACGCTGATCCACGAACTGCAGCGCCGGGGCGGCGGGCTGGGGCTCTCGACGATGTGCGTCGGCTACGGCCAGGGCGCGGCCGTCGAGTTCCGCGTGCCCGAGCAGTAACGACTCCGACCGCGTTCGTCCCGGATTGTGACTGCCGTCGAGCCGCGTTCGTCGCGGCCGTCTCGAGCCGGTACCGGAGCCGTTCGACCGGCTGCGAGCGATAAAACCGGGATTCGAGTTCGTTTCCAACTGTCAGTCTCGTCCTCGAGGCCCGTCGTCTCGCCGGTCGAAAACGACCGCAAAAATTCCGAGCCGGTTCGCGGCCGACGCCGCGATCGCAGCGCCTCGGTTACAGGATCTGGTCGGCGATGATGTTCTTCTGGATCTCGCTGGTGCCCTCGTAGATCTTCGTGATGCGGGCGTCGCGGTAGTAGCGCTCGGCGGGGTAGTCCGTGACGTAGCCCGAGCCGCCGTGGACCTGGATGCCCTCGTCGGCGACTTCGACCGAGATCTCGGAGGCGAACAGCTTCGCCATGCTCGAGTACTGCGCGGCGACGTCCTGGTTGTTCTGCTCGACCTGGGTCGCGGCGCGGTAGGTCAGCGAGCGGGCGGCCTCGACCTTGGTGGCCATCTCAGCGATCTTGTGCTGGATGGCCTGGAACTCCGAGATCTTCTGGTCGAACTGCTCGCGCTGGTTGGCGTACTCGATGGCGGCGTCGAGTGCGCCCTGGGCGGCACCGACGGCCTGTGCGGCGACGCTGGTACGGCCGGAGGCGAAGAACTCCATCAGCTGGTAGAAGCCCTTGTCGATCTCGCCGATGACGTTCTCCTCGGGGATGCGGACGTCGTCGATGACGACCTCTGCGAGGTCCGACGCGCGAATGCCCAGCTTGTTGGTGATCTTCTCGGTCTTGATGCCGTCGCGGTCCATCTCGACGAGGAACGCGGTGATGCCGCGGTGACCCTCGTCGGGGCTGGTCTTGGCCATCAGGACGCCGACGTCGGCGACGGTCCCGTTGGTGATCCACATCTTGTTCCCGTTGAGGACGTACTCGTCGCCGTCCTTCTCGGCGACCGTCTCGATGCCGGCGACGTTCGAGCCGTGTGCCGGCTCGGAGATCATCGAACAGGAGGCGGTCTCCCCGTTGGCGATCTTGGGCAGCCACTCCTCTTTCATCCACTCGTCGCCGAACTCGATGATCATGTCCGTCCCGAAGCCGGCGGAGCCGACGGCGCTCCCGATACCGGGGTCGGCGCGCCAGAGCTCCTCGGTGACGATCGTCGAGGAGATCTTGTCCATCCCGGCACCGTCGTACTCGAGCGGGATGTTCGGCGCGACGAAGTCGTATTCGGCGGCCTTCTCGCGGAGATCTTCCGGATACTTGTGTTCTCGGTCGTGCTCCTCGGCGACCGGCACCATCTCGTTTTCACCGAATTCGCGGACGGCATCGCGGATCGCTTCGTGCTCGGCTGACAGCTGGAATGCCATATGGTTTGCTTGGTGTCGTCTTACAAAGTAGCTTCGGATATGCTCGAAATTTGTTTTTGTTAATACATCGGCGGACGAACCGCGAGAGTGGAAACGGGCGGGGCGGGTCGGTTCTGACAGGTGGGAATGCCTCGGTCAGTGGAAGACCGCGACCAAGCGGCGATCAGTCGTCGCTCTCGTCGCGGAGTTCGAACTTCTGGACCTTGCCGGTCGTCGTCCGGGGGAGTTCTTGCACGAACTCGACCTCTCGTGGGTGTTTGTACTCCGCGAGGTTCGTCAGACAGTACTGTTTGATGTCTTCGGGCGTCGCCTCGGCGTCGGGCGTCGTCACGACGAAGGCCTTGACCGTCTCGCCCCGACGCTCGTCCGGAACTCCGACGACGGCGGCGTCGGCGACGTCGGGGTGCTCGAAGAGGAGCTCCTCGACTTCGCGCGGGTAGACGTTGTAGCCGCCGGTGACGATCATGTGTTTCTCCCGGTCCACGACGTAGAAGAAGTTATCTTCGTCCCAGTAGCCGATGTCGCCGGTGTGGAACCAGCGCTTGCCGTCCTCATACGTAAACGCCTCCTCGTTGGCCTCCGGCAGCCCGTAGTACTCCGTCATCACGTTCGGGCCGTGGATGACGAGTTCGCCCGTGATATCGTGAAGGTCGGCCTCCTCTTCGTCGATCGGACCTTCTTCCACGCGTGGAACTTCGTCGAACTCATCATCGACGATCTTGGCCTCGACGCCCTCGAGTGGTTGCCCGATGCTCCCCTTCCGGCGGTTCTCGTTCGTGTTAGCGTGGGTGACCGGACTCGTCTCCGTCAGCCCGTAGCCCTCGTTGAGCTGGACGCCCCACAGCTCCTCGAATCGGTCCAGGACCTCGAGCGGCAGGCTCGAGCCCCCGGAGTTAGCGAAGCGCAGCGCCTCGAACTCGTACTCGTCGGCGTCGGGCTGGTTGATCATGTCGTTGAACATCGCGGGGACGGCGAACATGATCGTGATCTCGTCGTCCTCGAGCTGGTCCATGACCGTCGGCGCGTCCCACTCGGGGACGGGGTAGTAGGTGCCGCCGCTGTACATCGCGCCGTTCATGACGACGGACATGCCGTAGATGTGGAACAGCGGGAGCGTGCCGATGAGTCGATCGGAGGCCTGGAAGCCCCCTGGCGGGACGCTCGCGTTGGCTCGCGTCGTAAAGGCCAGATTGTGGTGGGTCAACAGGACGCCCTTCGGCGTGCCGGTCGTCCCCGACGTGTAGGGCTGGACCGCGACATCGTCGTCGGCGCGGTCGACGATCCCTTTAGTGTCGTCTGCGAGAAAGTCGTCGAACGCGGTGGCACCGTCGGCCGCTCCGCCGACGCTGATCACCTGTTCGACGTCCGTATCGTCCTGGACCTCGAGGACCGTGGGGACGAGGTCGGCCAGCGAGACGACCGCCTTCGCCCCGCTGTCGCCGAGCATGTGGCTGATCTCGCGGGCCTTGTACTGCGGGTTCATCGGGACGATGATCCCGCCGGCGCGCAACGTGCCGTAGAAGGCCGTGACGAACTGCGGCAGGTTCGGGAGGTAGATGCCGACGCGGTCGCCCTCGCCGATGCCGCGATCCTCGAGCGCCTGCGCGAATCGTCCGGCTCGCTCCCAGAACTCCTCGTAGGTCAGTTCGGTTCCACGATACGCGATCGCGGCCGAATCCGGGTTCGCTTCCACGGTCTCGCCGACGTCCGTCACGAGATTTGTCATACCTTGTGTAGGGTCGTCTGAGGGCCACAAAAGGGTTGTTACTCGGTAATCCAATTTACTTCGGTTGTTTCCGAAAACGGGGACCGAACGGCCGCGTGGCCGCGACCGGGTCCGCGGTCAGTCGAGGGTCGACGCCTCGACGCCGGCGTCGGTCTCGGCCGACATCTCGTAGCCCACGACGAACCGGGCGTGGAGTAGCGCGCCGACGATAGCGGCCGCGGCGACGAGTTGCACGGCGACGTGGACGAGCGACCCGAACATGGCACAGAGCGCGGCGGCGACGTAGAGCCCTCGGGCCGGTGACGAGAGGTCTCGAGCGCCGTCGAAGCCGACCGTCGCGACGATCAGCCCGACGGTCCCCGCCAGGACGACGGGGAACGCGATGAGCGTCTCCCGCGACCACTCGATGAGGCTGTCGTTCGCGACGAAGGCGTACGGGATGACGAACCCGGGCGCACCGAGCCGGAGCGACTGCACGCACGATCGCATGAAGCTCGCGTTCGCGATTCGCGACCCGATCGCGACCGAGATCGCGACCGGCGGCGTGATCGCCGACAGCATCGCGAAGTAGAACACGAACATGTGCGTCGTGATGACGGGCGTCCCGAGTTCGGTCACCGGTCTGGCGACCAGGATGGCCACCAGAATGTACGCTGCGGGCGTCGGCATTCCCAGCCCGAACAGGATACTGGCGATCATCGCGAGGAACAACACGACGAAGAGTCCCCCGCCGAAGCCGAGGAGGCTCACATCGCTCATCCCGATGATACTCGTCGCGACTCGCGCGGTCAGCCCGGATCCCTCGAGCAGTTTGACGATCACGCCCATCGCCGCGAGTACGCCGACGAGCGGAGCCATCTCGACGCCGCCCTGCTTGAAGCCGTCCAGCGTTTGCTTGGTCGTTCCGAGCAGGTTCCGGACGATGTCGTCGGCCGAGACCCCCCCGTCGTCGGCAGCCGCTGGCGCGTCGGTGCCCACGTGCACCACGTCGACGAGGAAATTACGGACGTACATCACGAGGACGATCGAGAAGATCGTGTACATCCCCGCCGCGAAGGGCGAGAACTGCAGATAGACGAGCGTCGTCAGGAGCACGGCCATCGGGACCGCGAAGTGGACGCCGCCCAGGAGCAGTCGCCAGTCGAACGACGACAGATCGCTCGAGATCCAGCCGAACTTGAGGATCGTGAAGTGGACCGCGAGACAGACGCTGAAGTAGAACAGCGCCGCCGGAATCATCCCGGCCTTGACGATGTCCAGATACGGAACGCCGATGATGTCCGCCATCAGGAACGCCGCGACGCCCATGACGGGCGGCAGCATCTGGCCGCCAGCGGAGGCGACCGCCTCGATCGATGCGGCGATTTCGTCGCTGACGCCCTGGTCTTTGATCATCGGGATCGTGAAGCTCCCGGTCGTCGCGGTGTTGGCCGCCGCACTGCCAGTGATCGATCCCATGATCATGCTCGAGATGACGGCGATCTGGACGACACCGGTCCGGAGACTCGTTCCGAGTTCCTGGCCAATCTCGCGGACGAAATCCATCAGGCCGTAGGCCTTGGCGATCCCCGCGAACATGATGAAGATCGCGACCCACGTCGAACCGATCCGCATGAGAGTATCGTCGTAAACGCCGCTGATACCGATCGCACCGTTCTCGGCGATCTGCGCCCAACTCATTCCCGAGTGACGGAACACGCCGAACAGCTGGCTGCCGACCATCGAGTGAGCATACAGGACCGAGAGCACGGCGACGACCGCGATGACCGTGCCGAACGCCCTGCGGGTCACGTCGATCGCGAGCGCGATCAGGATCCCGCCGACGACGTGGTCAGTGGTGTTGTAGCCGAGGACGAACGCGTCTCCCTGTAGTCGGGTGAAATTGAGGTAGACGTAGACCGACGCCGCGATCGCCGTCACGGCTAACGCGACGGCGATGAACGGGTCGATCCTCGCGTACGCACGGCGGAGCCGTTCGAGTCCGCTAGCCGACTCCACGTCCGGCGACGGCGACGAAGGCTCGGCTCCTGCATCGTCGACGGCTCCGGCGTACCCGGTCGTGCCGTCGAACCGGTTCGTGACGTAATCGAGATAGTACAGCGCCACGCCGGTCCCGAAGAAGACGATCATGTACTGTTCGACTCGAGTCACCCAGCCGGGTTGCCCGACGAGTCCCTCGAGGACCGACGGCCAGCCGAACACGAGCGTCGCGGCGTACACGACGGTAAAGAGGGTCAGCCCGAGGCCGACCGCGTAGACAACGGCGTCGAGGGCCCGTAGCGGGAGGCCCCGTTCGGAACGTCGATTGAGTGCAGACATCGGTCGTACTACTCGTCGGCGCGCTCGAAGTCCTCGCTCCAGACGCCCAGTTCCTCGTAGAAGTCGGCCGCGGCCGGATGGAACGGAACGCCGTCGTACATGTTCTTGACCCAGAACGAATCCTCCGCGAAGGTCCCCAGCAGGGCGTGGTAGTCCGCGAGTTCGTCCTTCTGTTCGTGCATCGCCTCGAGGAAGTCGTAGACGGTGTCGTAGTCGAGGTCACCGCGCGAGACGAAGTTGTATGCGAACGTCGGAGCGGGGATCTCGCCCGGTGTGTCCGCGCCGTCGATCTGGCCGGTGTCGACGGACTGGGAGAGCAGCCGCTCGTCGTCTGCCCACGCTTGGGCGGTCGAGTCCTCGACGTCGAGAACTTTCAAATCGACCGTGCTGGCGATCTCTTGGAGCCAGGCCGGGTTCGCCACGAAGTTCATCAGCGTCCCGACGCCGACGTCGAGCTGGTTCTCGTTCATCGCGTTGCCCTGGCCACCGTAACCGACGCTGACGCGCTCGTAGTCGTCGGTCGCATATCCGAGCGCCCTCTCGAGGGCGGGTGCAGTCCCGGAGCCGCTCGGTGTCGGCGACACTGCCGTGTCGGGGCCGATATCCGACAGCGTTTCGAGGTCCGCATCGTTGGTGATGAAGAACCACGGCAGGTCGTAGTAGTGGAAGATCTGCGTCATCTCGAAGTCGAGCTCACCGAAGGGGTCGTTGCCCTGTTGGACGTCGTAGGCCGACCAGTTCTGGATGTACACCATCTCGGCGTCTTCGCTCTGGAGCGCGCCGATGTTCGCTTCCGTGCCCTGGCTCGTCTTGGCTTCGACGAAGAGGTCGTCCGTCTGGTCGTTAACCGCGCTCGCGAGCCCCTGGTTCGCACCGTAGGCCGTCGTGCTCGAGGTCGACGTCCGCATTCGGACGGTCGTCTGACTGCTGTCGCTTCCCGAACAGCCGGCCAGTGCCGTTGCCGCTCCGACGCCAGTTGCCGCGAGAAGTGATCGCCGAGTCGTACTGCTGTCGCTGTACTTTCGTTCGTGCGCCATGCCAATCCGATACATACCTCCCAATTATAGTCCTTCCGTTATCTGTCGAAAACCTACGTAACAGGACGCTAATATGATCGTTCCGATCTGATCGCGCTCGAGCGTTCCGACGACGGGCGAGTGGCGGCCGCCGACCGTCCGTAACCGATCGCTCGAACCCGTCACGACGACGACGCATGTGACAACCGGTATCGCAATACCTATTGTGCCATTTACCTAGGTCCACGTATGCTGGATTTCGTTCAGCTCGAGGAAGACCTCGGCCAAGAAGAGCGGATGATCCGGGACACGGCCCGGGAATTCGTCGAAGAACACGTCAAGCCCGACATCGGTGAGCACTTCGAGCAGGGAACGTTCCCGAAGGAACTCATTCCGAAGATGGGCGAACTCGGCTTCTACGCTCCCAATCTCGAGGGCTACGGCTCGCCGAACGTCTCGGAGACGGCCTACGGGCTCCTGATGCAGGAACTCGAGGCGGGCGACTCGGGGCTGCGCTCGATGGCGTCGGTCCAGGGAGCGCTCGTCATGTACCCGATTCACGCCTACGGGAGCGAGGAGCAGAAAGAGGAGTGGCTGCCGGACATGGGGCGAGGCGAGGCGATCGGCTGTTTCGGCCTCACCGAACCCGAACACGGCTCGAATCCGTCGGCGATGGAGACCCGCGCCGAGCGCGACGGCGACGGCTACGTCCTCAACGGCTCGAAGACGTGGATCACGAACTCGCCGATCGCCGACGTCGCCATCGTCTGGGCGCGCGACAAATCGGCCGAGGACGACCCCGTTCGCGGGTTCCTCGTCGAGACCGACCGCGACGGCGTCACGACGAACAAGATCGACGACAAACTCTCGCTGCGAGCCTCGATCACGGGCGAGATCGGGCTGAACGGCGTCCACGTGCCCGAGGAGAACGTCCTCCCCGGCGTCACCGGCATGAAGGGGCCGCTGTCCTGTCTCACGCAGGCCCGCTACGGCATCGCCTGGGGCGCCGTCGGCGCGGCGCGAGACTGCTTCGAGGAGGCCCGCCAGTACGCGAAGGACCGCGACCAGTTCGGCGGCCCGATCGGTCGGTTCCAGCTCCAACAGCGCAAGCTCGCGGAGATGGGCACCCAGATCACGCTGGCGCAACTGCTGGCCCACCGACTCGCCGAACTCAAAGAGCGCGGCGAGATGCGACCGCAGCACGTCTCGATGTCGAAGCGGAACAACGTCCGAACGGCCCGCGATCAGGCGCGGATCGCCCGCGAGATGCTCGGCGGTAACGGCATCACGACGGACTATTCGCCGATGCGTCACATGGCCAACATGGAGACGGTCTACACCTACGAGGGCACTCACGACATCCACACGCTCGTCCTCGGCGAGGAGTTCACCGGCATCCCCGCCTACCAGTAGCGACCGGAACCGACCGTTCGAACCCTTTTTTATCCCTTCTCGTCTGCGTTCGTCTTCCGGACTCATCGCCCGAATCGACTCCTCGCCGCACACGCTCGAGTCCCGTTCGACCCGCTCGTTCCGCTCTCCGACACTCGCGTCCCGGCGTCCGGAACATTGATTGCGATGTGCGAACAGCATCGGATATGGACACGGCGGGAAACGGAGACGAGGCCGACGGGACGGGCGTCTCGACGACGCGGAAAACGTTCGCAATCCTCGAGGCACTCAAAACGGAGGAGGGAGTCACGATCGCGGACCTTACCGAGCGAACGGACCTCTCCAAGAGCACCGTCTATCGCCACCTCACGACGCTGACCGATCTGGGCTACGTGGTCGAGCGCGACGGGGAGTACTACGTAGGCTTCCGGTTCGTCGAACTCGGCGAACAGGCTCGCTCCCGGAGAGTGGGATACACGGCCGCCAAGCGAGCGGTGTTCGAACTCGGCCAGGAGACCGACGAACGAGCGGTCTTCATGGTCGAAGAGGACGACGAGGCCGTCTACGTCCACCGATACGGCAGCCTCTCGAACACGCTGATCGGGCACCGCCGGCCGCTCCACTCGATGGCGTCGGGCAAGGTCATTCTCGCAGAGCGGGACGACGACGCGGTTTCCGACTACATCGACGACGTCGGTCTCGAGGCGCTCACGCCGAACACGATCACCGATCCCGACGCGCTGTTCGAGGACCTCGAACGGATCCGCGATCGGGGGTACGGGGTGAACGATCAGGAACACATGGACGGGCTCCGCGGGGTCGCCGTTCCCGTGTATACGCCCGAGGACGACTTTCTCGGGTCGTTGGGCATCTTCGGACCGACCAGTCGATTCTCCGACGAGTACGTTCACGACGACCTCTCGGCCCGACTCCGAGACAAGGCCGGTGAGATCAGAGTGACGCTCGCCTACGGCTAACGGAGCCACCGATATCGTTCGCACGCCGTCCGCTATCGGCCGCGCTCGCGGCGAGCGTTTCGTTGATCGAAACGCTCGCCGCGAGAACTGACCGCTTCGTTCGATTCACGAGCCATATACGCCGACTATGTCCTTGTTCGAACCGACCAGATCGGCGAGCGAACGACCTGTTTCGGCGAGCGAAACGAACGCTGTTTCTCATCGAAACAGCTTTCTTCGGCTCATCACATGTCACGGCTACCGACAGAGCAGCACGCGGCTCCCGAACCGGATCAGAAAGTCCTGCGCCTCATCCGACGGTACGACCTCGAGGGCGTCGGCGACGTCGAACCGCTCACCGACGACGTCGACCGGCTGTACGCCCTCCTCGAAGGTTCGGTCGGCACTCGCAGCGAGCAGACCGCCGCCAGCCGCCGACTCGAGTGGGCGAGGATCGACGACGCTACGCTGCTCGAGGCGGTGCCTGCGACTGTCGCGATCCGTAGTCGCTCACCGCCGACCGAGCGCTCGGTCAGAAAGCGTGACAGTCATACCAGTGTTATGGGTTCTGGATGGGCCGCTGGTCTCTTTCTCTCTGTCACTGTCTGCTTCAGTCTCGATATCTGGTCTCCACAATAACTTTTCTATTGACATATGTGTGGGCCGACGATGGAGTTACTGGTCACACGGAGACGAGACGAGCTGTCCCGAAACGCGGCGAAAGCCGCTCGTGTCCGGTTATAACTGAACACTCTGAGACGGATTACCGGAATTTCGATCCGTTTTCGAAACAGTGCATATCGGCTCGTGATACCGCAACGACCGCATTTCGGGTTATGGACTCGCATCGATGCAGTGCGGAGGCAAATATATTGTATATACAATGGTTCTATGAAATGGTTGTATTGACTATATCTTTAGGAGTGACGACGCTCGAGAGACGGGTTCGATCGACTGGGCGTACGAAAGCGATCGGATCCGCCGAGGGTTTATCAGTCAATCCGCGGCCAAAGGGGGTATGTCGGATCACTCCCGACGATCACGACGAACAGTCCTCCGAACAGTGGGCGCGCTCGGCACGGGAGCGCTCGCCGCAGTGACGACCGCCGGTGCGAGTACCGGGGGGTCGTCCAACCGACCCGATCACGCATCGGGCACGGGGCGTGCGCGGCCGCCATCTCGCAGTTCGTCTTCGGACGATAGCGCGATCGGCGACGTCCTCGACGGTACCGATCTGTACATCGGCGTCGTCGATCGGATCGTCGACGGAGAACACGTCGTCCTCCTGCTCGAGGACGGCGACGCGGTCGTCGACCAGCTCGTGCTGTCGGTCGACCGGTTCGACGATATCGAGCCGGACGACATCCTGTTGACCGCCGCCGCGGACGGCGAGTTGCACGCGCACCGACGCGTCCCCTCGAAACCGAACGGGTGTCCCGACCCCGATTTCGAACGCCTCTCGTCCGATGAGTGAGACGGTCGTCGTGTGAACTACGGTCTACCGCAGGATGGCGGACGATCTCTCGAGCCCGTTCACGACCGGTAGCGTCCCGTCCCGCTGTTGCCGGTTGTGAACCCATCGCACCGGCCGGAATCAGCAAGTACAACGCGTAATGCTCGGAATCGCGTAGATCCGGATACAATGATGGGAACGTCCTCGTTCGGGACCAGGTTAGATCAGCCGGGTACCACTGGCCTCCGCGCCGCGTTCTTCAGCGTCTGGTTCGTCGATCTCGTCGCGACGATCCTGTTCTTCACCGTTCCGTACGCGTACGAACTGAATCCCGTGACGGTCTTCCTGCACGACCTCTTCGGGGTCGCCGGTGTCGTTCTCGCTGCGCTCATCTACGCCGGGTTCGTGCTCGCGATCGGCCACGTCCTCTCGAGACCGTTCGACGTCGGCTTCGTTCTGACCGTCGTGGTCCTGTACGCCCTCTTCGCGAGCAACAACGTCGTTCTCCTGGTGTCTCGCGAGCCGCTACTGGCCCCGATCGTGCCGTAATCGAGACGGAGTTTCCGTGCCGATCCGCCCGCTCGAGGGGAAAACCGAAGCGAACGGGTAGCCGCCGTCGTTTCTGACCGTCCACTCCGGACGCTGATCGCAGCGAGTGCTACGGACCGAACCAGGAACGGGGACGCTCGAGCCGACTGGCTCGTCGAATCGATGTCGCGACCGGCGTGTATAATCGGCCCGCCGCGATGAGGATCCGCGCTGCAGTAGAGTGAATCGATCTGACCGTTTCGGGAAAGGTTCAAACCCCCACATGAAGATGCAAGGGGCGATTCAAATGGCACTCTCACTTTGGTTCCTGCCCGAGTCCGACGAGCGGTAAGACCTCGCGAAGCAGGCCGGCATCATCAGCGCCGTCGTCCGCATCTCGTTGCGTGAGACGGGACGCTTCGCCGATGCGGGAATCGACGCGGCCGTCGTCGAGGAGAATCTCACTGACGGATACGACGCGACTGGGTGAACCCGGCCGCGACGAGGAGACAGAGCGGTTCCGTCCCGCGAAACCTCAGCCGACTCGGCGTCCCGGTCGTCTGCGACGACCGGATGGCCGGTATTCGCTGACCTCGAATCGACGCGAGCGTCCCGGCCCGCGGGGCTCGCTGACCTCGACGTTCGATGCTAACGGTCTGCCTCGAGACGCAGATTCCGATCCCGGCACTGGCTCCGGATATCACCGCCGAACGGCTCTCGGAGCGCCTCGAGTACTTCCTCGACCGGGCCCGTCACGATCACCTCGCGGCGGTATGTTTTAATACTAACCGGTCGACAGAGATAGGTATGTATCGCCACACCGGTCCGCCGCCGCGGGTGAGACGATGAACGCGTCCGAGGAGTTCTGGGACATTCTCTGTGCCTACGACTCGTACTTCTATCTCATGCTCGTCGTCGTCACCGTGATGGGCGTCCTGAACGGGGCGGCGATGGCGCTCGGCGAGCAGTCCGAGGGCGCGTTCGTCGTCTCGTTGCTGGTCTTCGGAATCCTCGGGCTCACGGGCGGCGGCCTCGCCGTCGTCCTCTGGCAGTGCAACCGACGGTCACCGTAGCGTCTCCCCGATCCCCTCCCTCACGTCTCCCACATCGCCGTCTCCGGCGCATCGATCCGCTGTGCGACCATCTACCGCGACTGCTCCGCGATCTGCCGCGCCACCGCTCACTGCGCCGACTCGAGTCGACCGGCTGATCGGTAGATTCTTTTGCCTGTCGGTGATGGCTGCTAGTCATGTCCACGCAGGCTCCGGACGAGCAGGCGCTCCTCGAGACCGCACGGAACGATCCCGAGACCGTCGATGTCGACACAGTCGTCGCCCTGCTCGACGCCGACCAGGGGCAGGTTCGCGCCACCGCGCTGCAGTGCTTGCGCGTCGTCGCTACCGACGATCCGGCTCGCGTCGCCGCGGTCAGCGACGACGTCATCGAGCGACTCGACGACGAGTTTCCCGTCGCGGGAAGTACCGCGACCGCCGTCCTCGCGTCCGTTGCGGACGAGCGGCCTGACGCGGTCCGCCCGGCGCTCCCGCTGCTGGTCGACAAGCTCGACGAACACCCGCCCCAGACCGGTCACAGGGCGGTCCGAGCGCTGACACCGCTGCTCGAGGCCGATCCGAGCGAGTTTGTCCCGGCGGCGGACGCCCTGCTCGACGTAGTGGTCGATCCGCCGGCGGTCTGGGCACCGGAGTCGGCGGAACTGCGCGACCGTCCCAGCGACCAGCGAGAGGCGGTCACGAACCTCTTGGCGTCCCGGCGGGACGAGATCGCGAAAGACAGGGCGCGCGTGAAAGAGATACGGGAGTTCGCGGCGCACGCGCTCGTCGAGGTCACGGCGACCGCGCCCGATGCGATCGCCGACCGACTCGACGAGCTGCCGCCCGCCCTCTCGAACGACCCGCCGCTCGCTCGCGCGGCGACCATCGACGTCGTCGCGAACGTCGCCGCGGACGACCCCGCGGCCGCGACGCCGACGGTCGACGCGTTGATCGACCGGCTCGCGGACGACGCCGAGTTCGTCCGCGCACACGCGATCCGCGCGTTGGGGTTCGCCGAGGCGACCGACGCGGTTCGACCGCTTCGAGAGCTGGCCGACGAGGGCGATGATGCGTTCCACGACCTGGCCGGCGAGACCGCCGACTGGCTCGCTGGGATCGACCGACCGGCCGAGTGAAATCGTGTTCCCCGTCGCTCAGTGCTCTCGTCGTCCGACTCGCGGACCGTCGACACACTCGACCGGGATAGATTCCTATCTATATTCGGTGTATTTACGTAGATAGCTAGCTCACATAAAATACATCCCCACACTTATGTATGTGCGACATTGACTAGGGGAGTATGGTCGCGGGTCCAACAAGTGGGGACTATAGCGATATAGTGTCCCGACGCGAATTCGTATCGCTCGCTGGTGTAACGGGTGCGGCTGCGGTCGCCGGCTGTCTCGGTGGCGGCACCGACGACGGCGACTGGTTCCTCGCCACCCAGACGGACTTTCCCGCCAGCAACTACCACTGGAACCTCCTCGTCGGCTGGGAGATTCCGCACGATCAGTTCGGTCTGTTCGCCCAGTGGACCCAGTACCTGATCGAGGACGACGAGTTCCATCCACATCTCGTTCAGGAGTGGGAACACGACGGCGGCGAAATGACGCTCACCCTCTCCGAGGAGTTTACCTGGGGCAGCGGCGACGAGCTGACCGCCGAGGATCTCGTCTTCCAGCTCGAGGTCTTCGAGGCGGCGGACCAGCCGATCTGGCAGTTCATCGACGACGCCGAGGCGACCGGCGACTACGAGTTGACGGTCTCCTATCCTGAAGGGACGAACACGGATCTCGTCGAGTACGCGCTGCTGGGTGAACTGGCTGCCTACTCGCCGGACGACTTCGAGGGCGAGAACTGGGAGGACGATCCTGCCGGCGTCGATATCGAAACCCCCGATCCGTCGGGGCCGCTCGCGCTGACGGCACACAACGACACCTACTCCCAGACCGAACCTCGAGACGGCCTCGAGGACTACGCCGACCACCACTTAGCGGATCGCTACAACTGGGCCGGCTACCGGGTCGAGTTCCGCGACGGCAACAACGCCGCCCACGAGTCACTGATCAACAACGAGACCGACGGGCAACACAGCCTGTTCACCCCGCCGGACGTCCTCGAGGAGTTCCCCGACGACGTCCGCGAGTTCCAAGTCCCGGGCGGTTTCGGCATGGCGATCTGGTTCGATCACGACGTCGAACCCTGGGATCAGCGGGCGGTCAGACAGGCGTTTTATCACTCGATCGACCGCGAGTCGGTCATTAGGAGCGTCGGCGAGAGCACGAAGATCAGCCACCATCCCGCGCCGACCGGGCTCACGTGGGCGAGCGTGGATAACTGGCTCGGCTCCACCGAACCCGAGGGCTTCACCGTCTACGATCACGACCCGGAGCGGGCCGAAGAACTGCTCAACGAGGCCGGCTACGAGATGGGCGAGATCGGCGTCGAGCTGACCTATCCCCAGACCTGGTCCGACTGGGCGAACGCCGCCCAGACCGTCGTCGATCACCTCAATCAGGCCGGCTGGGACGCGTCCGGTGACCCTCGCTCCGAGGGTCCCGGGAGCTACGCGGGCTCCGGTCCCGAGGTCTTCGTCGACCAGCACACGGAGGGCGGCGCACCGCGCATGAACCATCCGTACTTCTCGCTCGACTACATCCTCCGGAACCGGCTGCGAGACACCGAGAGCCACTTCGCCAACTACCCGACCGAGGTCGAGATAGACGGAGAGACGATCGACGTCGAGTCGGAGCTGCAGGCGCTCGCGACGACCACCGACGAGGCCGAACAGGAAGCCATCGTCGAGCGGCTGGCCCGGGTCGTCAACGAGGACGTTCCCTGCGTCTACGTCATGGAGAAGTACGAGCAGTCGTTCATCAACGGTGCCCGATTCGAGATCCCCGACGACGATAGTCCCCACTTCTCCTCTTACTGGCCGATGTGGTGGCTTCCCAAGGTCGACGAGAGCCTCGAGGGATACGATTCGCCCGGGCTGCTGAAGTTCGACGACTGACCGGATCGCACATCGTTTTCGCTATGAACTGGTACATCAAGCGGACCGGACAAGCACTGTTCACGCTCTGGGCGGTCGTCACGATCGCGTTCGGGCTGGCCTGGAGCGTTCCAGGGTCGCTCGTCGATCACATGGTCGATCGGATCGTCCAGAACAGCAACATCGACCCGGAAGTCGTGCGCCAATCGATCGAGAGCCGCCTCATGTTCGACCCGGACGCGTCGGTGACCGAGGCGTACGTGACGTACATGTCGGAACTGCTCGACGGCAATCTGGGCTACTCGTTCGTGGCCGGCCAGGACGTCAGCACGACGCTCGCCGAGGCCGTCCCGTGGACGCTGCTCGTGATGTCGCTCGCGACGCTCGGCATGTTCTCGGTCTCCCTGGCGCTCGGCGCGATCATGGCCTACCGGGAGGGATCGCGGTTCGATCTCGCGAACACGATCGTCGGTATCATCACGACCTCGATTCCCTACTTCGTCGCCGCGTTCCTGTTGATCCTCTGGGTCGGCCACAGCGACGCACCGATCCTCGACCTGTTCCCGCCGCGCGGGCGGCAACCGCCGCGGGTCGATCCTGGCCTCACCCTCGAGTTCGTCACGGGGGCGCTCAGACACGCGACGCTGCCGGCTCTGTCGTATGTCATCACCGGCTACGGGCTGCTCGCGCTCTCGATGCGGGGCAACAGCATCCAAACGCTCGGCGAGGACTACGTTCGAGTCGCCGAACTCCGCGGCCTGCCCTCGCGGCGGATCGCGCTCCGCTACGTCGGGCGCAACGCCGTGTTGCCGCTCTACACCAGCCTGCTGCTCTCGATCGGGTTCATGCTGGGGTCGTCGGTCGTGCTGGAACAGATCTTCCAGTATCACGGCGTCGG
Source organism: Natrinema amylolyticum (assembly GCF_020515625.1). NCBI lineage: Archaea > Methanobacteriati > Methanobacteriota > Halobacteria > Halobacteriales > Natrialbaceae > Natrinema > Natrinema amylolyticum. The sequence goes on from NZ_JAIWPJ010000003.1 coordinate 600,797, forward strand.
CTACTGGATGTTCGAGGCGATCAACGACAACGACGTCCCGCTGATGATGGGGACGTTCATCGTGATCACGATCTGCGTCGTGATCGCGACGTTCGTCGCAGACGTCACGTACAGCATGTTAGATCCGCGGATCAAATCGGGTGATGACGGTGAAGCGTACTGAGGACGAGACACGCACCGACGGCGACGCTCGCACGGACGACGGCCACCGCGCTGACGAGACACGCAGCGATCACCGGACGGGCGACGATCCGCGCACTGACGGCGGGACCACCGGCATGTTCGGTGAGTCGGAATTCACGGAGATCACCCGCCGTCAACGGCTGCGCGAGTTGCTCGAGGAGTCGGTCGTCGCCCCGTTCAAAGTGGCGTGGTCCGACTGGCGGACGAAGGTCGCGCTGGTCCTCCTCGCGACCTTCGTCGCGACGGCGGTCCTCGTCTGGCTCCACCAGCTGGGGTATACCGTGTTGAACGACGCGCTCCGACTCTTCGGCTCGCCCTGGCAGCTCGAGTCGCCCCAGAGCCCGGTCTCACTGGGGCAAGACCAGGTCGGCGTCAGACCGTTTCGGGACTGGCGCTACCCGCTGGGGACCTTCGACAACGGCGTCGGGATCCTCTCGGGGCTGCTCTGGGCGACGCCCGGCATGCTGCAGATGATCCTCGCCGGCGGGGTCTTCTCGACGGCCATGGCGACCGTCGTCGGGACGGTGTCGGGATACAAGGGCGGGACCGTCGAGTCGGTGCTGAACACGATCGTCGACGTCGCGATGTCGATTCCCGGCCTGCCGCTGGTCGTCGTGCTCGTCGCGATCATTCAGCCCTCCTCGCCGTACGTGATCGGGATCCTCATCACGGTCAACGTCTGGGCGGGGCTCGCGCGGACGATCCACTCGCAGGTGCTGTCCCTGCGCGAGAAGTCCTACGTCGAGGCGTCACGCACGATGGGGATCTCGTCCCCACAGATCATCCGAAAGGACATCCTGCCGAACCTGATGCCGTACGTGACGGTCAACTTCGTCTACGCGGCCCGCCGCGTCGTCTACGACAGCATCGCGCTGTACTATCTGGGGCTACTCGGCGGCAGTACGGCCGAGAACTGGGGCGTGATGCTCGACTGGGCGTACAACGTCAACAACGCCCTGACCGTCTCGGGCAAATCGTACATGATCCTCTTCCCGATGCTCCCGATCGTCGTGCTGTCGATGGCGCTGATCCTCCTCTCGCAGGGGACGGACCGCCTGTTCAACCCGCGGGTCCGCACCCGTCACGAGGGCGAAACGGTCTGGGAAGACGACACCGACCGCGAGGTCAACCCACCGGTATGAGCAATGACTGAACGAGACACCCAACCCACACAGACGGCGACGCGCGGTACAGACAGTACGACCGATCGAACGCGCGATGCGGACGGCGCGACCGACCGAATCATCGAGATACGGGACGCCGAGGTCGCCTTCGAGATGGACCGCGGCGTCTCTCGCGTGCTGGACGACGTCGACCTCGACGTTCGGCGCGGCGAGATCCTCGGCGTCGTCGGCGAGAGCGGCAGCGGCAAGTCGATGCTCGCCTCGTCGATGCTGGACGCGGTAGTCGACCCCGGCGTCCTGTCGGGCGAAATCACCTACTATCCCGAGGACGGCGACCCCGTCGACGTCCTCGGCCTCAGCGATCGAGCGCTGAAGGGACTGCGCTGGGAGGAGATCTCCATGGTGTTCCAGGGCGCGATGAGTTCGTTCAACCCGACCATGGGGGTCCGCGAGCACTTCGAGGAGACGCTCGAGGCCCACGAGTACGACGTCGAGGCCGGAATGGATCGCGCCCGCGAACTCCTCTCCGACCTCTATCTCGAGCCCGAGCGCGTCCTCGGTTCCTACCCGCACGAACTCAGCGGCGGCATGCAACAGCGGGCGCTGATCGCGCTCTCGCTGATCCTCGAGCCGGCGGTGCTCGTGATGGACGAGCCGACGGCCGCGCTGGACCTGCTGATGCAGCGCTCGATCCTCTCCCTGCTCGAGGACCTCCAGGAGAAGTACGATCTGACGATGGTGTTCATCACGCACGACCTGCCGCTGGTCGCCGAACTGGCCGACCGGATCGCCGTGCTGTACGCCTTCGAACTGATCGAACTCGGCCCGACCGAGGAGATCTTACATCGCGCCGCACACCCCTACACGCGGGCGCTGCTGAACGCGACGCCGAACCTCGACGCGCCGCTCTCCGAGATGCGACCGATCGAGGGCTCGGCCCCGGACCCGGTCGACGTCCCCGCGGGCTGTTCGTATCATCCGCGCTGTCCCCTCGCCGACGAGACCTGCGTTGCCGACGATCCGGCCTTTCAGCAGGTCAGCGAGGACCACGAAGTCACGTGCTTTCACTGGCGGGACGCGGCCGACGAGGTCCCGTTCACCGTCGACGCGGCACGCGGGAATCCGCAGGCGTCGATCACGGAGGAACAGCGATGACCGGGGAGCCGCTCGTCTCGCTCGAGGAGTGCGAGGTCCACTTCGAGGAGAGTCAGGGGCTGTTCGAGTTCGGCGATCCGGAGACCGTCAGAGCCGTCGACGGCGTCTCGCTGGATATCGGGGAAAACGACGTCGTCGCCCTCGTCGGGGAGTCGGGCTGCGGGAAGACCACGCTCGGGAAGACGGCGATCGGGCTCCAGCGCCCGACCGGCGGGAGCGTCCGGTATCGCGGGCAGGACGTCTGGGACGCGAAGGACGGCCGCGGCGACGTGACGATCCCCTACGACGAGATCCGCCGCTCGCTCCAGATCATCCATCAGGACCCCGGGAGCGCGCTCAACCCGAACCGTCGGGTGCTGAAGATCCTCGAGGCCCCGCTCGAGCGCTGGCAGGCCGACATGAGCGCCGGCGACCGCCGTCGAGAGGTGCTCTCGATGCTCGAGCGCGTCGGGATGACGCCGCCGAGCGACTACGCCGGCCGCTACCCCCACCAGCTCTCGGGCGGCGAACAACAGCGCGTCGCGCTCGTCCGCGCGCTGCTGATGGATCCCGACCTGATCCTGGCCGACGAGGCCATCTCGGCGCTGGACGTCTCCCTGCGCGTCGAGATGATGGACCTGCTACTCGAGTTGCAGGGCCAGTTCGACACGTCGTTCGTCTTCGTCTCGCACGACCTCTCGAACGCGCGGTACCTGGCGTCCCACGCCGACGGTCGGATCGGCGTGATGTATCTCGGCCGGCTGGTCGAGATCGGGCCCGCCGAACGGGTGATCAACGATCCCAAACATCCCTACACGAAGGTGCTCCGGTGGGCGACGCCGGACCTCCACGCCGGAACCGACGCCGCGGAGCCGCCCGTTCGGACGATCGACGTCCCCGATCCGACGGACCCGCCGAGCGGCTGCCGGTTCCACACGCGGTGTCCCGAAGCGCGCGAGGCGTGCCGGCGCACCGATCCGGACGCCGTCAGTCTCGGAGACGACCACGAGGTGGCGTGCTTCCGTGAGGTCCCCGACCACGAGTACTGGTCGTCGCCGCCGCTGACCGACGAGGGCGACTCGAGCGACGGCGGATCCCAGTCTCCCCCGCAGTCCACGGACTGACCGCTCTCCGTCGCCGTTCGATCCGATTCGAGCCGGTTCTCTTCTGGAGCACCCAATTTTAAGAGGTGTCGGTCCGATTAAACGAAGGAATGACTGGTCGAGAACGACCTTCCGAGAGCGATGACTGTCCGGTACCCGACCTCGAGCGCTTGACGCTGTCCGAAAAGGTCGGGCAGCTCGTCGGTGCCTACGTCGGATCGATGGGCGATACCGAACTGAGCGTCGACGACGCGGCGGCGCTCGTCCGCGACGAGGGCGTCGGAACGATCGCCGCGTTCGGGATCGGTATCTCCCCGCACCGCGACCCCCTGCGGGTCGCCGAGATCGCCAATCGACTGCAGCGGGTCGCCATAGAGGAGACGCGCCACGGAATCCCGCTGTTGCTCCCCGTCGACGCCGTCCACGGCCACGCGTACGTCGACGGGGCCACGGTGTTCCCCCACGGTCTAGGCGTCGCAGCGACCCGAAACCCGGCGAACGCGCGTCTGGCCGGCGAGATCACGGCCGCGGAGATGCGCGCGACGGGCGCGAATCTGAACTACGGCCCGACCTGCGACGTGGCCCGCGATCCGCGCTGGGGCCGCACCTTCGAGACCTTCGGCGAGAGCCCGCTGCTCTGTGGCGCGTTCGCCGGCGCGACCGTTCGCGGGCTCGAGTCCGAGGCGGACGGGCCGCGGGTCGCCGCGACGGCGAAACACTTCCCCGCCTACGGCGACCCCGCGGGCGGCGAGGACGCCGCGGCGGTGGATCGCTCCGCGAGCACGCTCCACCGGCTGTTCCTCCCACCGTTCGCCCGGGCCATCGACGCCGGCGCGTCGGTCGTGATGCCGTGTTACAACTCGATCGACGGCGAACCGGCTCACGGCTCCCGGCGGTACCTCACTGAACTCCTGCGCGAGCGGCTCGGATTTGACGGTGCCGTCGCCTCGGACTGGGGCGGGATCGACCACCTCCACGAGGATCACCGCGTGACGGCGTCGCAGCGGGATTCGGCGCGAACTGCCGTCGACGCGGGGCTCGACCTGATCTCGATCGGGCGTGACGAGTACACAGCCCACATTCGGGACCTCGTCGAGTCCGGCGATCTCTCCGAAGCGCGCATCGACGACGCGGTCGCCCGAATCCTCGAGCTGAAGGCGTCGCTCGGCCTCTTCGAGGACCCCTACGTCGACATCGAACGGGTCCGGACGACGGTCGGCGCGTCGGCCCATCGGCGGGCCGCACTTCAGGCGGCCCGCGAGTCACAGACCCTCCTCGAGAACGACGGGGTGCTCCCGCTGGCCGACGACCTCGACTCGATCCTCGTCGCGGGGCCGAACGCCGACTCCCTGCGCAACCAGTACGGCGGCTGGAGCGTGCAGGATCCCGATCCGGACTCGGGGACGACGGTGCTCGAGGGGATCGCGGACCGCGCCGGCGACGAGACGACGGTCCGATACGAGCGGGGAGCGACGGTCGGCGAGCGAGCGGACCTCGAGGCGGTCGCGGACGCGGCGGCGGACGCGGACGTGGCGGTCGTCGCCGTCGGCGAGGGCTGGTACTACCACGAGTTCGGTCCGAAGGGGCTCGTCGGCTCGACCGGGGAGTTCCCCACCCGGTCGCGACTCGAACTCCCGGCCGCCCAGCGCGACCTGCTCGAGGCGGTCCACGAGACCGGGACGCCGCTCGCGGTCGTCGCGATCGCGGGTCGGCCGCTGGCGCTCTCCTGGACCGCCGACAACGCCGACGCGCTGCTGTACTCGTACTATCCGGGGAGCGAGGGCGGGGAGGCCATCGCGGACGTCCTGTTCGGCGATGTCGATCCGGCGGGTCGGCTGCCGATCAGCGTCCCGCGCTCGGCGGGCGATCTCCCGTCGGCGTTCAACCACGTCGCCCATCCGACGCCGATCGGGGCCGACGAACACCCCGACACGTACGATCCGCTCTACGCGTTCGGCGACGGCGAGAGCTACACCGAGTTCGCGTGTTCGGACCTGTCGGTCGCGGACTCGCGGATCGGTTCCGCCGAATCGATCACCGCGTCGGTCACCGTCGAGAACGTCGGCGACCGGCCGGGCGATCGGGCGGTGGACTGCTTCCTGCGAGACGACGTGAGCTCGCGGGTTCGGCCCGTCCGCGAGCACGTCGGCTTCGCGCGGGTCAGCCTCGAGCCCGGCGAGTCGACGACCGCCGAAATGACGATTCCGAACGACGCGCTCGCCGTGACCGACTCCCGCGGTCGAACGACGGTCGAACCGGGCTCGTTCACGCTTTCCTGTGACGGACGCTCGACGACGGTCACGGTCGAGCGCTCCGACGAGCGCAGTCACTGACGGCCGCCGTTCGAATCGGCATCGGCCTCCCCCCGTTTCCGCACCGTTTCCCCCTCCAGCGTGAGCGCTGTCCGTAGATCTCGAGAACGTGCGACACAGCAGCTGCATCGCCCATTCTCGCCCTCCAGATCGAACCGATACTGACAGCAGATTTGTGTGTTGGCTAGTGAATAACGAATCACTCACTCGAAACCGTCGGACTCCAGCCGGTTCTATCACGTAGCAGTCGGAACAAGAACATATTTCGAAATTGTGTATAATATATTATCAAACACCGCAGACATACGTTTTTGTACGACCATTAACTATGGACAAGTATGGATACGGAGACACTCCGACGGGCGCTCGAGGACGCCGGGCTGACCGGTCAACAGGCGGAGGCCTACCTGACGCTCCTCGAATCGGGAACCGCCCCCGTGACCGAAATCGCCCAACAGTCGTCGGTCTCATCCTCGCGGATCTACGACGTCGTCCGCTCGTTAGCGGAGGAAGGGTTCGTGGAGACCCTCGAGCGCGACCGGTTGCACGCTCGGCCGCGCGAGCCAGTCGACGTCCTCAATCGACTGCGCCAGAAGAGCGAGACCCTCGCGGACGCCGCCGCCGAGATCGAGGACCGCTGGGAGCGACCGGACCCGAAGGAATCGCGAATCAGCGTCCTCAAACGGACCGAAACGGTCCTCAAGAGTACCGGGGACGCGATCGACGAGGCGACCGTTTCCGTCGCGCTGGCGGCCACGCCTGAGCAACTCGAGGCGTTACGACCCCGGCTCGAGACCGCCGCGGCTAACGGCGTCTTGGTCCACATCGCGGTCTACGACGGCGGCGGAACCGAGGTCCCCGACATCGAGGGCGTCCTCGAGATGCGACGGTGTCCGATCCCCGGGCCGTTCCTGGCGATCGTCGATCGTCGGTACGCGTTCTTCGCCCCGAACGTCCACAGCGACCGCTCCTACGGGATCACGATCGGTGACGAGATCCTCTCCTTTATCATGCACTGGTACTTCCGGACGTGTCTGTGGGCGCACAACGAACGACTCCAGCTCGATCGGGACCAGCCCCCCACCTACGTGAGCATCGAGGGGTTCGTCTACGACGCCGCGTCGTTGCTCCGCGACGGGGCGTCGATGACGCTACAGGTGATCGGCCGCCGGATCGAAACCGGCGACCCGGTCGAGATTCGCGGCGATCTCGTCCGGGCGACGTGGGGTGGGCAACTCGAGCCGCCGCGAAATCCCACGTATACGGACCTCGCGGGACAGGTAACGCTCTTCCTCGAGACCGACGACGGACTCGTCTCGATCGGTGCGTGGGGCGCGCTGTTCGAGGACGTCGAGGCCGAAATCATTCGCGTGACCGGCATCGAACTGCCGGAACCGTGAATCCGTTCGCAGCGAGGGGCCACCGTGATCGTCTCGATTGATCCGACGGAATTGGATTACAAACATATGTATGTAATCTCTTGGGTCCGGAGACGGTCGTTACACCGCTGATCGAGTCAGTATTCGGTCCGGATTCGTCGCATACCGTCGAGTCTTCCATCCGTGACAGCGTTATCAGCGAACACTCGAGGAGGGATATTATTCCAATAATATATGATCGAACTATAGACGATATATCTTTTATATTTGAATACTGGTATATTAGCGCTGTAGAACTGTACTGACTATTCTCACCTCCAACTATATTCCTCAAATGCCTATTTCCGGAAGTATAGGGCGTCTTGTCGTAATAAGGTGTGAATAGCGATTTTGAAATCGGATCGCAGTTCGTGGGTCGGTCGGCGGTGATATTCGCACAGTCTCGACCGATGGTGATATCGATAAAACCGCCTCAAATGGCTTTTCAAGCGAATTCTGCAACAATATCTGCGTAACTTTCACTCCGCTGACCGTCGACTATCGCTCTCTGTCTCTATATGATGGGCTGATTTCAAGTACGTATCCAAAGTATACTGTACATCTGGTAGTTTGTAATCGTATTGCCATCGTGCTACGCGACGGCCTACCGGATGAGGATTACTTCCATTCCAGTAGGTGGGTAGAGAAGTGGCCGTACTGTGTTCAAATGCGTTATCCGATTCGGATGATTCGCCGCTCTCAGGGAACTCTCGCCCGCGGCGTGTCTCCGCCAGATCGAACTCGCCGAAGCGGCCGGCTTCGATCACATCGTCTCTCAGAGTCACAGCCCCGGTCGGGAGGCGTTCTGTGAAATACTGCGGCGAGACGCTTCTCCCAGTTCTCGGACGCGACGGTTCGCCCTGCGTTCGTCCGGACGCCCTCGAGTACCAGCCGTTCTCCTGAGTCGGGCTCGAGAGTGAGTCCGTGACCTCGTTACTGGTCCGTCTGGGTGTACTGAACCACCACCTCCGGACGCTCGGACTCGACGAGCGGTCCGGTCGGCAGGTGGATCGCCGACTCCGCGCGGACGCTCTCTCTGGATTCGATCGCGTCACTGACCGGTGGCGGGTCCGTTCCGATCGGATAGCCGACCGTAACGACGACGCGCTCCGGTTGACGGGGCGGGACCGGATCGCCGTAGTCGATCGTGACATCGATGAGCGAGAGCTCGGCGTACTCGGACGACGCGAGAACGGTGGCCACGTCCTCGTTGACCGCCTCTTCGTACATCCCAGTTCGATAGGTATCGTAGGTCACGACGCCGAGAAACGTCGAGAGGACGACTATCGTGACGGCGAGTGCGACGACGCGCTTCTCCGTCGAGACGCGCGCTTCGTCCTGCTGAAACCAGCTCTCCGGCCGATAGCCTTTATACCAGAGGACAGCGAGGCTGGTGATATTGATCGTCAGGATGTTGACGAGGACGAGGACGCTCGCGGCGAGGGCGACCTGCGGGAGGCCCCACGCGATACCGATGCCGATGACGCCCAGTGGCGGAACGAGCGCGGCGGCGATCATGACGCCGACGAGGGCGGCCGACGTCCCCGCAGTGAGCGTCCACGCGCCCGCCACGCCGGCACCGATCGCGATGACGAGCGAGAGCAGATCGGGTGTCAACCGGCCCTGAATCTCCGAAATCGAGAAGAGATCGATCATCGGTGAGACGAGTCCGGTCGTCCGGATGGCGAACGCGAAGACGGCAGCGGTGACGACGCCGATTCCGAGTCCGATCGCCTGGAGTTTGATCCCCCGCCGAAACAGCACACGATCGTTGATGACCGTGCCCACGCTCGCACCGAGCGCGGGGCCGATCAACGGTGCGATCACCATCGACCCGACGACGACCGCCGGTGAATCGAGCAACAGGCCGGCGGTCGCGACGATCACGCTCATGACCGTCATGACGAGATACGTGCTGAATCGGGGGGTGAGATCCTTCGCTCGAGCCTGCATTTCCTCGCGAGAGATGCGCGGGGTATTCTGGGCGAACCGCTGCTCGAGGTCGTCGTACCGGTCCGAGACGACGGTCTCCGCATCGACGATCACGGTGTAGGAGTCCTCGTCGATCCCGGTCTCGCGGAGGCTGTCGAGGACGGATTCGACCGCGGGCGTCGGCAGCGGGAACGTGATGACGACCGAGGGCTCCTCGCGGCTTCCTTCCTCGATGAGCGTGTATTCGATGCCTTCCTCATCGAGTACCTCCTCGACGACGTCCCGCTTCTGCTTCGGGATCAGCATCTCCACGAGGCGCATGGTCTCAGCACGACGATCCCGTGGAAAAACGTTCGACCTGACATCGAACCGGACAACGGTGGTTCGGTCCGCCTCGAGAGGATTCTCGAGAACAGGCCCGCATCACGATCGGTCGGTCGACTATCCGGTCTCGTGCCTCGTCGCAGTACACAGCCGCGGCTCACGAAGGAGTTCGTCGCGAGAAGTGGGCCAACTCGGATTTGAACCGAGAGCCTCCACCTTATCAGAGTGGCGCTCAACCTAATTGAGCTATTGGCCCGCGTTGCCGTCTTCTTCGCACTCGGTAGTTGCTCGGTGGGACGTTTAAGCGTTTCTTTCTTTGGGACCCGTGCGAACCGCTACCGAGCGAGGGGGTCGTCGTCTCGCTCGTCGTCCGTGTCGTCCGTCCGCTCGTCGCCGAAGTCGATCGTGTACGAGTCGTCGCCGTTTCCGTCGACGGTGTAGTCGTCATCACCGAGGTCGTACGTCCCGCCGTCGGTCGACTCGGTGGATCCGTCCGCCGTCTCGTCGTTCGGGAAGCCGAACGTCCAGACGTTGCCGCTGGCGAACCCGCCCGTCTTCTTGTCCGCGTAGGGGACGATCACGAACCGCTTGAGGGCCGCGCGGATCGGGATCCGCGTCAGCGGAACGGCCAGCAGGAAGCCGATGACGTCGGTCACCAGCCCGGGAGTCAGCAGGAACGCCCCGGCGGCGATCAGCAGGCCCCCGTCGAGCAGTTCGTTGGTCGGCGGCTTCCCCGCGGCCATCGTCCGTTGCATCTTCCGGATCGTCCGTCGCCCTTCCGCGCGGACGAGGAGCATCCCGACCAGTCCAGTCAGGACGACGAGTAAGATCATCCCGACCCAGCTGACGAACCCGAACTGGGTAACGATCACCGCGAGCAACACGGCGTCGAGAAACGGGATGAGCAACAGCGCGAAGATCCACCGGAGCATACCTCGATATAGCCACCGAAGGGTGAAAATCCTTTACTCTCGTTCCAGAAGCGGAATTCCCGCCGCTCGAGTCCCAGTCGACGGGCCGTGAGCGAACGAAGGGCTTACGCCGCGGACTCACCTCGGTCCGGTATGGACGATACGACCCGCGTCGAGTGGCGCGAGTGGGGACAGGACGCCTTCGACGAGGCGGCGGAGTCCGACGTTCCCGTCTTGCTCTCGCTGACTGCGACGTGGTGCGATCACTGCCACGAGATGGACGCGGAGACCTACGCCGAGCCCCGAATCGCGGCCAACGTCAACGACAGTTTCGTTCCCGTTCGGGTGGACGTGGACCGCTACCCGCGCGTTCGCGACCGGTACAATATGGGCGGGTTCCCGTCGACGGTCTTTCTCGCACCCGACGGCAAGGTCCTGACCGGTGCGGGCTATCTCGGTCCCGACGGGATGCGACAGGTCCTCGACAGCGTCCGGACCATGTGGGACACGAAAGGCAGCGGTGCGGCGCGCGTCCCGCGGCCGCTCCGGGAGGACAACCCGCCGGCCGGCGAGCTGACGGCCGACGTCGAGTCGGCCATGCTCGGCCAGCTCTCGGAGAGCTACGACGAGACCGCCGGCGGCTGGGGCGACAGTCCGAAGTTCCCGCTGCCCGACGCCCTCGAGTTCGCGCTCAAACGCGACCGAGACATGGCGCTGCGGTCGTACGACGCGGTCGGTGCGAACCTGTTAGACGAGTACGACGGCGGCTTCTACCGGTTCGCGACCGACCGCGACTGGTCGGGACTCCAACGCGAGAAGCTCTTGGATTCCAACGGTGCGCTCGTGCGCGCGTTCGCCAACGCCTACCTTCACACCGGGAAAGACGAGTACCGCGACCCCGCCGATCGCACGATCGAGTTCCTGACGACGACGCTGTGGAACGCCGACGCCGACGCCTTCGCGAACAGTCAGGCCCCCGGCGAGGACGACGCCCACAGCCTCGACGCGACCGATCGAGCGGCCGCCGACGAGCCGCCGGTCGACGACGGCGTCCTCGCCGGTCCGAACTCGCTGGCGATCGAGGGACTGCTCACGTACTACGCCTACACCGACGACGATCGGGCCCGCCGGTACGCCGAACGCGCGCTCGCGACCCTCCGCGAGGACCTGCTCGAGGAGGGGGTCGTCGCCCACGCACGTGACGACGACGCCGTCGAGCGCGACGCCGACGGCGATGCGCTCCCGCTTCTCGCGAATCAGGCCCGCGCGCTGGCGGCGCTGACGACGGCCGCCAGCACCCTCGAGACGGACGTGCTCGAAGACGCGACGGCCGTCGCGGAGGCGACGATCGACCGGCTCCACGACGAGGACTCGTTCCTCGACGGTCCCGCCGAGGGCGTTGGCCTGTGCGATCGGCCGTTACGGCCGCTCGACTCGAACGTCGCGTTCGCGGACGCGCTGATCGATCTGGCAGCCCTCACCGGCGAGGACCGCTACCGCGAGTTCGCCCGCGAGACCCTCGAGGCCTTCGCGGGGGCGAGCGACCGGTTCACCGTCCAGGTCGCCCGCTACGCGACGGCCGTCTCCCGGCTGCTCGAGGGGCCGCTGGTGATCCGGGTGGCCGCCGAACCCGGCTCCGACCTCCACCGAGCGGCGCTCCGGATGGCCGACCACGAGAAGGTCGTCGTCCCCGACGCCGACTGCGAGGCGGGGACGGCGCGGGTCGAACGCGGCGACCGCATGTCAGAGCGTGCCGAAACTCCGGACGAGTTGAGCGAGCGCGTTCAGTCCCTTCTCGACTGACATTCGGCCCCTACCGGCCGAGACCGGTCTCGAGGCAAACTACCACAGTGTTTATATTTCTTCGGTCGGATGGTTCCAGACATGGCCAGTCTCAGGGATCTCGGGCTCTCCGAGTACGAAGCTCGAGCCTACCGATCGTTGCTCAACACCGGCCCCACAACGGCGAAGGAGTTGTCACGGGCGAGTGACGTCCCGATGGGGCGGATCTACGACGTGTTGAACAGTATCGAGCAGTACAATCTGGTCCGGAGTCAGACCGCGAGCCGACCGAAGAAGTACGTCGCCGTCGAGCCGTCGACGGCGCTCGATCGGCTCCTCGAGGACAAGAAACGGGAACTCGAGGAGAAGGCCGACCAGTACGAGTCGATCGTCGATGATCTGGCCGACGAACTCCACGCGGCCGAGCCGGTCGAAGAGCAGTTCTGGACCGCCGCGGTCGGTCCCGAGGAGACGATGGACCTGCTCTTGGAGCGGCTGGCGGCCGCCGACCGCGACATCGTGATGGTCTCGTCCCATCCGTCCCCGCAGTGGGACATTCAGGCCGCGAGCGAGGAGATCAACGCTCAGCTCGAGGACGCACTCGACCGGGGCGTCTCGATCGATCTGTTGATGACTCGCGAGATGGTCGCCTCCATGTCGGAAGAGGTGGGGCGGCGCTACCGGGAGACGCTCCAGCAGCGAGACGACTTCGCGGTCCGGACGAACGACGACGTCACGGGCTCGTTCAACATCATCGACGGCATCGAGATCTGCATTCAGGTGCCGAACCCGCTGTCCTCGGGCGAGGCCTTCGGCATGATCGATCTCAAGGATCCCGAGTTCGCCGCGAACGTCCACGAGGAGTTCGTCCCGCGCTGGGAAGAAGCGGAGCCGCTCGAGTTCTAGCTCTCGATCTCGTCGCGCAGCGTTCCCATCTCGACGATGCGCTCGGCGTGGGCGTTGTGCTGGTGGATCGACTCGTCGTTGGACTGGCTCATCGTGATCACCGCGTCGTCGGCCAGGTGATCGAACTCGTCGACGACCCCCTCGGCCAGCGCGCGGACGCAGTCCTCGACGAACTTCGCGTCGGCGTGGGCCTCGTAGGTCATGTGATCCTCGTCGGGCCGCTTCGCGAGGTTGTAGATCCGGGCGCTCATCGAGTCCCGCGCGATGTCGATGATGTCGTTCAGATCGACCGACGGATCGCCGTTGGCCTCGACGGTCAGCGTCGCGTGGCCCCGCTGGGAGTGCCCCGGTTGGGGCACTTCGTCCAGGAACTCCGTGATCGTCTCCGCCTCGACGCCCAGGTCCTCGAGCGTCTGCTTCGCGCGTGCGGTCGACATCCCCTGCGAGCAGGGACAGACCGTCATGCCAGTGACTCGCGCACCGATCTCCTCGCGGGTGCCCTCGTCGGTCGCCGTCGCCGCGGCCACGATATCGACCGTGTGTTGGGTCTCGCGGTCGCTCGCGGGCGTCTGTTCGCGCCGCATGAACTCGGCCTCCATCGAGACCTCCGCCTTCGACGTGTAATCGTGGCGCTCGAGCAGCCGTTCGGCGGCCTCGCCGCAGACCTCTTCGACGCCGTAGGCCTCCTCGCGGGTGGCGTCCTCTAAGATCTCGTCGATGACCTCCATGTTGCGGCTCATGTCAGCACCCTTGCGCCAGCCCGGGAGGTCGACGAAGACCTCGAACTCGGCGGTGAGGACGATCGGGCGCTTGTCCTCGCGGGCGATCTTGACGAGCTTGTCGACGCCGGTGACGCCGACCTGACTCAGGCCGACGGTCACGTCGGGCGACGTCGCCTGCACGTCCGGCAACTGATGACTCATTGCCCGCATTCAGGGCAGCGGGCGATTCAACCTTTCGGAACCAGTAGTAACTGGCTCGACGGTCGGTCGGCCGGCTCCATCTCGAGCACCCGTCGTTTCTTTAAGTGTCTCTGGTCACAAGGTAGAGCTATGACGGGAAGACCGCCGTTCTCTGACGTGCCAATTCGGTAGTCGCGACGCTCTGTCTCTCGAGAGCCGAGTGAAACGACCCGGCAGTAACACCCCTGTAGAGTCCCACGCCGAACGGACGGTACGGAACACCGGAAAATCGCTTTCACGTCAACTAAGACCCCGGAGCGACAGCGGAGAGTGTGCGAAGTTACACGATCACGGAAATCTGGGGCATCCCCATTCGAATCAACACCTCCTTACTGATCTTCCTCCCGATCCTCGCGTGGCTCATCGGGAGCGGCCAGCAGATCGAACTGTACGCCGGCTTCATCGAGCGATTCACCGGAACCGGGTTCGACCTCGCTCGGCTCCGCGCCGGGACGACGCCGTGGCTCATCGGTATCACGGCGGCGGTCGGCCTGTTCGCGAGCGTCACGCTGCACGAACTCGGCCACTCGTGGGCAGCGTTGCGGTACGGCATCGAGATCGAGTCGATCACCCTGTGGATCCTCGGCGGCATGGCGTCGCTGACGTCGCTGCCGAAGGAGTGGAACCGCGAGTTCTGGATCGCCATCGCCGGCCCCCTCACGAGCGTCCTCGTCGCCGCCGTCTGTTATGCGGGCGTTCTCGTCGCGCCGAATTCGCTTCAGGCGTCCCGGTTCATCGTCGGCTATCTAGCTATCACGAACCTGTTCTTAGCGGGATTCAACCTCCTCCCCGCGTTCCCGATGGACGGCGGGCGCATCTTCCGCGCCCTCCTGGCTCGCTCCCGCCCGTACGGCACCGCGACGCGGATCGCGGCGCGGGTGGGTGTCATCTTCGCGCTCCTGTTCGCTATCGTCGGCGTCCTCACGTTCCAGCTCATGCTCATTCTCCTCGCCTTCTTCATCTACGGCGCCGCGACGACGGAATCGCAGAGCGTCCTCCTCGACGAACTGCTCGAGGGCATCACGGTCGGCGACATCATGACCCGGGATCCCGCGACGGTCTCGGCCGACACGACGCTCGAGGAGTTCGGTGACCGGATGCTCCGCGACCGTCAGCCGATCCACCTCGTCACGGACGGGAGCGGGGCGGTCCTCGGCGTGATCACGCTCGGCGACCTCCGGACGGCTCGCGGCGACGACCGCGGCACGACCCGCGTCGACGCGGTCATGCGGGAGATTTCCCGGACCGAGTCGACCGCCGACGCCTTCGACACGCTGGCCCTGCTGAACCAGTCCGGGAGCGGGAACGTGCTGGTCGAGGAGAACGGGGATCCCGTCGGCGTGCTCTCGAAAGCCGATTACGCGCACGCCATGACGGTCCGGCGCGGCTTCCAGAGCGGTATCAGCGGATAGTGCGCTCTATCTCGCCGCTCTGTGCGGCCGGCTGTTTTCGTGCGAAATCGGTTCGGCGAGACGTCGATTCGCTCGTTTTTCGGTCTTCCAGACTCGAGTCCCGGCCATGGCCACCGTTCCGACGCACGTCCGCGAGACCGTCGACGACCAGCTGGCGGCGATCGAGCGCGCACACGACGTCGCGGTCGTCCTGGCGGTCGCCCGCGGCAGCCACGCCTGGGGGGCGGCGAGTCCCGACAGCGACTACGATGTCGGCTTCGTCTTCGCGCCGACCGATTTGCGGCGCTACGCCCACCTCGAGGGCGCTCCCGAAACCGTCGTCGTGGACCGCGGCGAGTTCGAGTATCAGGGCTGGGACGTGCGGACGTTCGCGCGCCTGCTCGCCGATTCGAACGAGGGCGCGATCGACCTGCTGCGGAGTCCGATTCGCTATCGGCTCGCGTACGATCCCGCTGCCCTCACCGCGTACATCAAGCGGACGTACAATCCGATCGACATCTATCACACGTGGCGCGGGATCGCGACGAGCAACTACCGCAAGTACCTCTCGCGGCACCTGGTCCGGAGCGACGACGAGACCTTCCCGATCGTCGATGCCGGAAGCGAGGAGTACACCGTCGAAACCGACGACGGGACGATGACGGTCTCGGTCGACGACGAGCAGTTCAGCGAGACGCAGACGAGGCCCACGGTCAAGCGAAACCTGCTGATCTGCCGCGCGGCCATGTCCGCCTACTACCTCAAAGCGACCGGTGAGTGCAGCGAACACGACCTGCCGGCCCTCGAGTTCGAGACCTTCCTTCGCGAGCAGGCACCCGCAGTCTTCGACGCCGACCGGATCGACCGCGCTCGCGAGTTGCTCGAGCGGAAACGGGCGGGCGAGGGCGAGGCCGTAATCGGCGACGCCGTGGGTCGCGAGTTCGCCCACCCGCCGAAAGCGATCGATCCCGAAATTCACGCCCGGGATGGGCCCGATACCGGCCGACTCGACGAGTTCATCGACGAGATGATCGATGCGGTTCAGTAGCACGCATCGGAACCGTCTCGCCGCCGATTCTCTTTAAGTGCCTCTGGTCACAAGGTGAAGCTACGAAGGGCTTTTCGCGGACCGATCGTCTCGAACAGCGAGTGCTGGTGCCCGCTATCGCTCGAGAGACGCGTGGATCGCGGGTTCCTGTTAGAAAGCCTGTCTGTCCGTCGAACTGGTGTACTGAACGGAGCGAGCCTTTTTCACTCTCCCTCTCCGAGCGACAGACGATGCAAGACGACGGTGCCGACCCTGGTCCAGATCCCGAGCGAGCCCCAGCCGTCGCGGACGGCGTCGAGCCCGACCCCGACAGCGAGCGCCGCCTCGAGACCCGCCCCGGGTCCGGATCGCTCTCGCGGGCCGACGTGCAACGCGATTCGACGGTCCGTCGGTGGGGCGTCGTCACGCCGAGCGCGACGGTCATCGGCCGCGCGGACTCGCCCGACGCGGACCTCTCCGAGAACGTCCGTCGCCTCCACGACGAACAGCACGCGGCGACGCCGGGCTACAGCGAACGCGCCCACCGTCTCGATCGGCTGCGAACCACGCAGGCGCTCTGTAACGTCCTCGAGGTGACGCCGTGGCAACGGGACCTCGCATTGGGCGTCATGGACGAGATCGACCTCACCGAGTTCGGCAGTCAGCGCGCGATCGAGAAGGTGGCGCTGGTCGCGATCCGCCACGTCGTCGACGTCGACCGCCAGCAGTACTTCGGGCTGGACGATATCGATGCACAGGAGCTCTCCGCCGACCGGATGGAGGAACTGTTCGGTCGGTATCGCGCACACGACATCACCGACGAGGAGACGTTCGAGCGACTCGCGGCCGAGTACGGGCTGGATACGACGAGCCTGAACCGGCTCCGTCGCGTCCTCAAGTCCCAACTCGAAGACGAACTGCCGGCCTACGGGCGCAACCCCTATCGGGACCCGAACCTACCGGACGTGACGGAGTCGGAGACCGAGGCTGCGGACGCGGCCACCGGGACCGAAAGCTAACGACGCGGCCGCCGCCCGAATTCTGGACCGGGCCCGCACCGCGTCTCGGTTCGACTGCCGGTGACCGGCGACTTTTCCGTATTAGGCTCCTATCGGCACTATGGCTGACGCTGACACCGGATCGACACCGGAAACGACCGACCGAATCGAAATCTACGCCGACTACGTCTGCCCGTTCTGTTATCTGGGGACGCGCTCGCTTGCACAGTACCGCGAGGGCCGCGACGAGCCGCTCGAGGTCGAGTGGCACCCCTTCGACCTGCGGAGCGGGAAGCGGAACGCGGACGGCTCGATCGATCACGACGTCGACGACGGCAAGGGCGACGAGTACTACGAGCAGGCGAGACAGAACGTCCGCCGGCTGCAGGAGGAGTACGGCGTCGAGATGGCACAGGAGATCGCGACCGACGTCGACTCGTTGAACGCACAGGTCGCCTCGTGGTACGTCAAACAGGAGTATCCCGAGCAGTGGGCTGCGTTCGACGAGGCGATCTACACCGCGCTCTGGCAGAACGGCCGCGACATCGGCGACGTCGACGTACTGGCCGATCTCGCGTCGGACGTCGACCTCCCGACCGACGAGATCCGCGACGCGGTCGACGACGAGGGCATCCGTGCGGAGCTCGAGGACCGATTTGCCGAGGCCCAGCAGAAGGGGATCACCGGCGTGCCGACGTTCGTCTCCGACGGCCACGCCGCCCGAGGCTCGGTCCCGCCGGAGCACTTGGAACGACTCGTCGAGGGCGATCGGTAGTCACTCGAGCTTGTCGAGGCCGTCGAAGAAGTTCGCCTGCGGGCCGACCAGCCTGACGGACTCGGTCGCGAGCGAGACCGAAACCGCGGCGGGGGGCTCGAGGCGCTGTCGGTTCCGGCCGTCGCTGATCGCGTAGGCGGTCCCGGTCCCGGAGACGGAGAGCGTGATCTCGGTCTCCGGTTCGACGACCAGCGGGGGCATCGACTCGGTCGCGGCCATCTGCGTGACGACGAGCGTCTCGGCGGACGGATGGACCAGCGGTCCGCCCTCGCTCAAATTATACGCGGTCGAGCCCGTCGGCGTGGCCACGAGGACGCCGTCCGCGTGGCTCTCGGCGTACCGCTGGCCGTCGACGTCGATATCGATCGTCGCGCCGCCGCCGTTGCCCCGTCGCGGCCCGTGGACGACGACCTCGTTGAGCGCGGGCTCGAGCGTCCAGTCCTCCTCGACGCCGGTCGCTCGCAGTCGCGCGAGTTCGCGTTCCTCTACGGTCCCCGTTTCCGCGAGTTCCGAGACGAGTTCGGTGACGACGCCGACGGCGTCGTCGGGCGCGACGGCGTTGAGAAAGCCGACTTCGCCGAGGTTGACTCCCAGGATCGGCGTCGACCTGACCTCGCGGGCGACGAACAGCAGCGTCCCGTCGCCGCCGATGCTCACGACGAGGTCGCGGCCCGCCATCGCGGCGACCGGGACGGCGCTCGCCCTGACCGCCCCGCCGGTCGCGTCGTCGACGACGACGTCGGCTCCCTCGCGCTCGAGGGCGTCGACGAGGCTCGCGGCGAGTGCCTGTGCACGCTCGTTGTCACGTTGGGCGACGATTCCGACGGCGACGTCCATCGACGGCGGCTACCCGCCCCGTCGTCAAAAAGCCACGCTTGTCCGGCCGCCGGCGACGCGCTTCGTCCGGATGGAACGACTCCGGACGGCGACTCGCCGTCGTCGACGCCGATCCGCTCGAGATGATGTATCAGGACCGGGCGAAACGTCGCAACGAAATATACGATTTCTCCCGAAGCCTGACGGAGGCGGGCGGTACCGCGCTGTCGACCAGCGAGGCCTCGCAGGAGACGCCTACGCCTCGCGGTACGGCATCGTCGAGTCTCTCACGGACGCCGTCTTCGTCCTGCAGTACGTCGGGCCAGCGGACGTCCGCGAGACCCGGCTGGCGGTCGAGATCCGGAAGATCCGCGATGCGAACCACTCTCGAGAGAAAAAGCCCTACGAGATCACGAGCGAGGGTATTTCCGTCTATCAACAGGCGAACCTGTTCTGACCGTCTGCCGTCTCGGTTCCGCCTAGCCGACCGTTACAGCGGGGTCTGATCCAGTAAGAGACTACTTATCGACGTGTTCAGGGCCCATACTTTTGCGGACAGGAGCCCGATTATTCTCACATGGCGCAACGGACGACAGCCGACGAAACACTGCCGCGAGAGGAACTCGCCGAGTACCTCCAAGAGCTCGCGACCGAGTTCGAGGGCGAGAGCGAGGAGGTCTCGATCAGGGTCGGGAACAAGAACGTATCGCTCAACCCGCCCCACAACATCGACGTCTCGGTCGAGACCGTCGAGCGCTCCTCGATGCTCCGCGGGAACCGTGAAACAGTCGAGATCGAACTGAGCTGGAAACCCTAACATGGCCGCCGCGGACTCCATCCTGATCTTCGTCCTGAGCCTGCTGGTCGGAACGGTCGGGATCCTCGCAGGCGCGCGGCTGGTGTTGGACAGGGACGCGAGCTTCGTGAACGCAGCGGTGACCGCCCTCATCGGCGCGGCCGCGTGGGGGATCACGAGCTTCTTCGTCGGCTGGGTCCCCATTCTGGGGGTCTTGTTGATGCTAATCATCTGGGTCGGCGTCATCAACTGGCGGTATCCCGGCGGCTGGGGCTCCGCGGCCGCGATCGGGTTCGTCGCCTGGATCGTCGCGGTCGGAATCCTCTACGCGCTCGCCGTAGTCGGGTTCGTAACCCCCGACGCGCTCGGGATCCCCGGCATCTAGCGCCGCTCCCGTCGTTCCCACCGTCGAAGACGGAAGGAAACCCCTTTTTTCGTCCGCGCGAGTGGTTCGCGTAGACAGCAATGTACGAGACGATCCTGCTTCCGACGGACGGCAGCGACCACGCGGCGACCGTCGCGGACCACGCCATCGACGTCGCGACCACGCGAGACGCGGCCCTCCACGTCCTCTCGGTCGTCGACGACCGCGCGTTCCTCGTGCTCGACGACGACCGCATCGAGGACGTCCGCGACGACCTCGAGGCGACCGCCCGGGAGGCGGTCGACGACGCGGCCACTCGCGCCGCCGATCACGGGATCGAGACGACGACGGCGGTCGACACCGGCAACCCCGCAGAGTGTATCGTCGATTACGCCGCGACCGCCGACGTCGACCTGATCGTCATGGGTACCAGCGGCGACGAGTACGAACGCAACGTCGTCGGCAGCGTCTCCCAGCGCGTCGTCCGCGAAGCCCCCGTCCCCGTCACCACCGTCGGTCCCGACGTGTGAGCGGGATCGAATCCGCACGGCGATAGCTGCTCGTCCGCCGAACGAGGCGATCGATTCGCTCGAGCAGGCGAAATGTTAGACGACCGCGTGACCGGAGATACTGCTGCGACCGCGATCCGCTCGTCCACTATCACCGTACGCGAACGGGATATCTCGGATCGGTTACACACGGTTTGATGTGCACGCCGTCACTAGTGATGCAGAGATGCGCCGTTCGATCGTGATCTCAGCCGTTCTGCTCGTTCTCGCCGTCGCCCTCATCGGCGGGCCGTCGCTGTTGCTGTCGCTATCGACCAGTCAGACGGCGTCAGAAGCACCGGCCCAGACGGAGCAAACGGAGCAGCGGACGCCGGAACTCGTCTCGTTCGACGACTCCGAGAGCAGTTTCTGGGAGTATCTCAGTCCCACCAAGCGATTCCAGAAGCGAAGCCCGATCAACGTGGTCGTCCGTGGTGATATCGACGATATCGAGCGGGTATTGACCGACGCCGACAGCGGTGACTGGTCGGAGATCAACGAATCCGAGGAGGAAGCGCTCCCAGAGACGTACTCGCTCACCGGCGGGAACGCCTCCGACAACGAAACGCAACCGGCCAACGCGACCGCCAACGGAACGCAACCGGACGCCGAGGTCGACGACGCAACGACGGCGAATAACTCGTCGACGAACGCGACCGACGAGGACGCGGCGGAGGAGTCCCAGGGTCCCATTCCCAACCTCAACTGGGGACAAGCCGACGGCGGCACCCGGTACGCCTACGTCGATCCCGGCCCGAACGAGAGCGGCTACTGGACGACCGAAACGCGGCAACTCGAGGACGGCGATTACTTCGGACAGCGATACCACATTCGCCTCTACGAGAGTCCCAACGAGGACGACAACTGGGTCGCCATGCAGACCCACTCGGAACACTTCGACTGGTTCACCCTTCGACACCGGGTTCACGGCTCCCAGGACGCCCAGACGAAAGTAGAGGCCGACTTCATGAAACACCCGCGAGTCGACGTCCAGGAGGACGTGACCCGAATCTATCTCGACAACAGGAACTCCGCCGATGCCGACGGCTGGGCGACTCTCGTCGAACTCGCTGGACTGCTCGTCGTTCCGACGCTCGTCGGCGTTCGAGCCGGGAGACGCGGTATAAGCGCATCGAGCGGCACCGAACGGTCTACGTCCACCGGCGAGCACATCGCCGAGCGGACGCCCGACGCGATCGACGACCGCCTGACCGACGTCGACCGCCAGCGGCT
This sequence comes from Natrinema amylolyticum, assembly GCF_020515625.1. Taxonomy (NCBI): domain Archaea; kingdom Methanobacteriati; phylum Methanobacteriota; class Halobacteria; order Halobacteriales; family Natrialbaceae; genus Natrinema; species Natrinema amylolyticum. The sequence continues at coordinate 622,836 of NZ_JAIWPJ010000003.1, forward strand.
CGCCGCCGCCTACGCCCGCCTCGAGGCGGGCCACGTCCTCCTCGTCTTCACCATCCTGGCGCTGTATCTGGGCGTTCGGATGGGCGGCCTCGCGCTCGAACGGCAGGCCGCGTTCCTCACACCCCACCAGATCGCCGGACTCCTCTATCCGGTGATCGGGGTCGGGATCCCCGTCGCGACCTACCTGCTCGCGCGCGGACTCACGCGGCGGCTCGACGCCGCCGTCGTCGCCGCAGGCTCGCTCGCGGTCGCGGTCTGGCTCGACTACAGTCTGCTTGGCGTCTCCTCGCTACCCGTCGACGTCGTCGTTCAGCGGATGCTCGTCGTCGTCGCGCTCGGTCTGATCGCCGGCGGCGCGGCCAAACGGGCGTCCCGGAGCTCGAAGTTCAACGACATGCTGCTGATCGGTACCACGATGTGGCTGCTCGTACTGGTCGGAACGCTCTTCGGCTACCTCTGAGACGGTTCGGAGCGCTGTTTTTCCGTCGGGGATGGGGTCGATATGACAGTCGAACCGTGATAGTTCGGTGGCGAGCCCTTAAGTCCTTGCAACATCGTTATCAACATGAAATGGCAAGCCCCACCCGTCAGCGCGAACGCGATCCTGAAACGACAGAAAAAACGCAGGAACCGGAGCGCGAGCGGGTGTGTGACGAGTGCGACGGTGGAACGCTCGTCAAGAGCGAGGATCAGGGCGAACTCGTCTGCGATCAATGCGGACTCATCGTCGAAGGAACCAACATCGACCACGGGCCCGAATGGCGCGCGTTCAACCACTCGGAACGGCAGAACAAGTCCCGCGTCGGCGCGCCGACGACCCAGACGATGCACGACAAGGGCCTGACGACCTCCATCGACTGGAAGAATCAGGACGCCTACGGCCGTTCAATCTCCTCGGACAAACGCAACCAGATGCGTCGCCTGCGAAAGTGGCAGGAACGGATCCGCACCAAGGACGCCGGCGAACGGAACCTCCAGTTCGCCCTCTCCGAGACCGACCGGATGGCCTCTTCGCTGGCCATCCCCCGCTCGGTCCGCGAGGTCGCCTGCGTCATCTACCGGCGCGCGCTCGACGAAGACCTCATCCGCGGGCGCTCGATCGAGGGCGTCGCGACCAGTACGCTCTACGCCGCCTGCCGCATGGAAGGCATCCCCCGCTCGCTCGAGGAGGTCGCCGCCGTCTCCCGCGTCGAGCGCAAGGAGATCGGCCGTACCTATCGCTACGTCGCCCAGGAACTCAACCTCGAGATGGAGCCGGTCAACCCCAAGAAGTACGTGCCCCGGTTCTGCTCGGAGCTCGAGCTCTCCGAGGAGGTCCAAGTGAAGGCGAACGAGATCATCGATGTCACGACCGAGAAGGGGCTTCTCTCGGGCAAGTCGCCGACCGGTTACGCCGCGGCCGCGATCTACGCTGCATCGCTGCTCTGTAACGAGAAGAAGACCCAGCGCGAAGTGTCGGACGTCGCGCAGGTGACCGAGGTAACCATCCGGAACCGGTATCAGGAGCAGATCGAAGCGATGGGGATTCACGAATAGGACGGTTTCGGTCGCCATTTTCACGCCGACCGGGAAATCAACTGCCCATGCGACGATTATGGGCTTGTCAGTGAACGTTGCCGACGTTAGTCGGAGGTGACGAATCCCCGATTCGGCATCACTGTCCCTGACTTCAGGGCGAGTTGACTGTCGCCCGTCCGCCCTGACGACTGTCGGCGGTTTTAATACTCACTGATAAGGAATTTATGGCGGACCCAGAAGTGCGCCGACCGGGAGTCGAACCCGGGCTATGAGCTTGGGAAGCTCATGTCCTACCACTGGACCACCGGCGCACGACACTCACTTCGTTCGCTTGTGCGCCGAGGATCGCAAATCCGTTGGATTTGCTCACCACCGGCGCTCACTCACGTCGACACTCGAGTCTACCCACCGGTTCCACTTCAACGTAGCGCTCTCGAGCGGAACCAACGGCCGTCGGCGATCAAGAAGCCGGCCTCGAGTTGCAGTTTCTGAGTACTATCCGTACTTATTACGTATCGAGCGTGGTAGCGATAATCGCGGCAAGACGCAGTGTGTCCGGGTTGGGGTAGTGGTAATCCTTCAGCCCGTGGAGGCTGAGACGCGCAGTTCGATTCTCGCACCCGGACCTTCGGTCCCCGTTTTCGCGATGGACACACGACAGCCGATCGGCACGCCGGACCGCGATCGACCGCCGAAATCGGACGCCCGGTCAGTTTTTTCCGGGGAGGGGAGGCTATTAGGTCATGCCGTCCGTATCCGGCCACATGATCGACCTTCGCTTTTCGGAGGCGGAACTCGAGCAGCGACGCGAACACATCACGGAGTTCATTCGCGACCGGGTCGACGCCGCGGGGGCAGACGGTGCAGTGCTCGGGCTCTCGGGCGGGATCGATAGCACGCTGACGGGGACGCTCGCCGTCGAGGCGCTCGGGGCCGAGAACGTCCACGGGCTCGTCCTCCCGGCGACGGTCAGCAGCGAGGAGAACATGAGCGACGCGGAGTGGGTCGCTCAGGACTTAGAGATCACCTACGACGTGATCGAGGTCGAACCGATCGTCGACTCGCTGCTGGCGGCCTATCCGGAGGCCGAGGGCGACCGCGAGGCGGTCGGGAACGCGCGCGCTCGCGCTCGAGCGGTGCTGAACTACCTCGTCGCCAACCACGAGAGCCGGCTGGTCCTCGGGACCGGCAACCGCAGCGAGGCCGCGGTCGGCTACTTCACCAAGTACGGCGACGGAGCCGTCGACTGCCATCCGATCGGGAACCTCTACAAGGGGCAGGTCCGCCAGCTCGCTCGCCACGTCGGCGTCCCCGAGGAACTGGCGGCTAAGACCGCGACCGCGGAGCTGTGGGCCGACCAGACCGACGAGGACGAACTGGGGATCAGCTACGACGTCCTCGACTCCGTTCTGGCGACGCATATCGACGGCCCGCTGTCGGTCGCCGCGACCGCCCGACTGCTCGAGGTCGACGAGGAAACGGTCGAGCGCGTCCGCGGACTGTACGAACGCAGTGAGCACAAGCGAACGGCACCGCCGGCACCGGAGCCGCTCGAGTGAGCCGTCTCGAGCGGTTCTGAAGCCGGATAACACGACCGAGCCCGGATCGGCCCCCGGTGTCGTCGATTTCGATTCGGACCGGACCGAGCTATTTTACCCTCCGTGCTTCTGTACTCGGATAGAATGGGAGCGTCTTCGCCCACGGATGCGGACCTTCGGACTCGGGTCCGGCGACAGGAGGTTATCAGCGACCTCAGCCAGCAGGCCCTGGAGACGGACGATATCGACCGCCTCCTTCGCGACGCAGTAGCGGCCGTCAGCGAGACGATGAACGCAGAGCGCTGTCACGTGCTCGAACTGCTGCCGGACGAGAACGCGGGGATTCTACGACACGGTGTCGGCCGGGAAGCGGGTGCCGTCGGATCGGCGACGGTAGCGATCCCTCGAGACTCGCTGGCGGGGACCGCGCTCCGGACCTCCGAACCGGTCATCGTCGAGGACCTGCGAACCGACGATCGATTCTCCGCCCTCGAGGGATGCGGCACGGACGACGTTCGCAGCGGAATCGGCGTCGTGGTCGGCTCGAGCGACGATCCGTGGGGGGTACTGGAGCTGTACACGAGCGACCAGCGAGCGTTCGCGGAGCCCGCTGTCGGTTTCGTTCAGCGCGTCGCGTCCGTCCTCGGATCGGCGATCGACGACCGTCGAGCGGCGACCGAGTGCGGGGAACGCGAGCGCCGACTCGAGGAACGGGAGCGCCGGCTCTCGACGCTGATCGATAACGTCCCGGGGATGGTGTATCGCTGCCGGAACGAGCGCGGCTGGCCGATGGAGTTCGTCAGCGATTCCTGCGAGGAGCTGACCGGCTACGACCCCGAGGCCCTCGAGAGCGGGGCGGTCGGCTGGGGAACGGACGTTATGGTCGACGCGGATCGCGAGACCCTCTGGGAGACGATCCAGCGGGAGGCCGGCGAGGGAGCGACGTTCTCGGAGACCTACCGCATCGAGACCGCCGACGGCGACCGGCGGTGGGTCAGAGATTACGGCCGCGGCGTCTTCGACGAGGCGGGCGACCTCGTCCGGGTCGAGGGAATCGTCTCGGATATCACCGAGCGCAAACGGGCCCAACAGCGACTCGCGGACGAGCGCGATATGTTCGCCGAGGGACCCGCGATCGTCTTCAGATGGCGGGCCGAAGACGGCTGGCCGGTCGAGTACGTCTCCGAGAACGTCGAAGACGTGCTCGGCTACGCGCCGGCGGCGCTCGAGTCCGGGGACGTGCCGTACACCGACCTGCTCCTCGAGGAGGAGATCGAGCGAATCGCTCGCGAGGTCGACGAGAACAGCGACGAGACGACGGAACGGTTCAGCCACGAGCCGTACCGCGTCGAGACCAGCGACGGCGACGTCCGGTGGGTGAAAGACACCACGAAAATCGTCCGCGACGAAAGCGGCGACATCACACACTACCTGGGATATCTGGTCGATATCACCGAGCGCAGGGAGCGCGAGCGGGAACTCAGGCAGTACGAGACCATCGTCGAGGCCGTCAACGACGGCGTCTACGTGGTCGACGACGGGCGGTTCGCGATGGTCAACGACGCGTACGCGGCGATGGTCGGCTACGACCGCGAGGAACTGGTCGGCGAGCCCGTCTCGCTGGTCGTCGACGAGGACGTGAGAGACCGGGCGCGACGGGCGGAGACCGCGATGCGGGACGGAGATGCGAACGTGTCCCCGGTCGAGGCGGAACTGGAGACGGCGGACGGCGATCGGGTCCCGGCGGAGGCGACGTTTGCGATGCTGTCGAACGACGACGAAGAGACGCGGCGCGTCGGCGTCGTTCGGGACATCGCCGACCGAAAAGAACGCGAGCGAGCCCTCGAGCGGACGGAGCGTCGCTTCGAAGCGATCTTCGAGGACCCGAACATCCTCGTCGGCCTGCTCGAGCCCGACGGGACGGTCCTGGACATCAACGGGACGGCGATGGAGTACGTCGACGCCGACCTCGAAGCGGTGACCGGCGAGCCGTTCTGGAAGACTCCGTGGTGGGGCGAGGGCGACGAGGTGCGGGCCGACGTCGAGCGGTGGGTCGACCGAGCCGCTGACGGGGAGTACGTCGAGTTCGAAGCGGATCTCACCCGACCGGACGGCGAGCGGTACACGCTCGAGGGCGCCTTCAGACCCGTGACGAACGACGCGGGCGACGTCGTGTCGGTCATCGTCTCGGATCGCGACGTCACCGAGCGCAAGGAACGCGAGCGCCAACTCGCGACGCTCATGGACAACGTGCCGGGGATGGTCTACCGGTGTCGGAACGAACGCGGGTGGCCGATGGAGTTCGTCAGCGACGCCTGCGAGGAGCTGACCGGCTACGACCCCGAGGCCCTCGAAAACGGCGATATCGAATGGGGTGCGGACGTCATGGTTCAGGAAGACCGCGAGATGCTCTGGGAAACGGTCCAGCGGGAGGCCGGCGAGGGAGCGACGTTCTCGGAGACCTACCGCATCGAGACCGCCGACGGCGACCGGCGGTGGGTCAGAGATTACGGCCGCGGCGTCTTCGACGACGACGGCGCGCTCGTCGATATCGAAGGGATCATCGCCGACATCACCGACCGCAAGCGCCTGGAATCCGAACTCGAGGAGAGCGAACGCCGCTACCGGACGCTGGTCGAACAGTTCCCGAACGGTGCCGTTGCTCTCGTGGACGAGGACCTGCGCTACCAGACCGTCGGGGGCAGCCCCGACGACGTGGCCGACGTCACAGCCGACGAAATCCAGGGGGTCCCGGTCGAGGAGGCCCTGCCGTCGGAACTGGCAGACGAACTCGTTCCGCGCTACGAGACCGCAATGGAGGGGGAGTCCAGCGCGTTCGAGACGACGTTCGACGGACGCGTCTATGACTTCCACGTCGTTCCGGTCCGCGACGGCGACGGCGAGGTGTTCGCCGCGCTGGGAATGTCCCAGGACATCACCGAGCGCCGCGAGTACGAGCGTCGGCTCGAGGAGTCCGAGCGCCGCTACCGCACCCTCGTGGAGAACTTCCCCGAGGGCGCAGTCGGACTGTTCGACGAGAATCTGGAGTACACGGCCGTTGGCGGCCAACTCCACGACGAGGTCGGCATCGCCACGGCCGATCGCGTCGGAAACAGCGTCTCCGATATCTATCCGGAGCGGGTGGTCGAGGAGGTCGAACCGTACTTTCACGCGGCGCTCGAGGGCGAGACGAACGCCTTCGAGATCGAATTCTACGGCCGCCACCTGTACGCTCACACGCTCCCGGTCAGGAACGCCGCCGACGAGATATTCGCCGGAATGGTCGTCGTACAGGACATCACGGAACGGCGGGAGTATCGGCGACGGCTCGAGGAATCGAACGAACGCCTCGAACAGTTCGCTTACGCGGCCTCACACGACCTGCAGGAACCGCTGCGGATGGTCACGAGCTATCTCCAGCTCATCGAGAAGCGATACGGCGACGCCTTCGACGAGGACGGGGAAGAGTTCCTCGCGTACGCCGTCGACGGCGCCGAGCGGATGCGCGCGATGATCGACGGCCTCCTCGAGTACTCTCGGGTCGAAGCGCGCGGGAACCCGTTCGAGCCGACGGACCTGAACGCGCTTCTCGAGGAGGTACTCGAGGACCTCCAACTTCGTATCGACGAGACCGACGCGGAGATCACGACGACGGAACTCCCCCGCGTCGAGGGCGACGCCAGCCAGTTGCGGCAGGTCCTCCAGAACCTGGTGAACAACGCGATCACGTACTCGGGGGACGAGCCGCCGCGCGTTCACGTCGGTGCCCGGCGACGGGACGGAGAGTGGGTGATCTCGGTCCGCGACGAGGGGATCGGGATCGATCCGGCCGATCAAGAGCGCGTCTTCTCGATCTTCGACCGGCTTCACAGTCGGACGGAGTACGATGGGACGGGCATCGGGCTCGCGCTCTGTGAGCGCATCGTCGAACGCCACGGCGGTGACATCTGGGTCGACTCCGACCCCGGCGAGGGCGCGACGTTCTCGTTCACGCTGCCCGCCTGAGGCGGACTCCGCCGGGACCTCAGTCCGACCGCCACTCGTCCTCCAGCAGGCCGTACCAGTAGACGTCCCGCCACTCGCCGTCGACGAATTCGGCGTCGCGATGGACGCCCTCCCGCGCGAACCCGAGCGACTCGAGGAGCCGGGCCGACGGCTCGTTGCACTCGAAGACGCGGGCGGCGATCCGGTGGAGGCCGAGCTGGTCGAAGCCGTGTCCGACGAGGAGCGACGCCGCCTCGGTGCCGTACCCCCGCTCGTGGTGGTCAGGTGCGACCCAGTAGCCGAGTTCGGCGCTCCGGGCCTCCCAGTCGAACTCGTGGAGGCCGACGATGCCGACCGGCGTCGCGTCGGTGACGATCAGGAGGACCACGGTGTCGTCGCTACAGACGTCGTTCTCGAAAAACTCGCGCTCCTGCTCGCGGTTGACGGGTCTGGATCGACCGATCGGCCGCCGGATTCGCGGATCGTTGACCTGGGTCTGCAGAAACTCGAGATCGTCCGCTTCGATCGGTCGCAGCGTCACGCACTCGCCGTCCAGAAACACCGGGCCGGGCATACTCACGCGGTACATGTAATCGATTAAATTATTTTCCCCGGACCGCGTTCGGGCCGGTCGCTCGAGTCCGCTACTCAAGCAGGGCGTCGATGTCGTCGGCGTGGGCGGCGACGAGGTCGGCGAACGCCTCGGCTTCGCGTCGCTCCTGCGTAGCGCGCTCGCCGTCGTCCCGAATCCGGCGCTTCAGCGCGGCGAGCGCGTCGTCGGCGTTGGCCGCGATTTCAGCGGCGACCGAGCGGGGGTCGTCCTCGATGCGCGAGATCAATCCCATTCGTAGCGCCTCCTCGGCGTCGACCGACCGGCCCGAGAGCGCGAACTCGAGGGCGTCGCCCTCGCCCATGACGCGGGGCAGCCGAACGGTTCCGCCCCAGGCACCGAACAGGCCGAAGCTGACCCCCGGTTCGCCGTAGGTCGACTCGGGCGTGCCGACTCGCACGTCACAGGCCAGCGCCAACTCGAGTCCGCCCCCGCGTGCGGGGCCGTCGACGCCCGCCACGACGACCGCGGGCGAGTCCTCGATCGTCCGCGCGACGCGCTGGCCCAAGCGCGCGAACTCGGCCGCGCGATCGCGGTCCCCCTCGAGCGCCGCGACCTCGTTCAGGTCGGCTCCCGCGGAGAAGGCCGGGCCGCGCCCGCGGAGAAAAATCACCGGCTCGTCGGCGTCGTCGACCGCCGTTTCCAGCGCTTCGAGTCCGTCGACCGTGAGCGCGTTGCGCGCCTCGGGGCGGTCGATCGTGATGGTTCGTATCGACCCGTTCGTTTCAACATCGATCATGGCAGCAGTCGATCGGGCGTTTCCAAAGGTCTTTGCCTCCCCCGTCGTAACCCCCCGCTAATGGAGAAGGCCGACAGCTGTCGGCGTGCCGCCGCCGAGGCCGTCGCGGACGTCGAACCACCACAGCTACACGACTTCATCGAAGCGACCCTCGAGCGTGCGTCGATGGTGCCCGGAACGCTCACCCTCGAGAGCGCCGCGATGATGGCGTCCGAGGGACACGCCGTCGGAGACGAGTACGACCAGTCCCTCGCCGCCGAGGGAGGACGCGACCGGGCGGACGACACCGACGGCGTCGTCACCCACGCGGCCGGCGTCCAGCTCATCTACGAGGGACTGCGCCTGACCAGATCGCTCGCCCACGACGAGCCCTGGACGGCGACCGAGGCCGACGCGAGCGACGGCGATCTCGCGATCCTCGCGGCCGACATCCTCGTCGCCCGCGGCTTCTACCTGCTGGCTCGCACCGACGCCGCCACCAAAGCGGTCCGGACCGTCCAATCGTTCGGTCGCGACCAGACCCGCCGTACAGACCTCGCGGCCGACGCCGGCGACCTCGATCCGACGCCGTCCGACCTCGACACCAACCTCGAGCGGGACGTGCTCGAACTCGCCGCCCTCACCGGGGCCGTTGCCGTCGGCGAGACGCCGTCGCCGCGTCTGCTGGCCATCGTCGAGACGCTCGCCGACGCCGCCGGAGCCTCGTTCCCGCCGGTCGAGGAGTCCCTCGGCGACCTCGAGCCCTCGGCTCGCGAGCAGTCCCTCGAGGACCACCCGACCGATCGAGCCACGTCTGCGACGGATCCGTGATGTCGCCGGCGACCGCGGGACGGGACCGCGACAATCCGGCGCACGGCCCGATCGAATCGAAACCCATAAAGACATCTCCGGTCAACGAAGAAGTACGCGCCTGGGTAGCTTAGCGGTAAAGCGCGTCCTTGGTAAGGACGAGAGCCCGGGTTCAAATCCCGGCCTAGGCTCTTTCCGGTTTCCGTTCTCCGCGTCAGGTTTTCGGTTCGTCTTTCGAGCGATAGCGTTCTCTCAGGTCCGCCCTCGATGCAGCAGAGATGGACAGACAGTCAGTATAGTAGGCAAGGACAACAAGTACGACCGTCGCGACCGTACCGAAACCGGTGAGAAATTCGAAACCCGACCGCGGTCAGTGCCCGGTTCCGAGATAGGTGTGGACGGCGTTTTCGGCCTCGAGTTCGTCGACGAGGGCGATGGCGAAGTCCTCCATCGAAATGTAGCTGTCTCCCTCGTCGTCGGTCACGAGTTTGCGGTCGGCGGTCCGGTACTCGCCGGTTCGCTCGCCGGGTTCGATCAGCGCAGCGGGCGCGAGGTACGTCCACGCCAGGTCGTCGGCCTCGCTGAGGATATCGTACGCGTCGATGGCCGCGCGGGCGACCGGCTCCCACTCTTCGGGGAAGTCCTCCGTTTCGATCAACATCGTCTCCGGACCGACCTCGAGCCCGCCAGCGCCGCCGGTCCAGACGAGCCGGTCGACGTCTGCGCGGCGCAGCCCGTCGATCACGGCGTCCATCATCTCCGTGAGAACCTCAGGCGACTCGTCGTCGCTCGGGCCGAGCGCCGACACCACGGCGTCGTGACCGGTCGCGAGCTTCGTAATGTCATCGGAGTCGGTCGCGTCTCCGGCGACGGCGACGAATTTGTCGTCGTCGATCCCGTCGACCGTTCCGTGCCGGGAGACGCCGGTGACGGCGTGGCCGCGGTCGAGGAGTTCAGTGGCTGTTCGCCGTCCGATTCGTCCGCTCGCACCGAGTAGCAGTACGTTCATTCTGTAGTTGGGTTCGCTGATAGCTGTCACACGATTCCGAGATGAGCTCCCGCAATTGCGGTCACATCATCACAGTCGGTCATAGAAGGAGATCGTACTATAGTTCAGCGAACGCTCGCCTAACCAGGTTACACCGATGTCATCGGATGCGGCGCTCGAAACGAAATACGAGCCTCGAGAGGGGGAACTCCGTTTCAATGGACTCGAGCGCGCAACGAACACGAACTCACGGCCGCTATCCCGCGTACGATGGGGGCACGGGTCCAAATCCGAGCAGCAACACCCTCGAACGACCGGTTCTACCCACACGTCGTCGGTCCGCCGGCCCGAGTTCGGTCGCGAGCCGATCGGCGAGTCGCTCGAGCGTCCGCCGCCGACGCCAGGCGACGTACCGGCCGAGAAACGGGACCAGCGGAGTCGGTTCGACCACTGATCGCAGCCGGAGTTCGGTTTCCTCGCCGCATCCCGTCCACTCGAGCGTCGTCTCGATGGCCACGAGCGGCGGTATGGCCCCGTCTCGTCGGTATCTGATGTGGTCGTCGTTGGTCTCGAAGACGTACTTCGGTTCGAAGGGACGACCGTTCGGCCACGCCGTCACGACGGTCCGGTCAGGTCCCTCGACGATCTCTCGAGGGATGTGCGATCCCTCCCCCCCCTGACGATCACGTCGGGCGTCAGGAGCGACTTCACGTCCGAGACCGGTGCCCGGAGAACGCGGCTTACCTCGCACTCACCCATTCGGGTCACCGGACGGCTGCGAGGGTGGCGGTCGGCCGACACGTCCGGACTGAGTGCGATCCCCGCGAGAGCGGTGCGACATACGCACTGCTTTCGGCCATTAATTTATTATCGTTGTCATCTCCTCACCGTGGGTCACCCGCCGGTCTCTCGGCGGCTCGAGTCGCGTTGGATATATGACGTCGCTCTCCCTAGTGGTCGACGATGGGACTTCTCAGGAACAAGTGGCTATGGCTGTCCGCTCTGGGCGTCCTCGTCTCCGGCGGACTGCTCCTCGCCGTCGTCGGCTACCTCGGCGTACTCGTCTATTCGGGGCTCGTCAGCGGGACGCCGATCGTGACGCGACTGCTCGAGATCGCGGTGCCCGTTCTCGTGACCGTCGCGCTCCTGGTCGGCCTCCTCGCGGTCTCGACCGTCGGCGTCCTGTGGGTGCTCGTCCAGAACGCGTCGCTGCCGCGGAGCGAGCGGGTGGCGACGCTCGCCGAGCGGCTCGAGCGCGAGTACGCGCCGCTTCGGCTCCTCGGGCTCTCCGAGTTCCTGTCGCCGCCGGAGCCGTCGGCGGACGAACGAGCCGAGGAGGCGCTCGCCGATCTGAAACAGCGGTACGTCGCGGGCGAGCTCACCGAGGCGGAGTTCGAACGGAAGGTCGACCGGCTCGTCGCGGCCGATTCGATCGACGAAGCGCGTGCCGCCCGCGAACGGAATCGAGTCGTCGACGGGGAGACGGATCGTCACTGACCGGACGGCGATCCGCCGATCGGGATCGTTCGCGCCCGACCGAGACTCGTTCTCTCGACGACAGTCGCGCTCACTCGAACTCGATCCGACAGCCCGTCTCGGCCGACTCGTAGGCGGCCTCGATGGCCTGCAGGTCCGCGAGGCCGTCCTCGCCGTCGGGTTCGGGATCGGTACCCGTCAGCACGCAGTAGCTGAAGTAGTCGAACTCCTCGCGGACCTCGTCGACCGGTGGGCCGGTGTACTCCATGCGAACGTCGCCGCTCTCGACGACCATCTCCTGGGGGACGACGCCGCCGAAGGGCGACTCGATGTCGATCATACCCTCGGTGCCGACCAACTCGAGCGCGCTCCGGGCGTGAGCGTCGAGACTCGCCGTACACGAGGCCGTCGCGCCGGTCTCGAACTCGAGTTGAAACGCGATCTGTTCCTCGACTGCGTCGAACGCCTCGCCGCTCGAGCGGGTGGTCGCGTACACCTCCGTCGGTTCGCAGTCGAGGAGGAATCGGATCGTGTTGAGCGGATAGACCCCGAGATCGACCAGTGCGCCGCCGCCGGCGAGATCGGGGTCGAGCCGCCACGTATCGGAACTCGCGTGTTCGAGCAGCGGATTCGAGAAACCGCCGTGGACCTGGACGACGTTGCCGATCACGCCCTCGCGGACGAGTTCCCGTGTGCGACGAACCGTCGGTTCAGTCTGGAGCCGATAGGCCGTCATCAGCGTCACGCCGGCATCGGCGCAGGCGTCGACGATCTCCCGAGCGCGCTCGGCGGTGATCTCGAGGGGTTTCTCACAGAGGACGTGCTTCCCGAACGCTGCCGCCGCGGTCGCGTATTCGCCGTGGAAGGCGTTCGGTGCCGCGACGTAGATCCCGTCGTATGCCTCCGTGCGCTCCCCCGCGAGGAATTCGTCGTAGTCGATGACGTGCGGGACGTCGTACGTCTCGGCGACGTCCGCCGCTTGGTCCGGCGAACTCGTGACCAGGACCGTCGTCTCGCAGTACGTTCCTTCGTCGATCGCGGGCAACGCGCGCTGACGTGCGAAGCCGCCGATACCGATGACCGCGAGTCGGACCGTTCCCGCGACCGATTCGCGCTCCCAGTCCCGCCGCGTGAAGTTCGCGAACGCGTCCTCGAGCGCCATACTCGTTCTACGGCCCGCAACGAAAAGGGTCACACTGAATGGAGCCCTGACTGTCAGCGCTCGAAATCTGTCTCCCTCGACGAAAAACCGATAATGGGTTTTCGAACACAACATACGTCGGTGGTATTCCCCCGGAATCAGATTTCGAAGGAAAAAGTTATTCAATAGCCGCCACTGATATGCAAACAGCCACTGGTGACGTAAGATGGTCAAAATGGAAACGGCAGAGCTGGAAACCGATTTGAGTCTGTTCAAATACGATAATCTCGAGCAACTCCCACCGCGATACCGGGAGCTCGAGGAGGGAGAACGGACCGAACGCATCGAGGCGGCGCTCGAGGAACTCGGCGACGACGTCGTGATTCTGGGGCACAACTATCAGCGGCGGGAGATCGTCGAACACGCCGACTTCATCGGCGACTCCTACCAGCTCTCGAAGGAGGCCGCCAACGCGGACGCGGAGTACGTGATCTTCGGCGGCGTGACGTTCATGGCCGAGAGCGCGGACATCATCACGGACGACGACCAGTCGGTGATCCTGCCGAGTATGGAGGCGTCGTGTCCGATGGCGGGGATGGCCGAGGCCCTGCAGGTCGACAGCGCGTGGGCCGAGATCACGGCTGCTGCCCCCGACGCCAATATCGTTCCGATTACCTACATGAACTCCTACGCGGATCTGAAGGCCTTCTGTGCGAGCCAGGGGGGACTCGTCTGTACCTCGTCGAACGCCCACAAAGCGTTCGAGTACGCCTTCGATAAGGGAGACAAGGTCCTCTTCCTCCCCGACAAACACCTCGGGGAGAACACCGCTCACCGGCTCGGCATGGAAGACGAGATCGCCGAGTGGGACCCCTGGGATCCCGAGGGTAAGGACGCCGACGAAGTCGCGGAGAGCGACATCATCCTCTGGGACGGCTACTGTCAGGTCCACGAGCGGTTCCGCGAGGACCACATCGAACAGATTCGGACGGAGAATCCGGACGCCAACGTGATCGTCCACCCCGAATGTCGGCGCGAGGTCGTCGAGGCCGCCGACGTGGCCGGGTCGACCAGTACGATCTGCGAGACCGTCGCGAACGCCGATTCCGGCGACACCTGGGCCATCGGTACCGAGATCCACCTCACGAACCACCTCCAGCGTTGGCATCCCGACGTGAACGTCGTCCCGCTCTGTGGCGACGCCTGCATGGACTGCAACGCCATGCGCCAGATCGACCCCAACTATCTGGCCTGGGTGCTCGAGGAACTCGCCGAGGGCCGCGAACACAACGTGATCGAGGTCGCGCCCGAGGAGAAGGAACTCGCGGAAGTCGCGCTCGATCGCATGCTCGAGATCTGATCATGACCGAAACAGACACCGGGACGGAAACGACGACCGACGGTGAAACGACGGACGTGCTCGTCGTCGGCAGCGGTATCGCGGGCTGTGCGGCCGCACTCGCGGCGGCCAGAGAGGGCGCGGACGTGCTTCTCCTGACGAAGGCGACGAAACCCGACGACGCCAGCACGGACTGGGCGCAGGGCGGCATCTCGACGACGCGGGACGACCCCGAGTCGCTCAAGACGGACATCATCGAGGCCAGCGACGGCACCGCCGATCCCGACGCCGTCGACGCGCTCGTCGAGAACGCCGACGACGCCGTCGAGGACGTGCTCGTCGACACCCTCGAGGTCGACTTCGACGAGGGCGACGACGGCGCGTTCGACTACACGCGCGAGGCGGCCCACTCGGAACACCGCATCCTCCACGTCGACGCCGCAACGGGGACGCACATCCTGCGGCCGTTCCTGCGCTACGTCGACGACCACGAGCGGATCGAAGTCCGACAGGACACCGCCGCGCTCGAGCTGGTCACCGCCGAGGGGCGCGTCCACGGCGTGGTGAGCGACGAAGAACCGGACGGGCACCCGATCTACGCCGGCGCGACGATCCTCGCGACCGGCGGGGTCGGCGCGCTCTACGGCCGGTCGACCAATCCGGACGACGCGACCGGCGACGGCATCGCCATGGCCGCGCTCGCGGGCGCGGACGTCGAGGACATGGAGTACGTCCAGTTCCACCCCACGGCCTACGCCGGCGAGGACCCGTTCCTGCTCTCCGAAGCCCTGCGCGGCGAGGGCGCCGTTCTCCGTAACGGCGATGGCGAGCGGTTTATGGAGGACTACCACTCGCAGGGTGATCTCGCGCCCCGCGACGTCGTCGCCCGCGCGGTCGCCACCGAACGCGAAGAGACCGGCGGGGTCGTCCTGGACGTGAGCCCCCTCGAGTTCGAGGCGGAGTACCCCGCCATCGCCGAGAAGTGCCGCGAGCGGGGCATCGATGGCGACGAGATCCCCGTCGCGCCCTGCGAGCACTTCCTCTGTGGCGGGATCGACGTCGACGAGAACGGACGGACCTCGCTCGATCGGCTCTACGCCGTCGGCGAGTGCGCCCGCACCGGCGTCCACGGCGCGAACCGGCTGGCCAGTACGAGCCTGCTCGAGGGACTCGTCTGGGGACTCCGAGCGGGCGAAGACGCGGCGGGCGAGGTGCGACGCACCTCGATGCGAAGCGGTGAAACCGCGGAGCGCGACCCCGAAGCCGTCGAGGCTCCCGAACTCCTGAATCGGGACCCCGCCCTCCCCGAGCGCTTCGCCGCCGAGAAGTTCACTCGACTGACGCAGACGATGGACGAGTACCTCGGCCTCGAGCGCGATCCCGACGAGATCGCTCGCGCGAGCAGCGTCCTGCGGCGGCTCAAGGGCGAGGTCGACGCCTACATCCGGACGCGGACGGCGCGGGACCTCTACGAACTGCGAAACGCCAGCGTCGTCGCGCTGTTGATCGCGCGGGCGGCGGGCGAGAACACCGAATCGGTCGGCTGTCACTACGTCGCGACCGCGGCCGACGACCCGACGGCCGAACCGCCGGCGGACGACTGAGATGATCACGAACGCACAGGTCGAACGCTGGCTCCGCGAGGACGTCGGCCATCACGACGTGACGAATCGGGTTCCCGGCGAGACGACGGGCCGTCTCGTCGCGAAGGAGTCGGGCGTCGCCGCCGGCCTCGAGGCCGCGACGGCCGTCTTCGACTACCTCGACGTCGCGGTCCGCGAGGCGCTCGCGGACGGCACCGCCGTCGAACCCGGCGACGATGTCCTCCGCGTCGAGGGACCCGCACGCGAGGTCCTCCGGGGCGAGCGCGTCGCGGTCAATCTCGCGGGCCACGCCTCGGGGATCGCCACGCGGACGCGCCGCGCCGTCGACGCCGCCCGCGCTGAGAGCGAGAACGTCCGCGTCGCCGCGACCCGCAAGACGACGCCCGGCCTGCGTGGCCTCGAGAAGCGCGCGGTCGTCGCGGGCGGCGGCGACACCCACCGGCTCGACCTCTCGCACATGGTCATGGTCAAGGACAACCACATCGCGGAGATGGGGCTCGAGGACGCTATCGCACACTTTCAGGAACAGACGTCGTTCGCGACCAAGATCGACGTGGAAGTCGAGACCGTCGACGACGCACCGCGGGCGGCCGAGGCCGGTGCGGACGTCGTCCTGCTCGACAACATGACGCCCGAGGAGACGCGGGCGGCCGTCGCGGAACTCGCCGACTACGCGGGCGTCCTGGCCGAAGCCAGCGGCGGAATCACCGTCGCGGACGTTCCCGACTACGCCGCGACCGGCGTCGACGTGATCTCGATGGGATCACTCACCCACTCGGCACCGTCGCTGGATCTGTCCTTCCGGACCGGGGAGTGACCGTCCTCACCCGCCGTCCGGGCTCCACGCCCGAACGTCGGATTCCTCGAGAAAGAGCGACGGGTCGTCGTGGGAGAAGCTAACCCATCGGTCCGTCGACGCGGCCGTCACGTGGGTCAGGAGTTCCTCCGCCACGAGCGCCGTTTCGAAGACGTCCCGAGAGGCGGAGATATCGTACGCGAGCGGGACGAAGATCGCCGTCTCGCTCGCTTCGTCCCGTTCGACCGTCAGCGCGACTCGTCGGTCGCTCCCCTCGTCCGCGTGCGGCCGGTAGTAGACGTCGGCCGCGGTGATCGCGACCGCCCCCTCCTCGACGAGCTCTTCGACGATCTCGTACTCCTCGTCGCTGACCGTCACGTCGAATCCGACCCGTTCGTCCCGATCGACCGGCGAGACGTCGGCCGGCTCGAGGACGACGGCGTCCCAGCCCTCATCGCGGTACTCCGCGGCGATGTCGCTCGCGTCCGCGAGGAGTTCCTCCCACAGCGGCCCCGTCAACTCGGCGCCGTCAGGTGTCGCCGATTCGTTTGCCGTCTCCGGCTCGTTTGCCCCTGATTCGTCTGCCGGCTCTGTCTCGTCCGCCGCCTCCGACTCGTCACCCGTCATCGGGCCCCTCCGGTCGCGTTCGCGTCGTCATACTCGAGGCCGAGGACGCGGAACGAAAAAACGTTACCTCACTCTCGGCTCGAGACGGTCGGGATCGGGATCTCGGTCTCGACGCCTACTGCCCTCGAGAGACACGCTCGCTCGCGAACGGTGTCGTCTACGTCCCGCCGTCGTCTCCCGGTTCCGACGGCGGCAGGTCGAGCCGTTCCATCGCGTCACGCCAGATATCCGCGCCGTCGGGGTCACACGCCGCCCGCCACTCCGCCGGTAGCAGGATCGTCGCGTCGATATCCCCCTCCTGGGCCGCTACCGGCGGGTCTATCCGAATCAGGTGGAGCACGGCCCCGACACCGGTCGTCTCTCGGAGCCGGCCCAGCGCGGCCGTCGCCTCGTCGACGGTCAGGAACGAGAGCATGCATTCGGTGACGAAGACGTCGATCTCGTCGATTTCGAACGCCTCGCGTAGCGAGGCGACGAGCCCCTCGTCACGAATATCCGCCTCGAGCAGCCGCTCTCGCGTCGAGGGTGGTGCCGTCTCCAGTATCGACCGTGACGCATCGAAGCCGTAGGCCGCCACATCGTACTCGCGCAGCGCCTCGACGGTCGCACCCGCGCCACAGCCCGCGACGACGACCACCGGCTCTCGGTCGGCGTCCGCGACGAACTCGGCGAACGCGGCGAGTTCCCGTTCCCTGTCGTATCTCTCTCCCATGCTACACCACCGGCCCGCGCGTCGAAAACCCTCTCGGTTACGTCGAGGGCGGCGTCAGTGCGAGGTCTCTGTCTCGTTGCAGACCGGACGACCGTTACCGTCCGCCGCCGATGCGTTCGATCGACACGTCGCTCGCCTCGCCGATCAGGGCCTCCTCGAGCGCCGTTCGAACGGCATCGGGATCCGACGGTCCGCCCGCGTCCGCGACGGTCCCGACCGACGCCGGATCGAACGGGACCCCGAGCGCCTCGTAGACCGCCTCGAGCACGCCCGCGAGCGCCGCGCGTCCGGTCACGAGTACGATGCCCGCGACGAGGGCGGCGTCGCTCCGAACGCGCTGGGCGATGCCGACGAGCTTCCGCCGGCGGCCGTCGGCGCTCGCGTCCGCGACCGACAGCGAGTGCGTCCCGGGGCAGAACGAGTCGTCGGGCTCGCCCCGCATCGGCTCGAGGTCGAGCGTCCGCAGCGCCCGCTCGAGGGCGGCCGTGGCGCGGTCGTATCGCTCTGTCGTGCCGGCGCGGAGGTCGGCGACGGGTTCGGCGCGCGCGAAGGCCAGCGTCGTCTCGCCGTCGTAGGCGACGGCCCGCCCGCCGACGTCGCGCTCGACCGGCGGATATCCGCGCTCCGCGGCCGCCTCGCGGGCGCGGTCGTACCCCTCGAGGCGGGCGTCCCGGCGGCCGAAGGCGACCTGTCGGTGGGGCGTCCAGACGCGGACGGCCGGCTCGCCGTCGGCGGCCGCCGAGAGCAGTCGTTGACTCGCGTCTCGATCGGCCGCGATGGAGTCCGCTCGTCCGCGAAACACGCGCATACCGGCCGTTCCACCCGGTGCATCTAAACGTTCACGCCGCCCAGAGTGGGACGACGATGGCCGTCACGCTCCCCGAGGCCGTGCTGGCGCGCTACGAGCGCTTCTCGCTGTACAACTCGCCGTACCCCGCCCACGACGGCGGCTGCGCGATCGATTGCTATCCCGGGACCCTGGTCGACGGGCGGACGACCGTCGCGCCGAGTCCGGTCGCCGGCACGGTCCGCGAGACCCGGACCGTCCGCGCGCCGCCGAAACCCTACGCGCCCGACCACGACCACCTGATCCTGCTCGAGCCGGCGGACTCCGGCCCGTTCGCCGGGCTGACGGTCCGCGTCCTCCACGTCGAGCCGTCGGTCGCGGCCGGCGACCGCGTCGACCGGGGCGACTCGCTGGGTCGACTCGTCCGCGCGGGCTTTTTCGCGCCCTGGGTCGACAACCACCTCCACGTCGGGTTTCGCGGCCCGGATCAGAACCCGTACCGGGCGTCGGGCTCGCTCCCGATCGAACTCGATGTTCCGGTGCGCCCGCTCGAGTGGGACGGTACCGGCCGGGTCGTCTCGACCGGCGACACCTACGCGGTCCTCGACGCGCCGACCCACCCCGATCCGGGCGCGGAGTTCGTCGGCGTACGAGCCGACGGCGGCGGCGTCCTCGACGGCGGGATTCCCCATTACGACGGCGGCGGACTGCTCGAGCCCCGCGGATCGCTCGACGTGGACCGCGACCGCAACCCCGTCGTCTCGCTGAACGGCGACCGCCTCGGCGTCGCCGACGGTCGCACGATCGCGTGGGACGACGTGACCGTCACGGCCGACGGCGAGGCGATCACCGGGCTCTCGCTGTTCTGCGCTCGAGACGGCGACTTCGGTGCGAAGCTGATCTGTCCGGATCGCGAGTTCCGGAGCGGCGAGCGCGTTCGGGTGCGCGTTCGCTCGAGCGACGACCGGCGAGACGGCCGCGTCGGCTGACTCGTCGGGGTTTCGCCGGCATCAGTCGGTTCGCTCGCGGTGGCGCGCCTTCGCCCGCTGGTAGGCAGCGTCCTCGCGAACCCGTTCCCAGTACTCCGCGAAGACGAGCGCGGCCGCTCGTTTGTCAGGGTCGGCCCACTCCTGGGGCTCGCGCTCGGTTCCGTCGTCGTCGTACTTCCGACCGCCCGGATACTTCGCGTATCGCATCGCCCGGGTGTACCCCATCTGTAGGTACTTGCGAGCCATGTCCATCCCCGGAAACTCGTCGTTCGTCCGATAGCGTTCGTACCGCTCGTAGATCGCTTCGGCGGCTTCCTCGGCGGCCGCTTCGTCCCTGTACGACCACAGCGGGAGCAGCTCACTCTTGTAGGGTTCGACTTTGAACACCCCTTCCTCGCCGCGACCGATCTCGTACGCGTCGGGATCGGCGCGGAAATCGATATCGTACTCGGGACCGTCGTCGGGGTCGGCGTCGTCGGTCACGTGCGCGGTACGGCGGCGAGGCAAATCAACCCTTGACAACGGGCACGTCGGGAAACGTAGCTGTCAAGACCGTCGCGGGCGGACGGGTGGCCATGACCGAGGAGACGCCGACGATGGACGCGCTCGACGAGTTCGAGGACCTCGAGGGGATGCTCCAGTACTTCCTCGACGAGAACCAGGAGTTCCTCTCGTGGCTCGGGACGACCGTCGACGACGTCGGCGACGGGACGATGACGATGTCGATCCCTTACGACGACAAACTGACGAACACGCGGCCGAACGCCGCACCCGACGAGCGGGGCGATCTCCACGGCGGCGTCGCGGCCACGCTCATCGACACCGTCGGTGGCCTCTCGCTGCGGACGGCCATGGACGACCCCTTCGGAACGCGGATCGCGACGATCAACTTGAACGTCAACTACCTCCGCCCGGCGACGAGCGACCTCGTCGCGACCGCGGACGTGATCCGAGTCGGCGGCAGCGTCGGCGTCAGCGAGATCACCGTCGAGAGCACGACCCACGACGGGGAGACTAAACCCGTCGCGATCGGACAGGGCGCGTACCGCGTGTTCCGATCCGATTAGCCGTCCGGTGGGGGTTCGGCCCTCGCTCCGTTCTCGCGGTCCGCAGTGCCTCGCCGCGCTCGCGGTCGACGGCCGCTCGAGCAGCGGGGCGCAACGAAGCTTTCGATATTTTCGAACGCACGATTATGTCGGGCGAGTAGCGAACGACTAGATCGACCCGAACAGGTTCCGTCTATTTTCCACTCCGTAGGAATTCGTCGTTCGCCTATTAGGGTGGACTCCCGAGGGTGAACTGTGACGAGCGGGGTGGCGGACCGGTTCCGGCCACCCGCGTACCACCGCGTCACGCCCGGTACGCGGACGCGAGTATCACCGCGGCCTCGAGCCGCACCCTGAAGGACAATGACCCAAACCCACGATTCCGACGACGAATCCACTGACACGAGCCGCTCGACCGAACCAGCGATCGAGACCGAGCGCAATTCGGAGCGCGACCCGCTGTTCGACCGCATTCCCAGACGGGATTTCATGAAGGCGGGGGCTGCAGCGGGTGCGATGAGTTCACTGGCCGGCTGTACGGGCCTGCTCGGCAGCGACGACTCGGTATCCCTCGAGGACGTCAAGACCGACGTCAATCCCGGCGAACACGACGACTATTACGCGTTCCTCTCGGGCGGACACACGGGCGAGATTCGCGTTTACGGACTGCCGTCGATGCGACAGCTGATGCGGATCCCGGTGTTCCAGCCCGAGAGCGCGCGCGGCTACGGCTACGACGACCGCACGAGCGAGATGCTCGAGGACGCGGGCGGCTACACCTGGGGTGATGCACACCACCCCCGCGTGAGCCAGACGGACAACGACTACGACGGCCGCTGGGCGTTCGTCAACGACAAGGCGAACGGTCGGATGGCCCGGATCAACCTGAAGTACTTCGAGACGGACGCCATCGTCGACATCCCGAACCAGCAGGGGACTCACGGCGCCTGCTGTCTGCTGCCGGATACGAAGTACGTCTTCGGCGTCGGTGAGTTCCGCGTGCCGATGCCAAACGAGGGGCAGGATCTCACCGATCCGGAGAACTACACCTCCACGATCGCCGCCATCAACCCGGAGACGATGAACGTCGAGTGGGAAGTGTTGGTCGACGGGAACATGGACAACGGCGACGGCGGCAAGGAGGGCCGCTGGTTCTTCGCGACCGGCTACAACAGCGAACACGCCACCACCGAGAGCGAGATGTCCTCGACGGACACCGACTGGGTGAAGGCCTTCGACGTGCCCGCCATCGAGGAGGCCGTCGAGGCCGGCGAGTACGAGGAGATCGGCGGCGTTCCGGTCGTCGACGGCACCCGCGACAGTTCGCTGAACGAGGGCGATCGCCCCATCGTCCGCTACGTCGACGTCTCGAAGAGCCCCCACGGCGTCAGCGTCACGCCCGACGGGCAGTACGCGATCGCCAGCGGGAAACTCGATCCGACGGCGACGGTTATCGATATCGAGACGCTCGCCGAGACCGACGACCCCAACGAGTCGATCGTGGGTCGCCCGCGACTCGGCATGGGGCCGCTGCACACTGCCTACGACGGCCGCGGCCACGCCTACACGACCCTGTTCATCGACTCGCAGGTCGTCAAGTGGGACATCGATGCCGCCGTCGAGGCCAGCGAAGAGTCGACGGACCCGGTGGTCGAGAAGATCGACGTCCACTACAACCCGGGTCACCTGATCGCCGCGGAGTCGTACACGGCCGATCCACAGGGCGACTGGCTGATCTCGCTGAACAAGCTCTCGAAGGATCGGTTCCTCCCGGTCGGGCCGATGCACCCCGAGAACGACCAGCTGATCTACATCGGCGACGACGAAGAGGGAATGTCCCTCGTCAAGGACACGCCCTCCTACGCCGAGCCCCACGACGCCTCGATCGTCAGCGCGGAGAAGCTCGACCCCGCGAAGGTCTACGACCCCGAGGACTACGACGAGGAGTTCGTCGGTCACGAGGACGTCGATATCTCCCGCGAGGACGGCCGCGTCCACGTCCAGATGTACTCGACGCGCAACGAGTTCGGGTTCGAGGAGGTCACCGTTACGGAGGGCGACGAGGTGACGATGACCGTCACCAACATCGAGCAGACGCCCGACATCCTCCACTCGCTGGCCATCCCCGAACACGACATCAACATGAAGCTCGCGCCACAGGAGACGCGCGAAGTGACCTTCACGGCCGACGAACCGGGTGTCTACTGGATGTACTGTGCGTTCTTCTGTAGCGCACTGCACCTCGAGATGCGCTCGCGACTGATCGTCGAACCCGCGGAGTGACCTCACGATGACTCGATCCCGCCTCACTCGGCTGTTCGAACTCAGACGGGTCCTCCCGCTCGTCGCGGCCGTGTTGTTCGTGCTCGCCCTGCGCGTTCCGGTGTGGCGGATCACGCTGACGGCGCCGCAGTACGTCGACCCGCTCGTCGTGGAGCTCTACGCCCACCCGAAGATCGGGGGTGACTGGCAGGAAGTCCGCGGGCTCAACAAGTACGTCGGGTTCTACTACCCGGACCCGGTCTACGTCGATCCCAACTACGAGCCCCACGAGAAGGCGATCGACGTCCCCGAGTGGATCCTCGGCCCGGTCGTGTTCGTCGGCATGGCCGCGGCCTCGGTCGTCGTCGCGGCCCTGCCGACCGACAGGCTCCGGCGCGGGCTGACCGCGCTGTTCGCCGGCTCCGTCGTGATCTTCGGGACGATGGGCGCCCTGATCCAGTACCGCCTCTACCAGGCCGGTCACTCGCTGGATCCGGACGCCCCGCTCAACGGCGTCGAGGGCTTTACACCGCCGCTGGCCGGCACCTACGAGGTCGCGAACATCAGCGGCACCGCGTGGTTCGGCCCCGGCGGCTACATGATGGCCGCCGCCGTCGCGCTGCTGGCCGTCGCGTTCGTCCTCCGGGACTCGCCGGCGACGGTCACCGACGTTCCCCGGTTCGTCCGCACCGGATGGGACCGCTTACGGGATCGCGGAACCCGCGTTCGAGACCGGATCTCCCGTCGCGGAACCGACGACGACTCCGCTCACGGGGGGACCGCTCGAGGAACCGACCCGGCCGGCGAATCCGGCGAGAGACCGGCCGCGAACGACCGTCCGCGACCCCGAACTGACGGTGATCCGCCGTGAGGGAGGGCACCTTCGCCGTCGCCGCCGCGGTGATCCTCGTCTGTTCGCTGGCCGGAGCGGCCGTCGCCGCGATGGGCGGGTCGGCCGACGACGAGAGCGTCGACGGCTGGCGGGCCGACGTTCCGAACGTCCACGACGTCGCGGAACCCCAGTCCGACGGCGTCGCGACGATCGGCGATCAGGAGTTCGATTCGGTCCAGGGGGCGGTCGATGCCGCCGAACCGGGCGACACCGTCCGCCTCGAGGGTCGGTTCGACGAACGCGTCCTCGTCGACACGCCGGACGTGACGATCGCGGCCGCCGAACGCGACGGCGCGGTGATCGACGGCGGCGGCGAGGGACAGGTCGTCGTGATCGAGGCCGAAAACGTCACCCTCGAGAACGTCTGGATCCGGAACTCGGGCTTCGACCGGCAGGACACTGACAGCGGCGTCGTCGTCAACGGCTCGAACGCGACGCTGTCAGCGCTCCGACTGACCGAGATCCAGTTCGGGATCTGGATCGGCAGCGTCGACGACGTGACCGTCGCGGACTCCATCGTCGCCGGCCGCGAGGACGTGCCGCTGGCCGAACGAGGGAACGGCATCCACCTCTGGGAGGCGACCGACGCCGAGGTGCGGAACAACTCCGTCACGACCGTCCGCGACGGCATCTACTACCAGTGGGCGGAGGGAGTCGTCGCCGAGGGGAACACGATGTGGGACATGCGCTACGGCGTCCACTACATGTACTCGAACGATAACCACCTCGAGGACAACGTCGCCTTCGACAACGACGTCGGCTTCGCGCTGATGGTCTCGAAGCGGCTGACGTTGCAGAACAACACCGCGGCGAACAACGACGGGACGAGCGGCCACGGCGTCCTCCTCAAGGACGTCGAAGACAGCGAGGTCGTCGGCAACGACCTCGTCGGCAACGGCAACGGGCTCTACGTCCACAACTCTCAGGACAACCGCCTCGAGTCGAACCTCGTGCTCGCGAACGATATCGGCGTCCACATCACCGGGGGAAGCAGCGGTGAGACCGTCTCGGGCAACAGCTTCGTCCGGAACGGCGAGGCGGCGTTCGCGGAGACCAACTCGCAGGCCCACTGGAACGCGACCGACCGCGGCAACTACTGGTCGGACGCCCGCGTCGCCGACCTCGACGGCGACGGGATCAGCGAGAACCGCCATCGGCCCGCCGGCACCGTCGAGCGACTGGTCCACGAGAAGCCCCAGGCGGCCGTCTTCGCCGAGAGTCCGGCCTTCGACGCCGTCAAACTGGCGGAGAGTTCGTTCCCCGTCCTCGAGACGCCGGGGATCGTCGACCACCGACCGCTCGCCGACTCGCCCCACGACCACTGGAGGACCTACTATGAAGATCACGATAACTGACGTTCACAAACGGTACGGCGACGTCGTCGCCCTCGACGGGCCCTCCTTCGAGGTGCCGTCGGGGTCGACATTCGGCGTCCTCGGCACGAACGGAGCGGGAAAGACGACGCTGTTCAAACTCCTCGTTGGGCACGACAGCCCTGACGCGGGGCGCATCGAGGTCGGCGGTCTCGACGTCGAGGCGGCGGGCCATCGCGTCCGCGAGCGCGTCGGCTTCCTGCCCGAGCACAGCGGCTTCCCGCCGTCAATGACCGGTCGAGAGGTCCTCGACGTCCACGCCCGGATCCGCGGGCTCACCGATCGTCACGAACGGATCGCGGAGTGTCTCGAGCTCGTCGGCCTCTCCGACGCCGCCGACCGGGCCGTCTCGGGCTACTCGAACGGGATGGCCCGACGGCTCGGCCTCGCATCCGTCCTGCTCTCCCGTCCGCCCGTGCTCGTCCTCGACGAGCCGACCGCGGGACTGGACCCGCGCGGCGTCGCGGCGTTTCACCGGATCATCGAACGGATCGACCGCGAGACCGACGCCACGGTCGTCATCTCCTCGCACGTCCTGGGCGAGATCGAACGCCTCTGTGACGAGGTGGCCGTCCTCCAGGACGGTCGGCTGCGGGCCGACGGCCCCATCGACGAGCTGCGACGGGCGGCCGGCGACCGCGTGACCGTCGTCTGTCGGCCCGCCGACGACCGCGCGGCGCTGCTCGAGGCCGTCCAGGGCCGGGGCGACGTCACCGACACCGGCGAGGAAATCGAGATCGACTGCGAGCGGGAGGCCGCGTTCGACCTCGTCGCCGCGCTCGGCGAGCAGCGGGACCTCGTCGACGGCTTCGAAGTGCGCGAACCGGGCCTCGAGGCGGCGTTCCACGACGCGCTCGAGGGAGAGACCGACGACGCGGAGGTGTCGGCATGACCGCCGATCGTCGACGTGGCGGTCGCGACGGAGAGTCGGTCGCAAAAGCGGCGGCCGACGCCGAACCGACGGGTGACTCGAACGCCGCCGAACCGAAACCGGACGGGGGGTACGAGACGGCCGCGGCGATGGCTCACAGCGGCGACTCCGGCACGCGCCTCGGGCAGCTGTTCGTCGTCGCCGAGACGGAGTATCGGCTGGCGGTGCGGAGCCGCTGGGCGGTCGCGCTCACCGCGATCTTCGCCGTCTTCGGCCTCGGAATGGCGACGTTCAGCGGCTCGGACACGAGCCCCGCCGGCTTCGAACGCATCGTCGCGAGCCTGGCCGCGCTCGTCGTCTACCTCGTGCCGCTGGTCGCGCTCGCGTTCAGCTACGATGCCGTCGTCGGCCGCGAGGAGAGCGGCTGGCTGCAGGCACTGTTCTCGCTGCCCGTCTCGCGGTCGCGGGTCGTCCTCGGGACCGCGGTGGGCCGCGCGACCGTCCTCGCGAGCGCGACCGTCATCGGCTTCGGGGTCGCCGGACTCCTCCTCCTGCTCGAGTACGGGTTCGGCGGCTTCGAGTCGTACGTCGGCTTCCTGCTGGGGGCGGTCGCCCTCGGGCTGGTCTTCCTCGCGATCGGCGTCTGCCTGTCGACGCTGGCTCGAGAGAAGACGCACGCGCTGGGGCTGGCGCTGCTCGCGTGGGCCTGGTTCGTCCTCGTCCACGACCTGCTCGCGCTCGGCGTAATCGCGGCGTTTTCGCTCCCGGACCTCGCGGTCTCGGCGATGGTCCTCGCCAATCCGACCGCCGTCTTCCGGGGGCTCGTCCTCGGGGCGCTCGGCGCGGGCGGCGACGCCGGGTTCGCCGCTGTACTCGCCGAGGCGGGGCTGTCGACGGGCGCGCTGGTCGGCGCGCTCGTCGCCTGGATCGTCGGCCCCATCGCGCTCGCGGCGGTCGCCGTCAGGCGGCGACGGCTGTGACCGTCAAGAGTCGCCGATCACCGTCCGGAGCCGAACCACGAGGACCACCGTCGCGGCGCCGAACGCGGCGGCGGTCAGGTCCGCACCGAACGAGAGGAAGTACCAGAAGGCGTACGCACAGCCCGCGATTCCGATCAGATACACCGGTCGCAACCGTCGTTCGTTCATTCGACGGCTCCCCCCGTCCCCGCGCCGAGTCGCGGTCTCCCCGTCGACACCGCGCACCCCGGTCGAATCCCGTTCATATCCGCCCGTCGGTTGGACGACAGTAAAAGCTACTCACTGGCAACCGGAGCGAGCGCCGCGCTCTCGGCCGTCACGCCGGCCGCCGTCCTCGAGTCCAACCCTCGGCGGCGACCTAGGTGTCGGCGGACAGCATTCGAAGGCGCACGACGAGATAGACCGCCACGAACGCGAACGCGCCGGCGTACAGCCACGTCCCGTTCGTAACCGCGTACGCGAACGCGATCGCGTTCAGCGCGATTCCCACCAGATAGACCGGTCGCAACTGCTGTCTGTTCATTCGCTCTCACCGTCGCTCGGGCGCTCGAGGCGTGACTTCTCCGCCGATTCTGCGAGTCGTGACTCGGTCGTCATACCCGCTCGTTGGACCGATGCCGTGAAAAAGCGAAGGTACCGACGCGTCGCCGGCCGCTCACGCGAACTCGATGTCGTCGCTGGGTTCGACCTCGCCGAACAGCCACGCGGCGTGATCGAGGGCGTACTCGCGGTGGTCGTCCTCGATCGCGCCGATACAGTCCTCGACCATGATCGGTCGGAAGTCACGCAGCCCCGCGCTCCCGCCGGTGTGGAGCACGCAGACGTTCGCGAGGGTGCCACAGATCACCAGATCGTCGATCCCACGGGCGTTCAACCAGCCCTCGAGTTCCGTGTTGTAGAAGGCGTCGTAGGTGTGTTTCTCGACGACGTTGTCTGCTGCCTCGACGGGAAGCTCGTCGACGATTTCGGCCTCCCAGGACCCCTCGAGGACGTGCTCGCCCCACTGCTCGAACTCGTCGTAGTAGTGGGCGTCGTCGAACTGTTCCGGTGGGTGGACGTCGCGGGTGAAGAGCAGCCGCGCTCCCGCCTCGCGGGCGCGGTCGACGAGGTCTGCGATCGGTTCGATGACCTCCTCGCTGCCCGGCGCGTACAGCGAGCCGTCCGGGTGACAGAACCCGTTTTGCATGTCGACGACCACCACTGCCGTGCTGTCTGGCTCGAGGTGCATGTCTATGCGGTGGTACGAAGGCGATCGTCAAAACGTTCGCGCTGGGCTCGAGTCCGAGTAGGCGACGGTTCATCGCCGTTCGGCGAAGCCAGAGTGACGGTGGCGACCGATGTAATCGTCGTCCTTTTTACATCCCTCTCCTTACGAATAGTTATCCGATTCAGATGAGATCGATGCGCACCCGCACGTCCGTCGCCCTCCTCGCAGTAGTGCTCGCGGCGATACTGGTCACCGGCGGGCTCGCCGGCCCGGTGCTCGCAGCGAGCCCGGCCGCGGGCCAGACCGGTCCCGACGTTCAGACCGCAAACGCGACTGCTGGACCACTCCTCGAATCGACGACGGCCTCGAGCATGACTGCCTCGAGTGCGATTAGCTCGAGCACGGCGGCCGCGTCCGTCCAGGACGCCCGCCCCGAAGATCCCTCGACCGAGGATACCATCGGCTACGTCGAGGGCTACTGGTACGACGACGAGTTGCCCGTCGACGACCAGTCCGACGCGGTCGTCGACGAGGACGAACTCGATCCCGTCGTCTACCGATCGATGGCCCGCGTCGAACGGATCCGCAACCTCACGTTCGACGACGAGGTCGCAGTCGACGTCATCTCCCGCGCGGAGTACCGGGAGACCAACGGCGACCGCTTCGCGAACATCACCTCGGAGAACCGCCTCGAGGCGAACGTCGGCTACGAGGCGCTGTTCATGGTCGACCGGGAGACTGAGGCGGCCGACGCGACCGAGACGGTCTACGGCGGTGCCGTCGGCGGCTACTACGACCCCGAGACCGACGAGATCGTCATCGTCTCCGAGAACCCCGACAACCCCGAGTTAGACGAGGTCACGCTCGGCCACGAACTCGTCCACGCGCTACAGGATCAACACTTCAACCTGTCGCGATTCGAGGGGACGACCCAGGACGAGGAGACCGCCATGAATGGGCTGATCGAAGGCGACGCGAGCCGCGTCGAACGCGAGTACGAGGGGACCTGTGGTCGCGAGTGGGACTGCCTCGCGCCCGCCGACGGCGACCGAGACCAGCCCCTCGACATCAACTGGGGCATCTACTTCAGCGTCTATCAGCCCTACAGCGACGGGCCCGCCTACGTCAACTACCTGCGCCAGCAGGGCGAGGGCTGGGCCGCGGTCAACGCGGCCTACGACGATCCGCCGCGGACGACCTCGGCGGTGATCCACCCCGGCTCGGAGCGCGAGCCCGCGAACGTCTCCGTCCCCGATCGCTCGAGCGAAGACTGGCGACAGCTCCGGGCCGACGGCGAGGTCGCGAACGATACCGTCGGCGAAGCGGGCATGGTCGCAATGTTCGCCGCCGACGCGCTCGACCAGGACGTACCCTCGGTGATCGAAACCGCGGACCTCTTCGAGGGGACGGAGAGCTACAACTACAACCACTCGTATACGAACGGCTGGGCCGGCGACGAGCTGGTCGTCTACACGAACGACGAGGCCGACGCCGCGAACGATCCGACCGAGGCGGCTGGCCGCGCCGGCTACGTCTGGCGGACCCAGTGGCAGTCCGGGACTGACACCCAGCAGTTCGTCAACGGCTATCTCCGACTGCTCGAGAATCACGGTGCCGACGCCGTCGACGGTCGGCAGGATACCTACGTGATCGAAGACGGCGGCTATTCCGGCGCGTACTATCTCAATCGCTCCGGAGCGACGCTGACGATCGTTCGCGCGCCCTCCGTCGACGAACTGTCGAACGTCGAGGCCGGTGCCGCGCCCGAGGGCGAGGACACCCTCGAAATCGTCGACCTGAGTGAGAGCGATACCGTTCCCGGCTTCGGTCCGGCGGCCGCGGTGAGCGCGATCGCGATCGCCCTGCTCGGAACGGGGGCCCGGCTCGTCGTCGGCCGCCGCGATCGCGACTGACCGCAGCGACGCGACCGATCGACGCCCATTTCACCGTCTCGGCGAACAATGAGCTAATGAGCCGGCTCCGGCTGTTCGCGGTGCTCGCGCTGGTCGTTCTCTCGGGCTGTGCACTCCCCGGGAGCCAGAGCGGGTTCGATACCGACCGCGACCTCGGCCACGTCGGCGACTACGCCCACGACGACACCTTCGAGTTCGACGCGAGCGACGGGCTCACCGAGGCGCAACTCGAGGCGGTGAAGTACCGCTCGATGGCTCGTATCGAGGTCGTCCGCGGGCTGAAGTACGAACGCGACGTCTCCCTCGAGATCGTGGGCCGAGCCGAGTATCGCGACCGGCGGGCGGGCGGGACCGGAAACGCGTCGGCGTTCGAGAACGAGATCTGGCGGGGCGCGTTCGTCGTCGACGGCGAGACGGACGTCGAGCAGGCGTTCGACGATCTCTACGGCGATTCGGTTCAGGGCTACTATACGAACGACCGGATCGTTATCATCGCAGACGACGTCGACGACGTTCGGATCGATCGTCGGACCCTGGTCCACGAGCTCACGCACGCGTTACAGGACCAGCACTTCGGCATCGGACGCGAGAGCGAGACGATCGACGGTCTCCGCGCCGAAAACGGGCTGCTCGAGGGCGAAGCGGGCTACGTTCCCCAGCGGTACGATCGTCGCTGCGGGACCGAGTGGCAGTGTCTCTCCGACTCCCGGCCGCCGGCGTCTTCGGGCGAGGGTCTCGCCGAGCGCCCGTTCAACGTCGGGCTCTTCCTCTCGATCTACGTCCCCTACGCCGAGGGGCCGCCGTTCGTCGCCGACCTCCACGAGCGCGGCGGCTGGGACGCCGTCGACCGCGCCCACGACGAGCCGCCCCGGAGCACTGCACAGCTGATCCATCCCGACCGCTATCCCGACACCCGTCCGGTCGACGTCGCTATCGCGGACCGCTCGAGCGACGACTGGCGGCCCATCACGGACGGCGAGGACGGGGGCAGTGGCGAGGGGGACAGCGACGGAACCGGCGACGAGGAGCCCCGAACGGAGACGATCGGCGAGGCGACGCTGTTCGCGACGCTCTGGACCAACGGCGCGATCGATCGCCCGCTCACCGAGGGCGCGACCGACGATGCACGGTACAACTACTCTCACCCCGCGACCGAGGGCTGGGCCGGTGACAGCATTCGGGTCTACCGGAGCGCGGACGAGCCGACCCGGACCGGCCACGTCTGGCGGCTCGAGTGGGAGAGCCGGGCGGACGCGAACGAGTTCGCCGACGCGTACCGCCGACTCCTCGAGACCCGCGGAGCCGAGCGGGTCGGCTCGGCCGGCAGCGGCGTCTACCGGATTCCGGACGGCGACCCCTTCGCCGGCGCGTATCGCGTCTCGGGTACCGGAACGACGGTCGAGATCGTCGGCGCACCGATCGTCGACGACCTCGCAGCGATTCACGCCGCAGACCCCGGTTCGACGCCGTCGCCCGAGACTGCGGCCGCTCTCGAGCCGGCTCCCGCTGCCGCTCCGGCGGCGACTGTCGCTCCGTAGTCGGAAGCGACCGCTGCGTCGCCGGCACCGACTGCTGCCCCCACCGGCGCCGAGCGCGTCCCACAACCGCCGCGCTCGTCGGTAGACGGGTAGTTTTTTTGCCTCCCACGGGAAACCGGCGATATGTCAAATCCGTTCGGAACCGTTCCCCCGGAAGCGATTCTCGAGGGGGAAGCCACGGACGCCTACTTCGAGCGCACGCGGGCCACGCTCGAGCACGCGGGCAAGAATCCCCACGTCGTCGCCGAAGTGACGGCCGATCAGTTCCCGACCGGCGGCTTCGACGTCTTCACCGGCGTGGAAGACGTCGCGACGCTGTTCGAGGGACGGGACGTCGACGTCGACGCGCTCCCCGACGGCCACCTGTTCGACGGCGGGCCCGTCCTCCGAATCGAGGGCTCGTACCTCGAATTCGCCGAACTCGAGACCTCGCTGCTGGGCTTTCTGTCACAGCCCAGCGGCTTCGCGACGGCCGCGCTCGAGGCCCGACTGGCTGCGCCCGACTCGCTCGTGCTCTCCTTCGGCGCGCGTCACGTCCACCCCTCGATCGCATCGACGGTCGAACGCGCCGCGCTGCTCGCCGGGCTGGACGGCTTCTCTCACGTCGCGGCGGGCAAGATCCTGGGCCGGGAGGCCGGCGGGACGATGCCCCACGCGCTCATGTTCTGCTTCGGCGAGGGGAATCAGGCCGACGCCTGGACGGCGTTCGACGAGGCCGTCGACGCGGACGTGCCCCGAATCGCGCTCGTCGATACCTTCTGGGACGAGAAGAGCGAGAGCCTGCTGGCCGCCGAGACGCTCGGTGACGATCTCGACGGCGTCCGCATCGACACGACGAGTTCCCGCCGCGGGGACTTCCGACACATCATCCGCGAGGTCCGCTGGGAGCTCGACGCCCGCGGTCACGAGGACGTCGACATCTTCTGCAGCGGCGGGCTCGAGCCCGACTCGATCCGGAACCTGCGCGACGTCGCCGACGGCTTTGGCGTCGGCAGTCACATCACCGGCGCTGACTCGGTGGACTTCAGCCTCGACATCGTCGAAATAGAGGGCGAACCGATCTCGAAGCGGGGCAAGTTGTCGGGAGTCAAGGACGCCTACCGAACGCCCGAGGGCGGCCACCACGTCGCGCTCGCCGACGGCGAGGGACCCGCCGAGGGCGACTCCCTGCTCGAGCCGCTCGTCCGCGACGGCGAGATCGTTCGGGAGTTCGATCTCCAGGACGCGACCGAACGATGTCTCGAGGACGCCGACGCGGTCGGTTTCGACGGATCGACGGCGTAATATCGCGGAAGACTTCGAGGAGGGGACGGTCGGTTCAGCCGACTAACGCCTAGGACCGTTGAACATTTTTGCCGTCGGAACGAAGCGGTCTCACCGATGAGTACACCGGTCCCGCTCCCTGATCCCCACTCCGAAATCGCCACCCAGTTGGCGATCCGCCTCGTCCTCATCTTCGCGGTCGCCGGGTTCTGTACGTGGCTTCTGCTTCCGTGGCCCTCCGCCCTATCGCTTCCGCTCGTCCTCGTCGTCGATCTGATCGCCCTCTGGATGACCGTCCACTACGTGTTCGCTGCGCTGAACGACCTGCTCGAGGTAAAACTCGACGAACTCGACCGACCGTCGCGATCGGACGACTGATCCGCTGGGTGTGGAAACCGCGCCGCTCGCCGTTCGTAACTATCGATCGCCAGAAACTGGTGGCCGTCCGTCTACACTTCCTCGATGCTCCCGTCGGCGTCGCGCTCGCGGAAGACCTGCCCTTCGAACAGGGTGACGACGACGTCGTCGTCCTGCCAGGCCCCCGGTGCGAGTTTCGCTTTCCGGCAGGTCCGATCGAGGTACTCCCGTGCGCTCCAGTCGTTCTGGACCGGCACCGTCGGATAGAGCCACCCGCCCTCGCCGCCGTCAATGGCGACGCCGTGGGTGCCGAGCTCGAGGTCGGCCAGCGGATCGTCGGTCAGCAGGACGTTCTTGACGGTACAGACTGAGACCGTGAGGTTCGGCAGCTCTGAGGGACTCACTTCGGAGCCACAGGAGTCCTCGCTGGCGGCCTCGATCGCCGCGTCCACGATGACGTGGCCGAGCTGGTCGTCCGAGCGGTAGCCGCCCGCACAGCCCCGCAGGCTCCCCCGACCGCGGGTCGACTCGAGGCGGACGAACGCCCCGGTTCGCTCGTAGAAGGCTTCGCGCATGCTGCCCGGTTGTTCTCGTTGCCCGTGTTGTACGTAAGATTCGACGGATTCGCGCGCGAGTTCGACCGCGCGAGCCCCGTCTTCGTAGGAGAGGTCAGCGCCCTGTCGCTGGGACATACAGATGGACAAGGGGATAGTCGTCCTAAAACGCTTCTATTCGCCACGCGGCTCTTTTTGAGTCCTGATCGGGGGACTTATTCGCCCCACGCACCTATAACGAATGGGAGAGAGAGCCCGGCTGCCGCGATGGTCCCGCCGGCGACGGTGGGACCACACAACGTTGCCCGACTCTTCGAGTCGCGCAACGCCCGCGAGGAAAGTCCCCCCACCCGTTCGGGCGGGTGACCGGACGCAAGTCCGGAGCGGGAGACCGCTGGCTCTGGAACAGAAACGACACGTCTCGGCCAGACCGATGATGCGTGCGAACCCGACCGAGAGGAAGGGGAGTTGACCCGCAGAGGATGGCGGTTGCAGATATGTGGTTCGAAACCACAGGTCGTGTGCGCGGTTCGGCGTGCCTCTGGCACGAGAGCCGTGAGCTGTGAGGCGGCGCGAGCCGTCGAACGCACCGTCACGACCGACCGCACATGGACGGCCGAGGATCGATGGAACGGCGAACCCTCACCGGTGCAAGTCCGCGCCGTGGTAGCCCGAACGTCCCGCGGCCCCGCCGCGGACGGCGCGGACGCTCAGCCGAATGCCGGGCCGAACAGAAGGGGGCTTACTCCTCTCACCCAGTTTTCGTCCGCGAGTCCCAACGCCATCATTCGATCACCCGATCCATTTCCACGAACGATCGCCGCGATCGCTTCGGCCTCTCGGGTTCGCTCGCCGCCCCCGTTATTAAGGAACTCAACGGCGTGGACCGAATATGGAAGATGCTGCCCTCGACGCCGTCGATCGAGCGATCCTGTATCACCTCCAACGGAACGCTCGGAAGCCGATTACGGACATCGCCGACGCAGTGAACATGGCGGATAATACGGTGCGCAACCGGATACAGGCGATGGAAGACGACGGCGTCATCAGGGGCTACAACGTCGATATCGATTACGATCGAGCCGGCGTTCAACACTACTACGTCTTCGTCTGTTCGGCCCGCGTCAGCGAACGGGAACACCTCGTCGACGAGGCTCGCCAGCTACCCGCCGTTGTCGAGGTGTTGGCGCTCATGACCGGCACGAAAAACGTGTACGTGCTCGGTGCCGGGTCCCAGAAGGACGATATCACGCAACTCGCGTACGATCTCGACGGTCTCGGTCTCGAGGTCAACGACGAATACCTCATTCGCGATCACGCCTCCAAGCCGTTCGAGGAGTTTCGGCTGGACAGGAACGGCCAGTGAGTCACGGCTCGGGGCTATCGGGGGCGTTCTATCACCACTGCTGAGTTCGAAAAATGCAGCGTTTTTATACTGTGAGTGAAGCTTTTACCGACTGAGTGGGTACCCCGGGTATGCCTACTCAGTATGACGTCGCCAGTTCCCAGCCGGTGACCGCCCAGATCGTCGAGGCAGTCGCGGCCCGGAAAGGGGCCGACCCGCTGGATCTGCAGCCACTGTACGAAACCGTCGATCCGGAGGCCCTCGAGGCGCTGTTCGCACCGACGACGACCGGTACCGAACGGGGCGGGCGAATCGAGTTCACGTACGCCGGCTGTCGAGTCACGCTCGTCGCTGCGGAGGAGCAAGCGATTACCGTCGAGAACGCCACACCGTCCGAGTCGGATCACGACCGCAGTTCCGGGCGACAGCAATTACTGGACTAACTGTGATCGCCGACCGTTTCACGCGCACCCACGAGTTGAGTAGATGACCCTCTTCGGAGAGTTTCACGTTCCCGCCGAGGCCTTCGCGCTCGCCGACACGCTCGAGGCGGCCCCCGACCTCGTCATCGAAACCGAGCGCGTCGTCGCGACGGACGAGATCCTCACGCCGTACTTCTGGGTCTCCGGCGAGGACGGGGCGCGCTTCGAGGACGTCGCTGCGAACGACCCGTCGGTCCGGAACCTCCGTCACATCGACGACGTCGATCGCGCGGCCCTCTACCGTGCCGAGTGGACGGAGAACGTCGAGTCCATCGTGTTCGCCTATACGGCGGTCGGGGCGACCATTCTCGAAGCCTCCGCCCAACACAAGGAGTGGGAACTCAGTATGCGGTTCAACAATCGGGAGCGACTCGATCAGTTCCGAGAGTACTGCAACGACCACGACATCCCCTTCCGCCTCAACAAGCTGTACGAACACGCTCACCCGCGTGCGGGCGGCCAGTACGGACTCACGGAGAAGCAACACGATGCCCTCGTGACCGCCTGGGAGATGGGCTACTACGGGTCGTCCGACGTCTCGCTCACGGACGTCGCGGACAGCCTCGGGATCAGCCAGCAGTCGCTGTCTCGCCGCCTCCAGCGCGGCTACGACAGCCTCATCCAGCATGCGCTGGCCGTCACACCACCGTCCGAGGAACCGCCGCTCGAGGACTGACTCGCGCCGGCATCCGATCACGGACGGTTCGCGGGTGCTCGCGAACCCGAGCCCCGAGCGATCGACCCGTCTCGGCGTCGATGACTCGCATGGGCACTCTCCCACTTCATTTCGGCATATATCCGCTCGTGCTGACTCGAATGGGGTACTTATACCCGTGTATATACAGACACTCGAGTGAACCGCTGTAGGAGCCTAAAAAGAGTACTCGTGTCCCACAGTTCAACCGATCTGGCCTGCCGCGTTCTGAGCCACTCCTATCGCCGATCTGCCCTCACCGCGCTCGGAACGACCGAGACGACCATGACGGTGCGAGACGTCAGCAACGAGGTCGTCGCTCGAGAATACGCCGCGCCGCTCCCCGACGTCCCGTCCGAGGACGTGAAACGGGTGTACCTCTCTTTGCTCCACGTCCACCTTCCCATGCTCGCGGACGCGAACGTGATCGACTACGATCCGGACCGCGGCGTGATCGAAGATACAGACCTCGAGGCCGTCGAACCGCTGTTTTCGACGATCTCGGAAACCGATGTCCCGATCGAGCCCGCCCGATAACCGATCGGAGTCTCGACCGCGTTTGCGTCCCGACTCGAGGATCCTCTCGCAATCAGATCCCTCACGGTGCTCGAGTTTCTCAGAGAGCTCATATCGAAACTGCGTCCTGACGGAGTCTTACGCGAGTGTTACCGAGTGTAAGGCACGTCAGGACCGAACGATGCAGCGAGTGCTGAACACCGTGAAGCACTCGTAAGGAGTGAGTGTCCTGACGGAGATTCGAACACGCCGAGACGTTCCGGGTCGCTCACTGCGTTCGCTCCCGGACTGTGACTCGTCTGCTCAAATCTCCGACCCGTTTTCCAGACACGGACGACTCGCTACGCTCACGGATTCGTCGTTCGCTATTCCGTGGCGCGAACGTGACACGCGAGGCTCGTCATCGTTGCGTTTGGAAAAGCGTCCTGACGGAGATTTGAACTCCGGTCCCTGGCTCCGCAAGCCAAGAGGATAGTCCACTACCCTATCAGGACTCATCTCTTCATACCCCGGTGAACATTAAAGCCCTTTCGAAAGACGCCCGCCGGCACGGGGGTTCGGTGCAGCCGTCCGACAGGTTTGCGGACGCCGCTTTCCGATTCCGCTACGCCTCGTGACCGCCGGTCCCGACGGCGCACGGTACCCTCCTGACGTTTATATACTATCGGGCGGCCAACGTGGCGTATGAGTTCCCGCTCGAGCCCCGGCGAAGCGCGGTCGAGACGGCTCGTTTCCGCAGGGCTGAACCGGCCCAATACGACGTTGACGTGGCCGCTCTCAGCCGATCCCGTCCGGATGCTGAGACACCGAATGGATAACGCTTATGCGCGGGCTGACCATGCACGAGCATAGAATGAGCGACATCGAGGGCGTATATGAAGACCTCGAGGCCGACGTTCCTCTCGAGGAGTTTCGCGAGGCCGTCGAGGCGAAAGTCGAGCAGATGGGGGGACTCGCGGACGAGGAGACGGCGGCGATGCTCGTCGCTCACGAAGTCGGCGAGAGCGAGGTCGGCGGCATCGCCGACATCGAACCCGGAATGGAAGAGGCCAAGTTCGTCGCCAAGGTGCTCTCGATCGGCGAGAAACGGACCTTCGAGCGCGACGACGAAGACGAGGACGGACAGGTCGTCAACGTCGAGGTCGCGGACGAGACTGGATCGGTGCGAGCGGCGTTCTGGGACGACCACGCCGAAGCCGCCATCGAGGAACTCGAAGAGGGACAAGTCCTGCGGATCAAGGGCCGACCCAAGGAGGGCTTTTCCGGCGTCGAGATCAGCGTCGATAACGTCGAACCCGATCCGGACACCGAGATCGATGTCCAAGTCTCGGATACCTATACCGTCGAGGATCTCTCGCTCGGCCTCTCGAACGTCAATCTCGTCGGCCTGCTTCTGGATACCGACAGCGTCCGCACGTTCGACCGCGACGACGGCTCCGAGGGCAAGGTCTCGAATCTCGTCCTCGGCGATTCGACCGGCCGCATTCGCGTCACGCTCTGGGACGAGCAGGCGGACCTCGCGACGGAACTCGAGGCCGGGACGACCGTCGAGGTGATCGACGGCTACGTCAAGGAGCGCGACGGCAGCCTCGAACTCCACGTCGGCAACCGCGGTGCCGTCGAGGAAGTCGACGAAGAGGTCGAGTACGTCCCCGAGAGCACGCCGATCGAAGACGTCGAAATCGACCAGGTGGTCGACATCGCGGGCGTCGTCCGCTCGGCCGATCCCAAGCGGACGTTCGACCGCGATGACGGCTCGGAGGGACAGGTCCGCAACATCCGCGTTCAGGACGCGACCGACGACATCCGCGTCGCCCTCTGGGGCGACAAGGCCGACCTCGACGTGGGGCCGGGCGACGAGGTCGCGCTGGGTGACGTCGAGATCCAGGACGGCTGGCAGGACGACCTCGAGGCCTCCGCGGGCTGGCAGTCGACGGTCACGGTTTTGGAATCCGACTCGTCGGGGTCCGGCGCTGGCGCGGACGATGGGGACGGCTCGAGCGACGAGAACGCCGGGCTTTCGGCCTTCGCCGACGACGGAGACGGAGCGGATGAGGCGACGGCGACGGACGGCACCGGTCGAAGCAGCTCTGCGAATTCGGCCGGCGGAACTGGCGGGGCCGCGACCGAGGCGGACGACGCTGCCAGCGCGGACGCCGGCTCGGACGACCCCACCGACGGCGAGGAGGTCGAGTTCACGGGCGTCGTCGTTCAGGCGGGCGATCCGGTCGTTCTCGACGACGGCGAGACGACGATGAGCGTCGCGACCGACGTCGACGTCGGTCTCGGCGAGGAGGTAACCGCCCGAGGGGTCGTCCGTAACGGCCGCCTCGAGGCAAACGACGTATTCTGAGGTCGCGAGCAACCGCATCGTCCGCCTAGGAAAAGCGTTAAGGGAGTTAGCTCCGCCTATCATGATATGAACGTCGAACTCCCGTTCGCCCCGGTGGATACGATCATCCGGCGAAACGCGGGCGATCTTCGGGTGAGTGCCGACGCGTCGAAGGAACTCGCAACGCGGATTCAGGAACACGGGAGCGAACTCGCGATCGACGCCGCCGAAGAGGCCACGGCAGACGGCCGAAAGACGCTCATGGCCCAGGATTTCGGCGTCGAGAGGGTCGTCGACAAGGACGACCTCGAGTTGCCCGTCGCCCCGGTCGATCGCATCGCCAGGCTGGAGATCGACGATCGCTACCGCGTTTCGATGGACGCCCGCGTCGCGTTGGCCGACATCCTCGAGGACTACGCGGACAACGTCGCGCAGGCGGCCGCGATCCTCGCACACCACGCCGACCGGCGAACGATCACCGAGGACGACATCGAGACGTACTTCTCGTTGTTCGAGTGAGCAGATGCAGTTCGGCTACAGCGAGCTCTGTCTCGCACACGACCCCGGTTCGCGCCATCCAGAGTCGCCGGACCGGCTACGAGCGATCCGGAAGCGACTGAAGAAGAAACACGGCGTCGAGTACGTCGAGGCCGATCCCTGCGACCTCGACCGGATGGCGGCCGTCCACGAGCGCGAGTACCTCGAGTCGGTCCGCGAGTTCTGTGCCGACGGCGGCGGCAGCTGGGACCCCGATACGGCCGCCGTCGAGGAAACGTGGGAGGCGGCCCGCCGGAGCGCCGGGCTCGCCTGCTGGGCCGCCGAGGAAGCTCTGGAGGGCGCGACCGGTCGCGACACGCCGTTCTCGATCGGGCGCCCTCCGGGGCACCACGCCGTCTACGACAACGCGATGGGGTTCTGTTTCGTCAATAACGCGGCCGTCGCGGCCCAGCACGCGCTCGACCACGACGCGTTCGACGTCGATCGAGTCGCGATCCTCGACTGGGACGTCCACCACGGCAACGGCACGCAGGACATCTTCTACGACAGGGGCGACGTCTTCTTCGTCTCGCTTCACGAACAGGGACTCTATCCCGGCACCGGCGACGTCGACGAAATCGGCGAGGGCGAGGGCGAAGGCACGACGATGAACATCCCGATGCCGGCCGGAACGGACGACCGCGAGTATCTGGCCGCGCTCGAGGGACCGATCACCGCCGCGCTCACCGATTTCGATCCGGATCTGCTGCTGATCAGCGCCGGCTTCGACGCCCACCGCCACGACCCGATTTCCCGGATCCGCCTCTCGACGGAGGCCTACGCCCTGATGAGCGATCGGGTCCGATCGCTCGCCGCGGACACCGACGCCGCACTGGCGTTCGTTCTCGAGGGCGGCTACGGGCTGGACGTTCTCGCCGACAGCGTCGCGCTCGTTCACGAGACCTTCGACGGCCGCGAACCGATCGAACCCGACGACGAACCCGGCGACGAAGCGGCGTCGGCACTCGAGGACGTTATCGACGCACACGACCTCGACGTCACTCCGGACGATTTCTAGACGCCGTCGGAACCGGCCTCAGGGGCGCGGCGCGAAGTAGTCCCCGAGTTCCCGTCCGAACTCCTCGAGCAGGACAGTGACTTCGTCATCGACCAGCACCTCGTAGCCGTCCTCGAGCGTCGTTTCGACGTGCGCACCGAGCCCTACGTCGAAGAGCCGATCGCTCTCGAGGAACTCGCGTGCACTGGTGAATTCTCGGTCGCGCTCGGTGACGTAACGGTCGCCCTCGATGAAGGGACCATAGGCGTCGGGGTCGTCCGCGTACGCGTCGTAGAATCCGTTCGCATGGTCGCGGACGTGGACCGGCGGTCCCTCGTGACGCTCGACTGCGGGGCGCTCGCTGACAGCGAGCTCGGCGAAGACGACGGCGGTCTCGCCGGCGATCGCCGTCGCTCGAAAGACATCGAAGCCGCGATCGTCCAGCCCCTGGGTGATTCCCTCGAGCGATTTCTGGAGTTGCGGGTAGAGCTGATCCTCGACGAGATCGGGGGCCTCGAACCGGACGGCCACGGGGGTAGTGGCCCGGCGCTCGAGGTGCGCACGGAGCTCCGATTCGGTCAGCGGTTCCGGCTCGTCCGGTTCGAAGGGATCGACCCGGGGTGACTCGAGGAGTTCCCGAGCGTAGTGCTGGAAGCGGGCGACGTTCGCCCGCGAACAGACGGCGGCGACGTTTCGCTCAGGGTCTGTCGGGTCGATGACGATCAGCGGATCGTCGAACGGGAGGTCGGCGTCGCCGACCGCTGTGTCTCGAGACGCTTCTGCCGATTTGTGTCCATGCGCGTGATCCTCGGGATCGATTTCGACCGGTGGCCGCCAGTCGGCCGCGGCCTCGAGCAGCGGCCGGAAGCCGCCGTACTCGCAGACGAGCAGTTCGGTCAGATAGCCGCTGAACCCTCGCGTCCGGAGGTCGCTGCCGTAGACGCCGATTCCCTTGAGGAACTGCTTGGTGACGCGAACCTCTTCGGTGAGGTCGTCGTCGAGTCGTTGTTTGAGGTACTGGGTGTGAAACGGCGTGCGATCGACTGCCGATCGAATCTCGGTGGCCGACTCGAGCCGAAAACAGGGCACGATGTCGATGTCGAACCCCTCGATTTCGCCTTTGACGTAGGGATGTTCGGCGTACTCCTCGTGGCCCTCGGGCAGCGTCGCGTGACCGACCTCGAGGCCGTACTCCTCTAACGTTTCGCGGTCGAGCGCCGGCGGAAAGCGAACGAAGATGTCGATATCACGGTCGCCGCTGATCCACGTGTCGCGGGCGGTCGAGCCGACCTGCAAGACGTCGGCGTCGGAACACAGCTCCCTCGCCACCGTTTCGGCCCGGTCCATGAGCCGCTCGGCGACCTCGCGGAGCCGCGTCCGTTCGTCTTCGTCCGGATCGACGCGATCGCGAATCTCGGTGACAACCCGCTCGAAGTCGCGATCACCGTCTCGCTCGTCGAACTCGTCACCCTCGTCAGCGCGGGACCTGCGCTGACTGCTCGTGGAACTGCGGTCAACGCCGTCGCCCTCCTCCTCGCTCATTGGGTGTGCGTACTCGAGCAGTGCGTGAAAGAGTATCGAACCCGATGCAGGCAAAACGAAAGTCCTATTAAATACACCCGACTACCAGAGGATGAGCCGAAGTAGCTCAGATGGTAGAGCACCTCGCTGTTAACGAG
Source organism: Natrinema amylolyticum (assembly GCF_020515625.1). Taxonomy (NCBI): domain Archaea; kingdom Methanobacteriati; phylum Methanobacteriota; class Halobacteria; order Halobacteriales; family Natrialbaceae; genus Natrinema; species Natrinema amylolyticum. Next base: position 665,311 of record NZ_JAIWPJ010000003.1, read on the forward strand.
GTTGTCCCAGGTTCGAGTCCTGGCTTCGGCGCTTCTTCCTGATTTACGGTACCAGAAGTAATATACTACTCGTAGTATCCTTTGCAGCCCGAATATGTAGACGACCCGAGGGCAGCCTGCAGTCATAGTTACCTTCGGTCCGCGATTGACGACGGCCGGGCGGAATCGCCGCGTCTCTCTCGGCCAGTCGGGGGAGGGATTATCGTGCTCCGCCAGTGACGTGAATGCATGACCAGCGATAGCGACGATCGACGGAGTACCGACGATCACGGTCACGACATCATCGATCCGCTCTACGTCGGGATCGTCACCGTCTCGAGCTCGCGCGCGGGCGAAGACGACCCGGACGATCCGGGCGGGGATACCATTCAGAACTGTTTCGAGGCCGCGGGCCACGAGGTTCGGGAGCGATCACTGGTCCGGGATGACTATTCGGCCATCCGGACCGCCGTCAGGGGTCTCGTCGCGCGTCAGGATATCGACGTCGTCTGTACCACCGGCGGTACCGGTGTCACCGTCGACGACGTCTCCCCCGAGGCAACATCATCCCTGTTCGAGCGGGAGCTGCCGGGCTTCGGCGAGTTGTTCCGCTCGCTCTCTTGGGACGAAGTCGGAACGCGAGCGATGGCCTCGCGCGCGACGGCAGGAATCGCCGTCGATACGCCCGTTTTCTGCCTGCCCGGGAGCAAAAGCGCCTGCCAAACCGCCTGCGAGGAGCTGATCGTCCCCGAGACGCCACACCTCGCGGGACTGGCGACGCGTCACCGGACCGGAACGACAGATCAGACGCTCGCGGAGTATCAGGAGGAGTAAGCATCGATACGAGCCGATCTCAGGTCCGCACATCGAGCGCTTCGAGACAGTAATGCGACCAGTCAGATCGCCTGTGCCAGCCTTCATTGAACGCGAGCGCGTTATTCCGAACGCTATGTGCCACCACTTCGAATCCGTCTCCGACCTCGAGGCCGAGGAGCGCGAGGATGTCCTCAAATCTCACAGCGAGGCCGAACTCGAAGCCGAACTGAGTGAGGAGGAGCGTGAGGCGCTGACTGCATAGGCGTCGTCCGTCCGTTTTCTCGAGCGGACCGGACAGCAAACGTTAATTAGCACGCACGATTTTTCCCGATTGACGGGCCCTTAGCTCAGTCTGGTTAGAGCGCTCGGCTCATAACCGAGTGGTCGATGGTTCGAATCCGTCAGGGCCCATGACCTTATTGGCTTCGCGACTATGATATTTGATGACTATTGGCCGAGAAATTAGTCATCCGATCGTCTGTTTCTCTACCCATCTCCAGTTTAGAACGACGGAATTGGACAAACTATAGGGGGACGTAACGCTGTTAGCAATAAATCTACGAAAAGATAGAGTCGGACGAATATTCCTTCAGTAGCGTCCAACAGGGGTAGGCTTGCAATCGCTACAATTGAGATGACAATACTGTCCTGTCGTTGTGTGTTACTACCTATCTTTGGACCTCTGGTTCGTAGGCCTTAAGTAGTAATCAGCGATTGTGATTATATACGAAGAAGGAGGCGGCGTGCGTGGTGCACTCCGCCAGCCTGGATGGTTCCGATCCAAAGGGGTTATGTACCCCAGAGGGAGTACGAATACATCCGCAAGAGATGAGGATTCCACCCCTGCGGTCCGCCGTACAGATGGGATCTGATGTTAGCCTTGGTAGTTCGGTGACGCCCGCTTGGTCATCCGACCAGCGTCATCGAACGTGGAC